>NZ_JBITVD010000006.1:0-325636 GCF_044542805.1 Acidovorax sp. NPDC077693 | reverse complement strand
AACGCTGTGGCTGAGAGCTTCTTCCAACTGCTCAAGCGCGAACGCATCCGCAGGCGGGTCTATGCAACCCGTGATGATGCGAGAGCGGACGTCTTAAACTACATCGAAATGTTCTACAACTCACAGCACCGTCATTCATCGGCGGCAGGACTATCCCCTGTAGAGTTCCAGCAGCGACATGCCCAACGGCTCAAAAGTGTCTAGATAAGCCGGGGCTATTCACTTCTCACATGCGTCACATAGCATAAAAAAAGCCACCTTAAGGCGGCTTCATTCGCATTCATATCTAGTACTGAATTGCGTAGAACTCTTGTCCGTTGGTGATGGCTCCATCCGGTCCGAGTTGTCCGTACCAAAAATTCACCATGCCTTTGCCTCTGGCAAAAACATAGTTGTAGACGCGATCCACACCGCCGCTTTCAGAGCCGTACTCGTGCAGCCCGGTTCTCCACACGTCCTGAAAAGGCCCCCAACTGCTGGCGTGTGCAATGGTTCTATTTCGCCACCGCAAGGTCTGTTGGAACGTTGTATCACTGCATCCTCTTGTTACGGTCGAGGTAGCATCTATCGTTTGTCCTGCTGAGGGATTAACAGCGAGCTTGGCAATGAACGGTACATGCACCCAGCCAATCTCGTTGATGGCCTCTCCTATGTAGGAGATGCCGCCGGGACTCACACCTCCGCCATCAATCAGTGCACCGCCAGCGGTACCTGAGTCAACGTATGTCGCGCGATACAGGGGGCCGTTGCCAAAGTAAGCAGGACACGTCGTGTTCGAGTACTGAATGGCAATAGGACGATTCCAGGGAGTGCGGCTGGTCACCGATAGCTGCATGGTTGCTTCGTCCCAGTGCCCCTGTATCTCATAGACCTGGTAGACGATCTGCGTGCCAGCATTCATTGGGTAGTAAGGGTGCCCCGTCTGGGCGCTCCCCACGCTCGGTAACAACGCAACGGTTGCGATCACCAATCCAGCGATTGCTTTCTTCATATTCTTCCTTTGTCACAGTTCAACTTAGTGAGCGGCTCACACATCCGGGCATGCGCGTCAGAAGCCATAGTCAAATGCGTTGAACTGGATGACCTCTCCGCTGCCCCCCGTGCGCGCAATGGTTCCCTTCAGCGGGGACGAGTAGTCTGGGAAGTGACGTCCTTTGTCGAAATTGACGAGGCCCTGCTGGCGCAGAACAACGCCACTGGGTGTTTCCTCCAACAAGTCGGCTTGCAGTGATGCGAACAGAGGATTCGTCGGGATATCAGCGACGGTGATACGCACCCAGTAGATGGCGCCCTTCTTTAGCGAGAAAGCCGAAGGGGTCATGTAGCCACCAGAGTGTGGGGTGCCCCCCAGGCAGTCGACATTGGTGTTCCCCACCCCGTTGATCTCGGTGCGGCAGTTGTTGGGATATTGGCCCCACACGTCCGCCTTGGTCACGTCGTCTGCGATGGTTCCATTGCCGTTGTCATCGTTGCGGAACCAGAGTTCCAGATGCAGTCCGTTGGGATGCACAAATGCACCCACACCGTGTGTCCACAACGGTTGCAGAAATCCATTGACGTAACTGTTGTTGGCGCCTTGCGTAAAGGCAACGATGGCGTGCTCATCTCCGCCAATAGGACTCCCGGCAGGACCACCCCAAACAAAACGCGATTGCAATTTGATTTGCCCACCGTTCTGAATGCTGGCACGGGCTTTCGCAAACGTGCTGGGGTATTGGAAGTCCAGCCCGCCGCCAGGGTGAGCCAGAACTCCGTTTTCCGCACCTGCACTGGCCACCAATGGCGCTAAGGCAATCGAAGTGATGGCCAGAAGTTTTTTGATCATGATCACGCTTCCAAATTGATGTTGAACAAGTTTTAGGAGCTCAACGCACAAAAGCGCAGGCACCCTCCCAACTGCACGGGCACTGGCAATATGACCCGCGTCTTCAATCTATCCGCAAGTTGTTTAATTGTGCGCAAACATGTTTCGAGTAGCACCGGGTAGTTACACAAGGAACAAGCCCTTACATGCAAATCCCAGTGTCCTCACTACGATCCGAAGTGCCGTTGTGTCAGCAATTTGTAGGCTGAATAGATCAACCAAAGGGAGAGTCCATTGAACAATCGTCGTGAATTTCTTAAAGCCAGCACTGCGGGATTGGCCGCAGTCTCAATGTCTGGAAATGTGCTGGCGCAGTCTGCTCCCACGGTGTCTCTCTCATTCGCTACGGCCAGCAACATCTATGACTTCAACGCGTTGCCAAATTACAAGACATATGTAGGTGCAGGTAGGCCTTACGGAAGCTGGGCAGATGGTCCCTTGAACCCCTACCGCCGCAGCTCAACAGACGTCATGCGTGCGGTGGTTCCACACAGCGAGAACCGCACCATGTATCTGGTGCCGGGATCGATGGCGGCGCCCAGCTTGTCGCCTGTCGAGCCGATGACGATGAAGTCGGCACGCAATCCGCAAATGGGTAGCATGGACATGCGGCACTGGCTGTTCTCCGTTTTCAACGTGGATCAGACCCAAGCTTTCGCCATTGCACACTCGGAGAATTACACCGAACTCGCGGCAGATGCCGGCACCTACTGGCCCAACGAAGGCAGCAGTACGTTTCAGTGGTTCAACAGCCTGTCGCTCTTCAAGACGGAGCCTCGAACTGGCGATCACGACCAGTTCACCTACGCGTTTAACCCCGCTCCTTTCTCGGGCACGACCACACACAGCGACCATCACATGATCATTCACCCAGCGTTGCCCCAATACGGCAGGCTGGGCAAGTTGGCGCACTATGGTTTTTTGCACCCGTCCAACCTCATCGAAGACAACGGCTACGTTTACACGTTCGCGCAGCATATTCCTGCGACCCAGAACCCAACGATGGCAATCCCGTTTGGTGCGCCTGACTCTCCAGCGGGCAAGGCCGGCCCCGTGCTTTTGCGATGCGCCACCTCGTTGCTCGGGCAGACCGGTAACCCCAACAACCGAAACGGCCACTACTGGGAAATCTTCAACAACGCCGGAGCTTGGCAGTACATCACTCGTTGGGAGTGGGCCGATGCCAGCGTGCCCGAGGCGCCGATCAAACCATACGTGTTCTACCGGGGCAACTTGCCGGGCCAGTGGATGGCCAACATGGCCATGGCGCAAGCGGTGCGCAAGGTGGGAGGCCAGTTCGTGGTGCTTGGGGTGGCGTATCCAGGTGCACTTCACTTTTCCTACTGCACCACACTCGCCAATCCGCTGGAACTCGAAGGCCACCTTCAACAGTTTGGGCAAGGCCATCCGTTTTCTGGCGCGTTCAACTTGCAGTCCGGTGCGTACATGTCGGTTTTTGATCCAAGCGATACCGACTTGAACTACCGAAACATTGCACAGAATGGCGCAGGAGTAGTTCTCGCCGTCCGCGACACCCAATCGGCATCTCCCAATGACAACTATGGCCGCTACATGCGCTACAACTTGTCGTTCGCGGGCTTTTAGTGCGCAGATTCTTTCAAATACATGCACCGAAAGCATTCGTGTCATCGGGCGCATTTGGTTTGATGGATTTACCCGATCTGGTTCGGCTTCTATTGCAAACGTCGACGGACGGCGCAAAGCTCTGTACGGAGCCTATTGAGCTTCAGTCAGGTCCCTGCAGATATTTGAGTTTTCGACTCGACTCAAGGCTCTTACCATCTTTAGGTGTCACATCCCGGACGATCATATGGCCGCTTGTGAAACAGATTCGGGTGCTCTTGGTACCACTCTTTCATGGCCTGCATCGGCGTCTTGCTGCCCAGTGCTGACTGCGGCAGTTGGTGGTTGTACAAGGCCACATAGCGCTGCAAGGTCTGCTCCATATCTTCACGGCTGTTGAATCGGTGGGTCTTCAGGACGTCCGCTATGCGGCCATTGAACCGCTCCACCATGCCGTTGGTTCTTGGGCTCCTGGGCCTGGTCAGCCGGTGCTCTATGCCCAGCTCCTGGCACAGTTGGTCGAACTCATGGTTGCCGCTGGGTTCGCGCTCCTTGCTGGCAAACAGGCGGTCCGTGAACTCCTTGCCGTTGTCGGTCAGCAGCTTGTTGATCCTGATCGGGCAGGCCTTGTGCAATGCCTTGAGGAAGGCCTGTGCACTCGCCGCTGTCTTGTTGGCCTTGAGTTGCACGAACACCCATCGCGTGGCCCGGTCGATGGCCACGAACAGATAGCGCCGGCTGCTCTCGTCCTGCATCTGGGGTAAGTACTTCACGTCCATGTGCACGTAGCCTGGCTCGTAGCTCTTGAAGGCCTTGTGGGGTACCGCAGGCTGGTGGGGCTTGAGGGCGTTGAGGTTGCCTGCTCCATGGCGGCGCAGGCACCTGTCCAAACCTGAGCGTGAGACATCGGGGCTCAAGAACTCTCGCGTGACCGCCAACAGGTCATCCAGGGGCAACAGCAAGGTACGCCGAAGGTGCACCACCACGGTTTCTTGCGCAGGCGTGAGCACGGTCTGCAAGTGATGGGCCGTGTGCGAGCGGTCCCCAAAGACCTCGCGGTTCTTCCACTTGTAGACCGTCTGCTCGGTGATCCCAAAGCGCTGGGCCAGGACGCTGGCTGGTTCATCGCTGGCTGCGATCTCGGCGCGCACGGCAGGCGTGGTGCGGGCGTTCTTGTGCAGGGCAATCAACATGGCTTCACTCCCCGGGTGGATTGCAGAGACTCTATCAACTCTTGCAGAACCGCTCGGGCAATGAAGAGTGGATAGCGTTTTGGATCGATGCAATCATCCGGGATGCGACACGTAGCTCAGCGGCAAAAGAAGAAGTTACTTGGCCCAACAGCTTTAGCGGCTGGGTTGTGGATGGGAGGTTTGGGGGGATTATGAGAAGCCTTAATCTAGCGGCCGTGCAGACTGGAAGTACTGATTACTTTAACGCACGATCGCTTCAATCCGACTAAAGCGATATTCCCTTTCACGAACGTTGTCAATACCGATAAAACTATCTTCGCCGAGGAATTTGATCGCGTAGGTTGCATACCCGAAACTAGCATTTGACAGATTTTTACCATTCAGATTAGTATACTTTCTCTTGAAGTTAACCCCATCAAAAGACCATTCACCTGCATGCGTTTGCTGCATGGTCAATTCATTCGCTTTCAAAGCTTCCTCTACTTCGATAAACGTACCGTTTCGATCAAGTGTGACAACGCTTCTGCTTTGAAAGCCGCCATCGGAAATCTCTTCCAACCATCGCCCAATTAAACGCTGCCTAACATCATCAGCAGGTTTTAAAGATGAATCATCGCAAGACGCGGTCAGGACTGCGCCAAAAATCCCAATGAGTAGTTTACGACGATGCATTTTATGCCTATCGTTTTCAAAATGAATGCAGGATTTTTATCACACGGTTAGTCTTCGCATGCTGATTCATTATTTTCCTCAACGTAAAAATCAAATTGCAACTCAACACCGTGATCAGCGACCGCCCGCATCAAGCTTGAAGGCAAGATAGGTCCACCGCCCCGACCATTGCCAGCCCAGAAGCACGTGAGAAAAGCATTACCTCCATTTTCGGTGACCTCACGGATTGATCGCCCTAGCCTAACCTGACTTAACAGCCATGCAATGTGAGCTTGTATATCCTTGTCATGAATTATGTTCTTCGAAGAGAAACGCCAGATGTAGCGAGGTGGGCATAAGGGTGGTTTACCGAGAATTTTTGCGATTTTTTCCCTGCGGAAAATTAGATCGGGAGTCTGGGTGTCTACAACTTCACTGGATCTCAATCCAAGAATTCTTAGAACGGTTGCCGCCAGCTGGGCATCGGTATCGCTGCTGATGACCAATGAGCAGTAAGTCCTCATAGCTTACTCCTCACTTCCACCACGGCCATACCCGCCCCGTCCACCGTTTCGAAGTAGTTCGTTGAGGGTGGGACGCTTATCGCCCCTACTCTTTCCACCTCTACCGCTCTTACCTCCTTTACCGCGTTCGTTTGACTCTTTATAGTCCTTGTATAGGTTATCGCAGACTTCTTTATTGGGAATATCCTGACCGCCATAATATGGTTTTTGAGCATGCCACCAGTCTCTAAATCCCTTGTCTCCGCCATAGCCAAACCAAGGATCGGCACTTGCTACCAAACCCATCGAATCCATGTATGACAGCGGATTCGCGTCTACATATCCAAACCGATTCCAACCACCCTCCAGCCCAATAGGATCAGCCTGCGTATACCGCCCAACCTTGCTGTCATAGCTACGGAAGTGGTTGTAATGCAGCCCGCTTTCCTCGTCAAAGTACTGCCCCGGATACCGCAGGTTGTACTGCACCAGCGGCACCGCCGTTGACCCCGTCGTCGGGTTGGTCTTGGCGCTCGTGAACCGCGTGGCCGCCGTCGTCGGCGCCTCGTCCCCGAACGCGCTGTATTCCCACTGCCAGGCCACTTGGCCGTCTTCCTGAGTCAGCCTCCGCGGGGTGTTCAGGTGGTCCGCATGCACCGCGTACTGCCGGCCTTCACCCACCACCGCAATCGGCATCGGGCCGTTGGCTGTGGGCAGCCAGATGTGCTGCGCTCCCTTTGTCGGTGCCGTGGCCGGGTTGGCCTCCATGGGGTATTCGCCCAGCAGGCTGCCATCTTCCGCATACACGAACGCCCGGCCCTGGGCCTGGGTGCTGTCGGTCTGCGGGCTCCACAGGCGCAGCCAGAAGTTCTGCAGGTCCTTCAGCAGGCCGGTGGGTTGGAGACCGGTTGCGGATTGCTCTTCGCCGTCGTCACCCAGCAGGGTGATCTGGGCTGGGCCGGTCTTGTTGTTGGCGGTGGTGCTGTTGGACGTACCGCTTGCCAGCACGTCGGTCTTGAACACCCGAAGGCCCAGCGCGTTGTGCGCGTACTGCACGCTGGAAGCTCCCGCCCCCGTGCCCAGCGTCACCCGCTCCAGCCGGCCTTCGCTGTCGTACTGGTAGCCGTGCAGGCCGTCTCCCTGCTGGTTGCCCGCCGCGTCGTAGTTGTATGCCACGCTGGTGTTGGCGGTGCTGACCTGGCCGGTCGCAGGGTCGGTGGATTGCTGGCTCTGCGAGAAACCGGTCAGCCGGTTGGCGCTGACGCTGTAGTTGCGGTTCGTGACCGTGGGCTTGCCCGCCAGGGTGCGCTCGCTGGTGCTCGCCGTGCGGTTGCCGTTGGCGTCGTACCTGTAGCTAGTGGTGTCCGGAGCGGCACCCGATGCGCCTTGGCGGGTAAAGCCCATGATCTGGCCGGTGCTTCTGTACTGCACGCTCCAGGTCACGGGAGACTCTTGCACGGTCTGCTCCAGCGGGTTGGGGCTGGCCGGCGCCCACAGGTTCTGCGTCAGGCTGTTGATGCGGCCCGCTGCGTCGTACTGGTAGCTGCTGAAGTCGGTGGTGGTCAGCTGGCCCGCGGTGTTGTAGCTGCGCGCCACGCTCAGGCTGGTGCTGCCCTGGCTGCCTTGCAGGTTCCAGGTCCAGCCGGTGGGCTGGCCCAGCGGGTTCCAGGTGATGCCGCTGACCAGCGGCTGGTTGTTCCAGGTCAGGGCGGTGAGCAGACCTGTGCTGTCGTACTGGTGCTGCAGCACTTTGCCGTCGGGGTAGGTGATGCTGGCCAGCAGGCCGCTCGGGGCGTAGCTGTAGCCCACGGTGCTGGTGTGCCCGTTCTTCAGTTGCTGGGTCTTGCGCACGACGCGGCCGTGCCAGTCCCGCTGGTAGCTGGTGGTGCCGCTGGCGTCCACGATCTCGCTCAGCGATCCTTTGCTGGCGTTGGGCTGGCCGCTCTGGTTGTAGGCGCTGCCGGGCAGGTCGTAGCGCAGGGTGGTGGTCTGGCTGGCTACGCCTGTTCCACCTGTTCCACCTGCGCCACCGGCGTGGGTGATGCTGGTGGGCCGTCCCAGGCTGTCGCGCACGATGGTGGTGGCCCGCCCCAGGGCGTCCGTGATGCTGCTGGGCAGGCCCAGCGCGTCGTACTGGGCGCTTTGGGTGCCGGCGTCCGGGCTGGCCTCGGTCTTGGCGTTGCCCAGGGCGTCGCGCTCGTAGGTGGTGGCTACGCCTTTGAAGTCGCTAGCCTGGGTCACGCTGTCCAGCGCGTTGTAGGTCAGAGTGGCTGTGGCCAGTTCGCTGTCGTGAATCGCCTGAACGCGGCGCAGGGCGTCCAGACCGAAATGGGTGCTCACACCCAGCCCATTGGTGGTTCTGAAGAGGTCGCCGTTTGCATCGTAACCGTAGGTGATAGCAGCCTGCGGACCTACCGTGACGCTCTCTACGCGGTTCAAACTGTTGATCGTCCGCGCCAGGTTCCAGGCGACCTGGCCTTGGGCATTACGCACTTCCTCGGACTTGCGATTGTCCATGCCGTCCAGCACGTAGGTGGCGCTAGCGCCTCGGTTATCGGTCCAGCCAGTCAGGCGCTGCGCAGCGTCGTACTGGTAAGTGACCAGATGGCCGTGGGGCAAGGTCGCAGTGGCCACCTTGCCAGAGGAGCTATAAGTGAGCGCGGTGACTTGCCCATCCGCGCTGGCGGTCAGCATACGGCCGCGGGCGTCGTAGGTGTAGGTGATCGTCACGCCCGTGGGCGTGGTGTGGGTGAGCACCCGGCCTGCAGCGTCACGAGTGTACGTATCCACATGGCCCTGAGCGTTGATGGCGCTGGTGAGGTTGCCAGCGCTGTCGTACTGGTAGCTAGTGACTGCGCCGTTTGGAGCGGTTTCGGTGGCCACCAGTCCAGTAGGGTAGTACGTCCAGTTGGTGGTGCGGGAGCTGCCGCTGGTACCCGAGTCGGTAATCGTGTGGCTCAGTACATTGCCCACGCTGTCGTAGGTGTAACTGGTGACTCGGCCTTGTTCGGTGACAGCTACAGGCAGGCGCCACTGCGGGTGCCATGTTGTGGTCGTAGTGCGGGTTTCGGACCGGCCCGCTGCGTCTGTACTGGAAAGACGAAGGCGACGAGCGGCATCCCATTCGTAGGTGGTGTTGACACCTTTGAAATCGGTCTCTGAATCAATCAGGCCTAAAGAGTTTTGCACGCGCGAGTAGGCATCTGGCGCGCCTGTGAGCGACAGAGAGCCGGAGGTCACGGCCAGCACGCCTCGAACAGAGCTATAGCCGAAGTTGCGGGTATTGCCGAGCGGATCGGTGACCGCCGCATACCTTCCAGGAGTCATATCGGAATAGGCCACCGAGTACGCGTTGACGTTGCCGGCCAGCGCGGTACTGGTCGCAAAACCTCGTATGTCGTAACCGATGGTGGCGTAGCGCGTACCCTGAATGGAGATTCCTGTGACTAGGTCTGGAATGCTCGTATGTTCGTAGTGGTAGCTGCGTTGGGTGCTGTCGGGATAGGTCACTGTCACCAGTCGACCGCTACTGTCGTACGAATAGCCAACTGTTCCGATGGATGCAGTGACACTGGTCAGTTGGTTGCTGGCGTTGTATTGGAATCCCAGGGTGCGTCCAAACTGATTGCTCACCTGCGTCACCTTGCCTGCCGCGTCGTGGGCATAGGTATACACCCAGCCATTACGCTGCGTGACCGTCTGTAGAACGCCGGTGGTATTGAAGGCCAGCACACTGTCGTCCGCCAAGAGGTGCAATGTCCAGCCGTTGGCTGTCTGGGTCAGAACGTCAAATCCATTCGTGGGCCGCCACGGCCCCTGGGAGGGAAAGGTATTCCGAACGAATACTCGTTGCCCACCGCCAGGCAAATCGATGTCCAGGAAGTTGTCATCGCGCTGCTTGAGCTGCGCGAAGTGGTTGTGGCGCCATATCCTGCCCATAGGACCAGGGGTGCCAACCGGTTGTCTGGCCCACCGACTTAAGGAGATTCGGCTGAGGTGAAGCCCGTGAGCCGAGGCATCTGCGAGGTCTTTCTCATTGAGATACTCGTCACCGGAGGCGGGCAAGATAGGATCGCCGAACGAGCCGCCGTAAGGGCCCTGTCCGCCAGAGTTTCCGCAGGGGCATCTGTTGCATGGTTTGTTGTCTGGCCCAGTGCCGGGCCCGCCACCTAAGTCAGGTCCCTGTCCTGGGTCTCCACCTGAGCCTGGCCCCTCGGGGCCACTCCCACCGGAGTCATCGCCGGGTATGCCGACGGGTATCGTGTATTGCCGCTCGCATCGGTGAATATAGTCAACTCCGACGAGATTATCTAACGTGGCTGTTAATGTCCAATCAGCACTTTCGCACTTAGGAACAAGGCCAACCATCCCCGTTGTTCCGTTGTACACGTCGCTACCGTAGGTATATTCGTAATCCCAAACCCATACAATAGCTTTGCCATTGTAGGTTGTGGTGTATGCCGGTTCCGGCCTTACATTCGTCAGGACTACAGACGGCGGTTTTCGAGCGTTGTACCAAGACTCCAACGCACTAACCGCCTCCTCAGGGGAATCGAATGCATCCTGAGGGCCAGTATTCAAATAGTATTCGAGGATTGCAGGCTTTATAACGGTCACTACATCCGCCGCAGCACTTGCATGAAATCCGAGAAACACCAATGCGCAAAAAACGTGGTGCAAGATATGCATACGCTTCATCCATCCCCCCTCACATATTAAGTATTTTCTCCGTGGGCCACATGTGCGCAGCCATCAATCCGCGGCATTGAGACGTCATCACGGAGCGCTTGGCATCCATTCTATTGGCAATTTTTGACCAAAATCCTTGCCTAACGGGCTGCCGTCAGCCATGCCCCGCTTGTGTTCCGCCCCTACTTATGTGACTGGCGGAGCGCGGCAGACGCGGCAGTCCTACGTTTCCCCCGAAGAGCGGCTGCTATGGGCGGTGATTTTCCGAACGAAGTGCTGATGAAAACTGAAGAGATTCGGATCAAAACACAAACCGGGCAATAGCAACGAAATGGCTCGTTGTCGCCCTAGGCCAAACAAGTGCCTGACTCCATGGGCGTGGCGCACTTTCCTATCGTGTAACTGGCTGCCCCTATAAGCAACCGCCAAAGACCGTCGGTTTCTATTTGAGCCGAAAGCGATGCCACTGCGGCCAACATGAGCTAGCCCATGCCGTTTATGTCAGTTCTGGAGCGCTAAGACCTTAAGCGGCGATGCTCTCCACTGCCCGCTCTCAGATCGCAGCAGTTGTTCAACGACTGCGCGTTGAGCGGCAGCAACCCCTGCCAAGCTGACACCCCACCCTCCACCGGTCAAATAATCCGATCATCAAACATCACCCCAAGTTGCCCATCAGCATTTCCTAAAACAGAACCTTCTGCGCGCTCGTCAATGCCGCAAAGCTTTCGCCCAACGGCTGAAGAATTGCATCTGCAATGGGCTGCAGTTGCTTGACGAGGTAGTGTTCGTAGTCAATGCGCGAATGCCGGGCCTCCAGGGGTTCGAGACCGCTTGCGTCATCACGTACTTGATCCAGCCACCACGCTGGCATTGCTGGTGGCGGTTCAACTTCGCGTTGTGTGCATCAGCAATTCGTGCCGCGCGCATCTGGGGCGGCACGTTGACCTCGTAGGCATCGAGCCGGTGACGCAGGCGTTTCCCCAAGGACCTGAACCAGCAACGTGTGACGGGTTGCGCAGAAGGAGCGGTGGGTTCCATCGCTGAATTTAGTACTGTGTTGATATGCACAAAGATGCCCCAGAGCTAGCAGTGGGCCAGATTGTGGAACCCAAGTAGCTGGCCTGAGCCACAGCCTCAGTGCCATAGATGCGCCCGGCATACTTCGAGCTGGAGGATCGGTCGTTGAACAATAAGCCTTACCCACCAGCTGAAAGCTGGAAGCGTCGTATTAGTCGCGCTGAAGCCGAAGCAGAGCTACGCAAAGAGTCCGATGAACTCGGCCTCCCTATCAGCCCCCACTGGCAAGAACGGTGGAATAACTTCGCGCTCAATCTACAGCCCGGCGACGAACTCTGGTTCTGGGAATATTTCCCGCAACCTTTGACCGGTGGAGCTGGGTATTGCATTGTCCGCGACGGCTTAAGCGTCGCCTGGATAGCCACCATGCGGAGCTGAGATCAGCAGTGGCCGGAACTATCTTTGTCGGAGCAGAGGCTCAGTTTGATGTCAGAGGCGTTGACTTTGCTTGGATCGCGTGCGAACTCAGAAAACGTACGACAGACTCGAATCAAGACGCACTATCCGCTGCGCTCTGGACCTACGAGGAGGCCGCCATCGACATCCTCCATCTGGACCGCTTGAGCGTAAAGGACTTCTACTTGGTCGGGCTGGCGTTTGATGACATGACGTCTCACCTCAGGACAACCAGAGGTAATGTCGACTTGCTATTGTTTCTCGACCGGGTGCTGTGCGCAATTCATTGTGATTCGCGTTGGCCGGCCCGAGCCATAAATTGGTAGGCTGCGGCTGGTACGTTCAGTCAACATGACTTGCCGGGACGCTTAACTGGGAGCTCATGCGGGGTGCGCCGACCTTTGACTATTCCTCGCAGGTGAGTGATGCCCTATCGCGTGAACAAAGCCTGACTTTTTGATATTTTGCGAGTAGTTCTTCTTCATCGTGTGCGAATTTGGACCGCAATTGCTTCGCACCACATTGCTCCCCGACTGATGGAGTTACTCCCCGGTAATTTTTACGTTGACTTATCCGGTGTTTCCTTTAGGGTGATCGGAATGAAAAGCCTGTGGTCATCGACAGATCCAAATATGCTAGCGCGCGCCGGCAGATTTTCAGATTGTTTCATTCCAGAGTACCCCGCGCGGGCGAAAATTCCACCCTTCGCATGTTCCAGGAACACGGCAAGCTCTCTCTGCCTAGCACGAAGCCCTCGCAGGTCAATAAGGCACTCGCCTTGTTCAAGGACCTGCCACACCAGATGGTGCCGCACTGCCAGTGCAATCTCGCGGTTCACGCTGGCAATCAGGCCACCGCATTGAACGCCGCCTTCGAGGCACTGTTGAGTGCAAGCTGGTGTATTCCCAAGCATTCGAACAGGATCATCACAAGGGCGGCGAAGCTCTTGAATTTGACAGCCCCGCTGGGGTTGATGTCAGGACATGGTGCCTAACCAGTCCGCCGCAAAGATGCTGTCTGTCGCGCCCATCCATGCGTCGCGATCGGGGTCTGCCAGATGTTTCCCAGCGCTCACCTCGGCAAAATACTGTATTGACATCCAGTGGTTTGGAATGTACGATTTTCGTACCAAACCTTCAGGACGTTGAACATGAGCGCATCCATCGAATCTCAGCTCCGCGCTGCACTCGGCCAGTTTTGGGACGAGCGGGCGATTGCCACGGGTCCCGATGGAGCCACGACCGTCGATGAACTCGTCGCACCCGTTGAGTCGATGACCGCTATGGATGTGCTGGTCGCGCTAGACAAGATCTCCGGTCTCAAGCTTCCCAACTCCCTCATCCGGAAAGGTGGCTATTCAACGCGCCAGCAGTTTGTTGCGGACCTGACCGGCAAGGTCATGCACCGACTGCAGGGTGAATCATGAGCCAGCCAAGCGATAGCGATGCGGACAAGCTGGCATTGGCCCGCCGGCTCAGGCAAGCGCGTGAGTACGTTGGACTATCCCAGGAAGACGTCGCCATGACCCTTGGGATCACGCGCCCCGCAGTGACCAACATCGAGGCGGGCACGCGCCGCGTCGAGGCGCTGGAGCTCAAGCAGCTCAGTGCCCTGTATTGCAGGCCCGTTGAAGAGCTTCTCGGCCATGAGACGCCACAGGAGGTGTCTCACACCGCGTTTCTTGCTCGCGCAACCAAAGGTCTGTCGGACAGCGACCTTCAGGAACTGGGCCGTTTCGCATCTTTCCTCAAGAGTTCCTCCAAGACCAAACAAGGCAAGTAACCCATGGCTCCGCGCGACCCCCTATTTGAGGCGAGCAAGAAGGCGAACGAGGTCATCGAAGACCTGAGCCTAAAGGACAGGATTCGCGATGGCGGGTATATGCGCGTCGACCCAGCCCAGATCGCCGCCACGGTGAATGTGCAGGTTATGTACAAGAAGCTGGACAAGCTTCTGGGCGGCTTCATCCGGGAACGCTCGAATCCTGGAATCCTCGTCAACTGCGATCGTTCTCGCGGGCTGATGCACATGACGTGCGCGCATGAACTCGGGCACTTTTTCCTAAACCACGAAAGCTCTGCGGACCAGGAGATCTACCACGGGACATCGGCTTCGATGGTCGAACAGACAGCGGATCAGTTTGCATACTCCCTGCTCGCGCCCAGGTGGTTGGTCGCCAAGACGATGAATGATCGGCATTGGACCATGGCGGACCTGGTTCAGCCCCATGTCGTCTACCAGATGTCGCTTCGGCTCGGCATCAGCTTCAAGGCCATGGTCTGGTCCCTGAACCGTTTGAAGCTGCTGAAGGAGCCAGTCACCTTGGCCCTCGACAAACTGCAGCCGAAGACGCTGAAGGTCCACGCACTTGGTGGTGCTGAGCTAGAGCATGCCAATGCCGATGTATGGGTTCTCCAGCCAGCCGACAAGGATCGTGTACTGGAGCCTGGGTATGGCGACAGATTCGTGTTGGAGTTGCCCAATCATGCCGGCTCCGGCCACCTTTGGTCGGTCGATGAGCTGCGCTCCGAAGGCTTTACCTTGCAGCCTTTCACTGCCGACGGTCGACAGCGCGACCACGCCCAATCCCGCAATGTGATCGTGGGGTCTGGGAACGCAATGCTTTCCTACGTACTTGACCCACCGGAGATGTACCGCCGTCCCCCGGAAAAGGCTGGGGATCTTGACCCCATATATGCACGAAGAAAAAAGGTCTCGTTGCAGGAGGTGACGCCGTGGCTGCCTGCATCGCAGGCCATGGATACATTTGCCTTCAACACGGAGTTCGAGCCGACCAGAGAAGGGCTCTCTGTTTCCGAACAGGAGAAGCTCGTCTTGGCTTCACTACAACGAAAACAATGATCAATGTCCACTCGCAAGTATCGGGCGCCCTGGGCCCGGTGAGACACCAGGGACAGAGGGGAACCTGTCTGGCTTTCACGGCATCCGATTTGAACGCGGCGGCGAACGACACGGAACACCTGAGCGTCGACTACCTCTGCCATCACGCTGCCCGCGCAATGCCTGGCTGGCAATCGCACGAAGGTTTCACCATCGAGGCAATCTTGAGCGCAGCCCACCAACCCGGGCAGCCGCTCGAAGCCCAGTATCCCTATTCACCGAACAACCCCGCAGCGCCCTTGGTTGTGCCGCATGCCCACTTGGCCCCGCTGTACACGAGTCCGGCGCAGCGGCGCGGACTTGGTGTTCCCCAGATCCTCGAGCGCATCAGCGCCGGCCAGCCGGTTGGCGTCGTCGTTGCGGTCACGCCCTCCCTGTTTCGCCCTGTCAACGATATTGTCGTGTTCGATCGGGGGGTGCTGCCCGACCAGTACCACGCAATGATCGCCGTGGCCGTAGGTCACCACGCACAAAGCGGCGAGTTGCACGTCCAGTTGCGCAACTCCTGGGGCGTCAACTGGGGTGGCAACGGGCACGCCTGGGTATCGCGCCCCTATCTTGAAATGCACCTGGTTGAAGGAGTGATGTTCTAAATGGCAAAGCTGTTCGATATACAAGAGCGCATCGTGCCGACCTGGCTTGCTGCCGTGCAATATCTTGAACCTCTCGCTGGTCGCAGCGCTCAGAACCTAGTGCTGGAGATCTCCAATCCGCTGGAAATCACCCAGGAAGATCGAGCTAGCATGTACGCCGTCGACGTCCTGCTTGAGAGCTGCGGGCAATGGCCTCTGAATTCCGTTGCCGGCACGATCTTCCCACTCGACCTTTATCGCAGGCATGGACGTCCCGCTTTCTATGCCGAGTTCGAGCGGATGATTAAGCGGGGCAAGGCTCCAGGTACCTGGGGCACCTACGCACTGCGTATGATTGCTAGGCAGGGCAAATCCTCGCGCGGGATCATCAACCCGCTGGAGAAGATCGTCGAGAAGATCTCCGACGCAGGACAGCCGGACGGCGCCTCATTTCAAAGTTGCTATGAACTGGGCCTGACCGAGCCGGAAGAAGACCACGTCGAAAGCGCGCCAGATATCGGAGGCGAGCTTCCAACCTACGACCCCGGTCTCGACGGCAACCGCTGGCGCGGCCTGCCGTGCCTCTCCCATGTGAGCTTCAAGCGGGTAGCCAATGGAACGGGCCATGCCGTCAATCTCACCGCGATGTATCGCTCACACAGCTACTGCGCGCGAGCGCTTGGAAACCTTCTCGGCCTTGCGCAGCTGCAGTCCTTCGTAGCGAAGGAAGCCGGTCTTGCCGTCGGGACCCTGACCTGCCTGTCGACCCATGCAACCCTCGACGTTGAAGCCTGGGGAGGCATCACCGCCGCGCGCGGCATCCTCCACCCTCGAACCTAGAACATTGCCGCCTGGGTCGCTTCCGCCTCTTTGAGCTGCGCTCCATAGATCCTGCCGATGCCGACGCGGAAGTCCTTGACTCCTCCGTAGCTGGGATGGCGCACGCACTCCACGTCGACCCCAAACGTGGCCGCGTAGGAAGCAGCATCCTGGCCGATGCAGATGATGCGCCGGATCTTGAGCCAGGCAACCAACTCTCGATTGAGCTCGTTCACCGTCTCAAGCTCGGACTTCGTGAACCGCCGATTGCTCAGCGGGTCCTCTGGCTCATGGGGATGAAAGGGGAATACATTCCATAGTAGCGGCCGGCGCGTGAGCCGATTCAGCACCGCCCAGATTTCAGCCGCTGTGCGTTCGGCAACCACGGGGCCTTTGGTTGCCTTGGCTGGTGTTGCCCCAGGATACGAGATGGCCAGCGAAGATAGGTTCAGCTCGTCTGTGAGCGCAAGGCCCGTACGCCGGCCGCCCCGGTACCCCAAGTCCCGCCCCATCCATATGGTGTCGGAGCCCATGGCCTCAATCGCGGCAAGGTAGGAGCGCAAATTTCGCCGACGCGTTGCCGCAGCATCGGCCAGGTCATGAACCTCACAGCGATCGCGGTAAGGATTGAACACACCAGTCAGCTGGATCTCGGCCAGCGATGCGACGAAACTCTTGGGACTTGTCATTGCAGTAGTTGATCAGGGGGAGGCAGCGCCGACGTTACCAACATTGGCCGCAAGGGAGCAGGAGGCGGGGCTTCCGGCTCCACAACAGGTGACTCGAACGTCAGGGTACGAGCCGTGAGGTCAGCGACGACAATCCCGCCGCCATTCTCGAAGAGTTTGCGAAACAGCGTGAAACCATCAAGAATGGCCTGCTCCCACTGCCAGATGGGGCAGGCCTGGACCTCGTAGCCGGAGACCATGTCCTTGACCTGCTTGAGCATGCCGTACTCGATCTTCCCTGGCGCACCGTCAGCGAAAAGCTTTCTGCCGACCGCGTGGTTGAAGATCCAGGTCGCGATACCTTCCTCAATGATGGTCGCACGAGCGCCATCCTCGTTTTCATCGAGCGAAGGGTCACTCTTGCGCTTGAGCTTGAGCAATGCGCGCATGACCGGCGACCACCCCAGGTGCACGACGTAGGCCAGATGGAAGACGTCGTGGAAACGGTAGCCATCCGGCTCCAGGCGGTTGTCGGTCAGTCGGTCGCCGACATTCACCTCATTGAGCTGCTGCACCACGTAGGGAGTTCCATCGCCCTTTTGCCGCTCGATGAAGTGCATCTTGATCAGCCTGGGGAAACGTTCCAACGAAGGCATCTTCTCGTCGAACAGCGGGATATGGGTAGAACCTTGAGGTGGCCACCGCGACTCGATTTTCTCCAGGTTGGAGCGAGCAATGGTCGCCAGGCGCTGCTTGAAGAGGGCGGCTGTCAGGGCCAAATCCGCAAAGATGGAAGACAGCAGATCTTCAATACGATGGCCTGCCAAATCAGGTTCGATCTGAGCTTGCATCAGGCTTCCAGCGTGAGAACCCAATCGCCGCAGCTCCTGCCCGAAGTCCAAGGCCTCAACTTCAGTGGCGCAGAAGTCCAGCAGGCCATCAATCGCTTCAAAGGACAGCCCCTCCTTAGGCATATCTCGCGCCACGCGAAAGCGGCCTTGCAGCTCCGCAACGGCTGCCGCGCCTATGTCCAGCAACGAGCTGCGGCACTGCTCAGCCACGGTGGTGGTGTACCACAGCGCATCGCCGAGTTCCTCGGTGATGCTGTTGTGCTGCGCCGGCGCCAGGTCCCGGTGCTCTTTCTTGACCGCAGAGAGCAGACTGCCGACTTCGCCGAACAGGCCGAACCGCAGCTGGTTCAGCGCATCACTGGATGCCTTGAACTGGTTGGAGGCAAGCGCTTGCGCTTGGTATTGCTCCAACGTCAATCGTGGTGTGTTGTTCACCTGCGTTGCCTGCATTCAGAGTCCCCTTCAGTGCTGATATCAGCACTGTGGCACAACACCCTCAGGAGCGGAAACTTCTTCTGACATCTCAGACTTGAGCCGCTTGGCGCAACCGATGATGGTTGCCCGATCACCCAGCTGGGCCCCCAGCCCCAAGGCCTTATCTCTTACAGAAATCGTCACGTCGTAGTGCGGATACCGCGACTTGTTCTGGAACCAGGAGTGCTTCAGGCCCAGGCGCGTAGCAAACGCATGGAGCTCCGGCAGCGAGTCGGCTACCAAGTGGCACCAGAGCCGGCCTCGCCATGGAATTTGCTCATCATCGACGTACACTGCCATGTTTGCAAATTTAAAAATTAATTTGCATAATTCTAAACCACATGACACGCGTGCGCAAGACGAAAATTGAAGCAATCGACCTTGGCGAGCAGTTGCGCTCCAAGCGTAATTCATTGGGAATTACGCTTTCATCAGCTTCTAAAAAGACGGGGGTGAATGTGGGTCATCTGTCTCGTTTCGAGCGCGGCGACTTCTCGTTCGTGACCCCAAATTTGCAGAAATTTTCCGAGTTTTTGCAAATTGACCTGGATGCAAAGTCGTCTACCCGATCGCTGCTGGATCGGTTCGCGGCGGCCGTCAAACAGTCCACACGCCACGAGGCCGCCGCAGCTGCCTTGGTTCTCACACTGGAAACTCTGCGATGAGGCGAAGGAAAGGCCTGGTGGCGCGGCACGGAGCGACCACCAAGCGCGTTCAATATCCGAGACCACAGGCCCAAAACCCGCCCTTCATGGCCTCGGGCATGCACGCGCTGCAACGAGTCGCCTCACCGCCAACCTACACTCGCAATCCCGGTCGGCCACAGCACGGCGAATGACCGCGTGAGCAGTGAACGCTGCCACCACTCGATTGACACGCGCCGATCAAACCGCTGGTTCAGGACCGCAGCACGCCTCCTCTTGGAGCCCTTTTGTTGCTGGCGCATGTCGGTGCAAGCAGCTGTAAATCCGTGTGATTTCCAGGTATCCAGGTCCACCAGAGCCAGGAACGATGCTCCAATCAGACTTCGTTTTTGTTGCACCCACTACTGTGAATCGAATGATCTTCTGGCCGCGCGCCAAGCGCTCGGCCATGGTGCTGGCCCTTTCACTGGCTGGCTTCTCTCTCCCCCATCTCTCTTGGGCTCGTTCTCCCCAATTCGACAGCACTGCGCTGCTCACCCCGCAGCCGACCAGCTTCGCACAATGTCCGCAGTTCTTTGCCGGCGGCACACCACCGGCAATCACCCCTCGGCCCCAGTTGCGTGAGCTGTGCTACGAGGCATTCGCGGTGCTGCACAGTGGCACGACCAAGACGCCGGTGTATGTCGCGCAGCGCCTCAATCGCCGCAGTGTTGAAGATGCCGACGAGAAGCGTGCGAAGCGGTTCTTCGCTGACGCCCGGCTACCCAGCGCAGAGCGGGCTGAATTGGAAGACTACAAGCACTCCGGATACAGCCGGGGTCACATGGCGCCTGCAGGCGACATGCCTACTCCGACGGCGATGGCGCAAAGCTTCAGCCTGGCCAACATGGTTCCGCAGAATGCGCAGCACAACGGCGGTGCCTGGAACAAGATCGAGCAGGACACGCGGCACTATGCGCGAAGGGCCAAAGGGGACGTGTTCGTCATCACAGGCCCCGTATTCACGGAGGCAGGGCCGCGCATCGGGGCCGGTGGGGTGAAGGTGCCAACCTATTTGTACAAGCTCGTTTACGACGCTACGACCCAGAGGGCCTGGGCGCACTGGCAGGAAAATCGAGAAGGCGAGATAGCGAGCCGGCCGATCAGCTACCAAGAACTAGTGAAACGCACAGGTGTCGATTTCTTGCCCAAAGCCGGGCTCCAACACTGACTTGTTCAGGCGGTCGAGCACGAGCCGCACCCTTGCTCCCTATTGCGGAGGAAATGCTGCCTCAGCCACCTTTGCGTCGAGTACTTTTGCGCCCGTGAAAATGCACTCCAGCTTCTCGTTGATGTAGTCTGACATGACCGGGTGCAGCGGCAAGGCCATGCCGTTGTGCTTGCTGCACTGGCTGAAGTCGATCCCTTGTGCGTGTGCTTGCCGACAGGCCGTGATGTACTCATTCATCAGACCCGCGAACTCAATGAAGGGATGGTTGCCGATTTGCACAGCGCTTCGGTAAAACACATCGGCTGCACGCTCCATGCGCTGCAATGCCACTTCTCGTTCTTCAGCGTTCATTTCCGTCTCACGTCGATGGGGACGTCGAAGCTTAGCAGCGCATTTCGCCAGCCTCAATGGCACGGCCCAAGAGCACTTCTCACAGCGATCCACTAACATCGGCCGATGAACACGTTTTCCAACGCTTTTCGCGCAGAAGTCATCCGCATAGCGCGCAAGGAACTCAAGCCTGAACTCCAGGGCATGCGCAAAGCGATCTCTGCTCACCGCTCGGAAATTGTGGCGCTCAAGCGTGAAGTGAAGAGCCTCACTTCCCAGCTGAAAACAGCCCAGCGCCAAGCCAACGTTGTGCGCTCGGGTCTTCCAATCGATCAAGCCAGTTTAGCAAAACGGGCTACAGGCCAAGCGTTCGCGTTTGCGCCGGAGATGCTGGCCAGTATGCGCAGTGCACTCAGCGCCACGCAACTCCAAATGGCAGCCTTGCTGGCTGTTTCGCAGCTGTCGTACTCGCGGTGGGAAAAGGGACAAGTGACGCCTCGCATCAAGCAACTCGCGAAGATTGAAGCATTGGTGAAGATGGGTCCGGTCAAGGCCGGAAAGAAGATGCAGCGGGCCGCAAAGGCCTGATAGCTGGCCGGCCGCCCTTTACTGCGGCTGTCGCTGCATGCGCGACTCGTCGTACAGCTTCGTGCGGTGTCGGTACTGATCATCATCAGGTGATCGAGACCCCACGCGCATGGCTTAAGAAATCGAACGCTGCAAGGCAAATGGCCGTCATCGGCGGCCCCCTGCAACAGCACCTTCCCTCTTGCTCCTGGCGGCACGGAGCATGGAAGAGCTAGAACGACTCCAGAAACTGGGCCGCCTCCAGCCCAAGAGCTGCGCACCAGATCTCCAGCTCCACGACATCCAGGCGTCTCTCGCCCCTTTCGCACTTGCTGACCCAGGACTGGCTCACCCGCAGCCGCTTGGCTAGGTCTGCCTGGGTGAGCCCGGCGGACGCCCGCGCTGCGCAAAGCGCATTCAGAAACTGACGATATCTGCGGCTGTACCGCGTCTTGAACATGTTGGCCATAGGCCGGCCAACTATTTGGGTTCAGGCAAAATAGTCGAAAATCGACTATTTACCTATGAGCGGCTGCCAGCCGACTCAGCCATCTCCGTGTTTTTTGCCGAAGTCCACCACCAAGTTCAGCCGTTTCCCGCACTCGACGGGAGCGTCAGCTTCTGGCGCCAGATGGCGTTGGCCTCGGTGTCATGCCGTCTCTGGATCGAGGTGGCATGCGCCGATGACCCGGATCAATCCCGCGTGCTGATTTCTTGCCCATCCGAGCTGGAGCGCCTGGTGCCGGAACGCGAGATCACCCGCATTGGATTGCTCTCGCCAGGCCATGTGAACCGCACCGGTCAATGGTCGCTGGATCCGCTTGCGCAGCTGTGGCTGTGTCAGGCGTCTTTGCCTCGTGGCGATACATGCCGCGGTTGGATCCACGTGCTGGAGGACGGCCGGGAACTTGCTGACTGCAGTGGCATGGAGTCCATCTTTGACTTTCACAAAACCGAGTTGATGTACCGCGCTGCACGGAAACATGGAGATCGGCCATCGCGCGCTTTATCCCCAACTCAGACCACCACAACGGCAAACTAGGGAGAAACGGTGTCCATTCCAATCGGAAAGCGCAACCTCGTCGTCTACGGGATCTCCGGAACGGCGTATGGCGTCAAACAAAACACGGACGTGGTGTATCGGGAGGAGTATTCCGCCTCGACAAAAAGAGCGCACCTTACGCACTCCAATCGACACTCCACCACTTGGTGGATCAAGCAACCTGATGGCACCGAGAAAGAGTGCCGCTTCGGTCAACTGATACCTTTGAGGGATGGCCAGGACGTCACCATCATCTACGTCGGGTGGAGCGACGAAGACACCGTCACGCCCGTCGCAGTTTTCAACGCTGCGACCAAGGAGCTGTCCGTCTATACGGCACGCTCCATGTCCATTTCTCTGGACTACGGCGGCTCCTTCACGAACGGGTGCATGTTGCCGGTGCTAGGCTTCCTGGCAGTCCCTGTTTTTCCGTTCTGGGCATCCATCAAGTACGGTCACGTCTATCGCTCAGAAACTCCGGCATGGATTGGGTTTGGCGTTGGCTTGACCACGCTGATCGCGATCGCGATCTACACCAAGCGAACTGCGGCACGCGGGATGGCACGACTTGATGCCGCCCTGCAAACGGGCATCCACAGGACGCTCAATTGGACAGATGGAATCCCAAGTGGGGTGACAGTAAAGACTCTGGAGAAGTAGGTGCAGCGTTGAGCATTGACCCCCCTGGATTTCCTCCTGTGCACCGGAGCCGGATCGGCTGGTCGAGATGGATTGCCGCGGACGTCCCTTTGCATTTCCCCAACTCCCATTCCGAGCGGCCGTGCTGCGTTGTTGACAAGGCGCGAACCCTCCTGGATCATCGCTCTCATGTCTCGCCGCATCCATTCCGTCCGACCTGTCTCGATAGTCGTTAGCACGACCATCGAGCGGTGCTTGGTATCCGGTTGAAGACCTAGTTTCTCTGATCCCACCAGCCCGCAGTATTGACCGCGGAGCCTGGTACATACCCCCTCAGGCCATCCCTACCGGGCTCCGCACACAGGAGCCCGCCATGCCTTTCACAATTCCGCCGTCGTTCCTGCATTCGTGTCTCTTCAACTAAGGGGACGAGATGAAGTTCGACATCGCTCTGGACCTCTTCACGCGCACTCTTGCTACCGAGAGAAGTCGCCCGGATGTGCACGCGACCATGTTGGCGCTGGCGCAGCCCGACATCGTCACCACGGTCAGCACACAGATCCAGCAGGCGCTCGTCCGCGGTGAGCGGGTGTGGATGACTGCGGACCTGCACCTGTCCCATGCCAATGTCATCGGGTACTGCAACCGCCCCTTCACTGATGCTTCGCAGATGAACGAGCACCTGGTCTCGCAGACCCGAAAGGTTCGCGATGACGAGTGGCTGGTGATCGTGGGCGACCTGGCGATGGGAGACCACCAGTTGGCGATGGAGTGGGTCCGGCGCATCCCTGGCCGAAAGGTTCTGGTGGTCGGCAGGAAGGGGGAATGCCGGTATATCGCAGAAATGTCTTCGGGTGAACAACGCCCTCTATTCGAGGCCGTGGTGCCGTTCCTGAATTGGAGGGATGCTCTGGAGCAGAACGTCTTCGTGAGCCACTATCCGGCGACCGTGGAACACGGTTTGGGTCGGCTTGTGAACTACCACGGGCATTTACACCGGGATGTGCTGGCTCCCACTGAGACTACGCACTTCGTGAACGTCGGCTGGGATGTCACTCAAGGAATCGTATGTCTTTGAGGCCCACAAGCTCAACTGCTGGAGTTTTGATTGAGTTGCTTGTCCGTTCCGCCTGCCGGTCAAGCTCTCGTCCATCGCGGCGAACGTGGCCCGAGGAAGCTTGCGGTCGCACTCGTTGCGCGTTGCCCCCCCCTAGACACGATCGCTCTCGCCCGGTAGCTTGTCCACGTGCCCACCAGTCTTCGCGCCACCCCCCGCAGTTTGGAAAAGCGCCGCTCTTCCATGGGCGCATGCACTTGATTGCACCAGCTAGCGCTTGACTTTGCTCTGTCCGTCTCCGATCCGAACAGGAGTTCTCCGCCCCAGGAGCTTTGTATGCCTCTGCTCAATCTGCTCGTTCTATCTGATCTTCATCTTGATCACCAGGCACTGTCATTGGTCGATGCCGAAGGCCAGCGCATTGACGCGGGTGCGGACGTGGTTGTTCTCGCCGGCGATATCGATGAGGGACTCAAGGGCCTGCGCTGGGCTGCGCAGGCCTTTGTGGGCAAGCCAGTGATCTATGTGGCCGGCAACCATGAGTTCTACTCCCGTGACTGGACCAAGCACCTGCACGATCTGCGCGCCCTGGCTGCCGAGTTGGACATCCATTTCCTCGAGCGTGAGAGCGTGGAGATTGGAGGGTTTCGGTTCTTGGGCTGCAGCCTGTGGACCGACTTTGAGATCAATGGAGCAGACGCTGCGCAGGAGTGCATGCGTGAGGCCCAGCACCGCATGACGGACTACAAAAGGATCAAGTTTTCCAGAAACTCAGGGACAGCCGACTTCTACTGGGTCCGTTCCAAACACGTGATTCCCGTACTGACTCAGCGCCGGCATCGAGAGAGCATCGCCTGGCTTGAAGAGCAGTTCAAAAGCGGCGATCCGTCGCGAACGATTGTGGTGACGCACCATGCACCGCATCCCCGCTCGATTCCTGCGGGCTACGCCGGGCATTCGCTGACTCCAGCCTATGTCTCCAATCTGGAGCACCTGATGGGGAACGCAAACCTCTGGATCCATGGGCACACGCACGACAGCTTCGACTACGAAGTGAACAGCACTCGCGTGGTCTGCAATCCTCGGGGGTACACGTTTGGTCAACCGTCGCGCGGAGAGAACGATCAGTTTTTAGTCACTCTACAGATTCAGGTGGGCAACTTCACTTGTGAGACGGAGACCATGCCATGAGCAACGCGCGAACCAGCCAGAAACGCACAACGCTTCTGGAAATTGAACTGTCAATGGAGTTGATCGAGAAAGCACGGCGCCTGGCCAACGAGCGGGGATGCGAGTTGGGAGATCTGTTGGCACATTGCTGTGTGATCGGGCTCGAGCTGGAGGAAAGCGCGGGTGCGAGAAAGGCCATGGATCTCCGGCCAGATCTGCTGGCTGGCCTGCTGGCTGTGCTGAGCAATACCCCCGGCGCTGATGCGCTGGAGCGGATCAAACAACAAAACCCGATCCGGATCAGCATAGATCCCGACGATCCGAACACCGCCGTGCGAACCGATATCGATGGATCTGCCGTGAAAGGTCTTCTCACGACCGACGGGGAGTTTGTGCCTCGCGGGCAACCTTAGGCGGCTCAGATTTCATGCCAGCAGCATCCCTGATCGCTACCCATTTAAACGCTCCCTACGGGCGGATTGTGAGCGCGGGAGACGTGGCACTTTCCTTAACGTCGGGACGACTGTCCGCCGCCACGAAGGCTGCTAACGACATCCTGTCCGGGCTTTTTGTGGAGGTCGAACCACGGCTGATTCTGCGATGTGCGCAGGAGGAAGGGGCTGCCTTGGAAGCTGTGCAGCGGCTGTATGAAGAGACCGTGGTGCAGGGATGCGTGCGTTCCCCTGAATGGGAACATTGCGACCTAGCCCTATTTTTGGTCCTTCGAACACCCAACGATTTTCATCGCCGCTAGGCTGGCAGCGAAATTTGGATTTTTCGTAAGCAAGCGGTGAACCCATATGGACACCACGCAGAGCGCAGCTGACATCTGTTTCGTCGGGCTTGCTCAATGCGCCGGGAACGCCAACAGGTACTCCCAGCTCATGCTGGTGGTGCGCGGATCGTTTGCCACCGGCACACGGCGTATGGCCAGCAGCTGATTGGCTCCGGCTGCCGGCGTGACGGTGGCCATGCCGATCTAGTTCACCGACGCAAATGCTGCCGCGATAGCACTCCACCGAACAGCCTTCGAACATGAGCGGGGATGTTCCGACCGTTACGACCGAAGATGCTGATCCGCGAAGCGAACACCCTGTCAAAGACTCGTCGGCGCACAGCCCGCTCCTGCAAAAGCGCGCTCATTGCTATCGAGGCATACCTGCCGGCAATCTCAGGCGGCAAACGTCGAACAGCCATGCGCAGAAACTCGACGCACACATGGATGCCAGACAGGATTTCCAGCGTTGGCCTCGTAAAAGTTGCAAGAGCTGCCCGAACGGCTGGGCTGATCTTTTGGGGATTGGTCGAAGCAAGCACCATCAAATCGTCGCCACTCACACTGACAAAGTCGTGATTAGCCAATATCTTCGAGGCAACACACTTTGCGTAAGACTTAGCGTCCAGATGCCCCTGCTCCACGGCAATCATCCATACCGGCTGAAGCCAAGATGCATCCTTCACCCCCGAACCGAGGGCAAGAAGTCGAAACGATCCGTCTTCCGTAAGAAGTGCAGCATCCTTCTCCAAACATAAAAGGACGCAATCCGCTGAGGGATCGTCTAGCAAGCTCACGAGTTCTCGCAGCTCCCTAGACTGAGTCTCTGGTCCCGCAGTCGCTACGACTTCGCAATTCTCGTCAATGAAGGCAAGGATCGCTTTCAGGAAGCGCATACGCCTTAACTTATGCGCGTCTGGGATCTCGATTACTCGCAAGCGACCGCCATCCTCTTGCATCGAAGCAGTGCGCTCGCTTGGCAACCGCTCCATGATCGCGAGCAACCACTGACGCTGAGACTCTGGGATCATCGGCCGGCCGATCGTTGCAACGACGGCTGGTCCAGTTTTACGGCGCAGTATCTCCGCGATCGTCAGGATGTCGGTGACGAATCGTTGCTCTGTTTTCCGAATCGTCAGAAACGCGGCTTGGCGCTCATCCTCACTACCAATACCGACAAACAAACTCATCTCTCGGGACGGCCATTCCAATAGTAACGAGACTGGATCGGAACCGAGCATCTTTGCAAGCAGGCCAAGCGGAATTCGTTGCTCACGATACAGGCCAAATACTGATTCAACGTGCTCCCTGCGCTTACGCGCCTGCTGCAATAGCGCTTCGATATCCAAGCGGCCATCCTCCTTGATGACACGAACGCTCCATACCGGGCCGTGAGGCCCAGCTTTCTTAGCAATAAGTTCGTGCGCTTTCTGGATAGCGAACGCAAAGAGACTTGTAACTTGAAGTACCTCTGCTTGATGCGTGGTAATCCCACGGGTGACGCCACGGACCTCGCTAAGGCTCGCACCCATTAACTGCTGTGAGATGGGTGCATCAGAAGCGGCAAGTTCGGGCCAAGTCTCCGCTGGCTCAGCATTGGCAGCATCTATCGCAACCCACCAACGCTCGCTGCCAGCCTTCACTTCCACCGCGGTTCCAGGCTCGACCCACTTTGGAACAGCAAGGGCCTCTACCGACTTTGCCATTAGGACTTGCCCCAAGAAAATGCCGGCAACGTCTACATTGTTTGGGTGCTTTCTGAAGAGGGCGAATAGACGTTTGAGGCCTATTTGAGGGAGGCCTGCAGCCACCTGTAGTTTCGAGAACTCAAGTTCCTCATTGACGCCCGCCTTACGTAGCACCGGGTCTGACGCAGCGAACTCCTTCAGCCGCTCCGTCTCGTTCAACCGGTAGAGTGCAGTTCCATAGCCCAACGCGACATCGGGACGAAGGGGTCCAGGCGCGAGGTCTAGTGCCAGCAAATCTCTCATACGCTTCCAGTCCATCATTCTGGATGCGAGGTTGACTTCGATATGGCGAACAGATTGCTTTGTTCGATCTTCCGTCGTCATCTTTTCTAGGATCAACTGGGCCTTCTTTCGCTGATCCGACGAAACAAGACATTGCAACCACTTGATCGTCAGCTCATCCGCACACGGTGATTCCACAAACCGTTCGAAGAGGGCTGCGGCCTCCGAATGAACGCCAAGACTGGCAAGCAGTTCAGCAACCTGCAAGACGTTGGCATTGCTGCCGTCCTCGGGCAAAAGCGCAATACAAGCATGCGCTTGAGCTACCGCTTCCGCAGTTTTACCGGACATTTCGAAGATCTGGGCCGCTATGACGCGGCCTAAGATGTGACTGGGATGGGCTGCAATAAAAATCTGGATCCACTGTAGCGCATGTGTCTTCTCACCCGCTCGCCAAGCCGCGACGGCAGTCAGCGGCGCAACCTCTTCAAGGCGATCGTCCTCCCGCGCCCGCGATGCTGTAACAGCGAGAATTTCGGTATTCCAATCTATGTCGCCAAGAACTGCTGATGCCTCAGCGAGAAGCGCGATTGCAGAACTAGGTAGCGAATCCAATCGGCCCCCACACAACGCTTTGAGGCCTTTCAAATTCTTGCTTTCCGCCAAGTCCACCAACCGTGTACGTAGCAGTTGCTCAAGGTTTGGATGGCGGGCCAACATCTGTTGGGCAATCGACCTGGCCCGTGACAAATTTCCAAGAACTGTTAACGATGATGTGACGTTGGTTGCGAGCTCCTCTGACAGAGGCTCGCTTTGAATCACTGCCAAAGTCTCTTCAAGCGGTTCAAACCGGCTCAAAGAGTCAACGAGTGCCGATCTACGTGCTTGAGGCATTTGACCCAAGAAAGCCGATACTTTGCCTGAACCAACCCACATCAGCGATTCCGCGAGATAGGCGCGTCGACCATCGATTGATCCACCATCGAGGTCAACACACTGCTTTAGCAGCCCGACAGCGGTTGCTCGGTCTCCTGCATTTGCACGAATCCGAGCAAGCGAGAAAAGATAATCGGATTTTTCCAGGACCTCCTTAGGTGGCCTCCCGTCCTCGGGCTCTTTCCCGAGCTGCGACCGGATGTGCAGACGCATGCCCCATAGAGGAGCGCTCACAGGGAACTTCGCAAGAGCCTCTTCGCATGCCACTTCGGATGCCTCAAATTTCTTTTGCAAGAAGTAGGCATGTGCTCGATTCATGTGAGCTTTTTCATCATCACGTGCTAAATCGAACGCTTGCAAGAAGCCTTTGGCAGCCTCTTCAGAGCGCCCCTCCAACAGTTCAACAGCCGCAGCATTGGTATGCCATCGGAAGCGAGAGAACGCGTCTCGAAAGGAGACTGGATCTCCCAGAGCGGTCAGCAAACTGCGAGCGTCAAGGGTTTTTCCTTCACGCAAACGATCTCTTACGAAATTCAGACTAGTGACAACACCTGGGTCTGCTTCGTCACCCTTCGGGTCTGGAGTCAATGACCGCGAGCTTGGCGCCACAATCGTGGTCAAAATTTCCTGGAGAATCGCCGCATGCCCCGCTTGCCCCGCGTGGAGCGACTCAAGGCGCTCCTGTGATGTAACGGATTGCTGCTCAACATCGCTCTGCACTTGCATAACGATTTCCCGAATTTCGATAAGCGTTCCGCCCGGAAATCCCGGGATGAACGCACGCCCAACTTCAGGAAACATCCGGATGTGCGATTGGATGGCATTCCAGTAATCAACGGATACGCTGAACTTTCCCTGTTTACGCCGCTGTTCACTTAGCTCATGAACCCTACGAACAATATCTGCAGAGGCTGGCGCCGTGGTAGCGAATAGCAGATGGTCGATCGCGAGGTTCGCGATGTCTGCCTTAGCAATGTCGTCAGTAACTGTCGCCAGAGTAAACTTCTTCGCGACGTAGTGCTTGCACTGAACCCCGATGCTGATGCCAAGCGCTGATCTTCGATCCGCACCTAACAAGTCCACGCCGAACTGACCTTGACCCGCCCCGCCGACTCGCATCAATCCAGGATCGCGGAAGACCTGCTGATAGAGCAAGCAGCACATCGCTTCGAAATCGTCCTCCGTTTCTGGCCTAGAAAGTTCATTGTTGACTGGCATTGCTCTAGCTTACCTTCTCATACCCAACAAACTGTTTTACTTAAGCTCGAACAAAGGCGAGAAGGACTTCACACACAGCAGACAAGTCAGCAAAACGTCGAATGGCAGCCATCTCTGGTCATCGCGAGCGCCAAGCAAACTTGGATCACGCCGGCAACAATCAGACCGTCTTAACGCACTGCACCCCCTCGAAGAACTTCTACACAGAGTATCTCAAGATCTTTCGAATCTCGGTGCCGATCGCGAATTTAACCGTTAGCAGGAGCTTTAAGACGAAATACGACGCTTGGCGCGGGCCTCATCACCTGCCGCCTCGCAGGCGATTAGGCAGAACGGACTTTAACGTCCAAGCCATATCTCTATATAGCCCTGTCTGACCGTGGGATCCTTGTACTCACTGGCGAGAAGAGCTTTGGTGTTAAGTCGAAATCGCATGACCTCCGCAATTTTTTCGGCTTGTTCCTTGTCCGTTGCGTTGAAGTACCTGATCTCAGGGTGGTCGGGCCTGCCTGAGTCTTCTTTGTACTTCGCGCCAACTATCGCGAAGCCCACTGCCCCCAGTTCTTCCCGAAGGCTCGGAAAAGTTGCCAATGACTCCTTTCTGCCAGTCAGCAGATATATGCGAGCGTTGTCGATAATTGGTGCTGTGAGCTTCGGGGTGGGCGCTACGGAAGGCAGAGTCGGGCCGCTTCCTGGCTTTCGGTTGGCTAAGAATTCAGTCATGCTTTTCTTAAGAGAAGCGTCAGCCACCAATCCGGCGCTGACCAAGAATCTCAGATTCTCGGCTGCTTTGTCTGGATCACCCGTTTTAATCATCTCAAGAATCCGCGCCTGCTCGGCCCTCTGAAATTCCAGTTCTCGCTGCGAATTTGCGTTTGTGTATGAAACGAGAGCATTTCCGCCTGCTGCCATCGCGGCGGCAAATACTCCCACAACTAAGGGATTTCGCCACTGAGCTGCGGTGTGTTCTGCACGCTTTAGGTCCAATTCGCCTTCCTGGATTCGCAGTTCTCTTTCACGAGCTGCCTTCTCAAATTGCCACTTCTCAATCTCGAGTGTGGTTAGTTCCGGTGACGGCGGCGCAGCTTCGGCGTTCATATGTCAGAGATCTAAATATTCTGGGGTGACAGGTTTGTAGTTGTTCTTGCTAATTTACGCAATGGAAAACATGCCAACCCTCTAACTTGTGCTGACGTCGTTGGCCTCAGTCAGAGCCGCGTGACGTGCTTCCCGAATGGGTCGCGGTATAGACGCCTTCCGCCTGAAGACGTTGACTTCGTGCTAAGGGTTGGGTGAAGTTTGAAGGGGTTGTACCAGCTGTTCATTCGGATTGGGTTCCAAGCGACTAGAAGTCGCGAACACCCCATCGATTCAGGACATCCTGTCGAATTCAAACCCATGAGCATGCCCGACTTACGTTTGCTGAACGTTTGCCGATGGCCCTGCAGCGCACCTGACCCACCAGCGGCCAGAAAAAGCCCTAGCCGCGCTAGTTGGCAGGAAGTGAGGCAGCTTCTGGTCGATGCATCTTTAGGTCAGCACACTCACACCAGGCTTTGCTGATTCTGGAACTGCGCAAGCTGGAGTTCTGGCCCTGGCAAGTTGGCAGCATCACTACAACAGACATCGTCCACGCAGTGGCATTGGCGACTTGGTGCCGTTGGTCAGACTTGACTTTGGCAGAAAGCTCATGAGTCAACGTGAAATGACGTCAAGCGTTCCAACGCATTTCTGTGCGGGCATGAGCTGCCCACTACGTGCTTATCTTCAAGTCGGAATCCGTTGGTGCGACAGAGCATTTGGAACTAACTGAACCGACGAGGCCTGAAAATGCTTCTCTTACCAGCGCTCGATCAATCGCATTTGAACTCAATGCCAAAACGCAGGTCGCATGCGACGCTTGGCAAGTGCCAACCCTCCAACCCCAGTGAGCAAGAAATTTTTGCACACGACTCGCGCATTCGACCGAACATAAAGGCTCCAGCTGCAGAACCAAAAATTCTGGCGCGTCGCCATCGATCCGCTCCTCTGCACATATGAGCGCGAGAGCTTGCTCTGTTGCCCCTCCACCTGCAGTCGCCAGCAGGCGTATACCTACCCAGCGTTGTGAGTACAAACCAGCAAAAGACTGCTCTACCCAGAATCTGCCAAAACCATGCCCGTCAGGAAATGTGATCACTTTTAGGTCCGGTCGCAGGAGGCGTAACTCTCGGTCGAAGTGCCAAAGGGTGACAGGTGCCGCTTCGGGATCTACACCTCCCAGGTTGGTTACCACAAGCTCCATCTCGCGGGCAGACAATCCGGTTGAGCCTCCCGCGGTAAGTAGCTCCGCAGGTGAGTCAGATTGATGGATCGTTCCGATGACTTTCGCCATCCCTGCGTGAACGACACGCTTGTTCGCTAGATCTGGGAATGGGCTCTCCCCGTACTCGCGAGCTTCGACCGTGATCTTCGCGCCTTCACCATATGGACGATTGGACAATGTCCGCTTCGTCTTGGCGATCGGGCCCGATTTGTCTATGGTGGATTTCCGCTGAACTTTTGCCGGTACGTCCCCTGCAGTGACGCTGCTCGGATACTTATAGAAGACCTTCGAGTACGGAAATGGATGAGTGCATCGTAGTAATCGCAGCACCAAAAAAACTCGATGATCTTTGTGCTCTATCCATCGACCTCTCGCTGTTATCTTGGTTGTGCCAGAGAACGGAAGATCCATCCTTGGGTACCACTCTCGCCCATTGACCGCTGCTACAACTCCGGATTCCGCCAACCTCTTCGCAGCAATCTTCGCTGCCGGATCAAAGCAGATCCTTGCCATGTACGGCACGGCACAAGGATGCCAGCCAGTCGGAAGAATGACATTCGCATTGCCGTCAAAGATTCGAGATCCCTCGGTGACGCCTTCAAGGGCGAGGCGTCCCGAGACAAGCTGCTTGACCAGGTTGCCAGACTCCCCAAAGTAGAAGCGAATCACCTCTGAGCAAGGGACGAGCACAGACATGGATTCATTGAGTCTTGCCTTGACCAGTAGCGAGGAAGTGTGCCTCGAATGGAGTTCGAACTGCGAGTAGGGAAGCAGGAAGGAAGTACTCCCAGGGCCTAAGCGGCTGCCGCTGCTTACCACGGTCGCCGTTCGGGAGTCGATCGACAATTCTTCTATGCTGTCCCCAGCTCGTTGCTCATCGCGGACGCACACCCCATTTTCCCAAAGACTTCCAAGACGCAGCAGATGCAGGTAGCCAATAGAGACATCGACATCAATCAAGTCGGGCTGAGGAAAAAGATCTAGAACAGATGATCCGATTCGCGACACAGATACTCGGATCCGCTTGTGCTCATCACCAACAATGTCTCCGAGCCATTCGATCCGAACCAATTTGCTCTCACCAATATCCAAAGCTTGAAGACGGATTTTTTCTTTTTCCATTCGTGTGGTTTCAATGAAGACTTATTGATGCGGTAACAATCACCGAAAAACAGCTAGGGTCTTGCTGCCTCTATCCGACCATGCATGCACAGCGACGGTCAATCAATGCGCACTGGCTATCAGCCTGCCTGCTTCGCGTACACGGCCTTTGGCCTCCCAAGAGCCTCAAGGCATTCATTGTCATTATCGAAGTACCCCGCCCAAATCCCCTTCCAACCATCGACAAGCGGCCGAATGTCTAACGAGGCAATCCGCGGAGCGCCACCATTCGCGCTAACCCTCCCTTTTAGCTGCCATCGCTTGCCGTCAGCATCAAGGAGAACCATATGGAAGATATCTGGACTTTGCTCAAGTTGAGCCGTACTGAAATAACTGAGACAACTCACGGCAGCTGCGCGACGAGTGGCAACTCTCCATATTTCCGGATACTTGGTGTGAAACGCTCTAGCGCTCACATCGCTTTCCGGTGGCTGCAACTCAGTTGCCCAACCAAAATCAACAAAGTCTGATACGTCACCCTTCAGGACAGAAATGAGTGTGCGATCTCGGGCACTCGCAAGCACCAGCGCGGACCCTAGATCAACAGCAACGGGGGCGACATTCCTCAACCATTTGCTGTGCAACTCACCATTGCCTGCCTGCACACCAACTACCGGAGGCAAGTTCGCGGTTCCATCGCCATAAATTTTCATCACAGTAGCGATCTCGTCAGCAGTAAAGCACGCAGTGATCGTCTTTTGGCCGTACCACGCCTCGCCGCCTGTTGCCTCGTCAACAAATGCCTTTTTCACGATGATGCGGTCCGCCGCGGCCAGACCCGCCTTTTCAAGCACGTCGTCAATCTTTTGGCAGGCTGCTCTCAGCTTAGGTGGTCCGTCGGCAGCGGACACTTCTTGCTGGAGACTCGGAGAACCAGCATTGAGAATCTGTATGAATGTTTGTCCCGCCAGTCCACGGTTAAGGACTCGTTGACGCCCAATCATGGAACCAGATGGCAAATCGTCTTCACCTGAGACACTTTGGTCGAAAATCGACTTTGTATATGTGAAAGTAAGAACGACATCCACGAGTTTGCTCCCTGCCGCACCTTTGCCTGCCGTCTGCAGTCGGTCTATCGCCTGAGACGGTGATTCTTGCGAAAAGCCATTCCACTGAGTTGCGCCGATGTGAATGGGAAAGGTGAGGGTCGACAGTCCTCCGCGCATTCTTGACCAACTACTCGAGTAGGCCGAAATAGCTTTCGTCTTGTTCCCCAATGACGCGTTGAGACCAGCCTCCAACTTGGAGAGGACCGGATTTGCCAAGGTTGAACTGATTGTCGTAAGCGCGCCTGCGGCGGGTCCGCTGGCAAACACTGTGGCAACTTCTGTGAAGGCCACTGCCGCTGGAATAATGTTCGATGTCTCATCCACCGTGGTGTGCACATTCAGATGGATGTCGATAGGTCCCAACGCGCCTGGTCCGGTACGAGGGAACCGCGCGTATTGAACCATGGTGACCGGTAGCCGAGCCAGTCCGTAGCAATCGTTAGCTTCACCCGTGCCATTAAAAGTGGCTACTGGAAAAGATAGGTCGTCAACTGAACTATTGAATCCAGCAACCCGCAGCGTGACCACAGACTGCACCTTCTCGCTGAAGAGAACTCCCAACATTGGCGGCTTGTTGATCCGGTCGCACACAGAGGCCGCGGATATCTTCGCCGTAACAGACACGTAGCCGTCATGACCCTTACCTTTTGATAGCCAACTTGGCGCCTCAGTGTGCTTCTCCTCCCTCGGTGTTTGATGCGGATAGATGACTGTCGCCGCGATGGCCAATGACGGCAGTAGCATGAGTGCTGCTGCAGTTGCGTGAGTTGCGCTTACCTTCATGGTCCCTCCTTATGCTATTTGCCATCCCATCTTTCCACGAGTTTTAGAAGACTGCAAAAACATTCTTGCCATTTCAGATTTGGCGACTAGGATTTCTGAACGTCGTGCGGCGTGCGAAGAACTTAGGAGGGTCTACTCATGAAGGTCGTTGATCATTTGCTAGTGGCAGAGGGAGCTGAGCGCATATCCTTCGTCAAGAGTCCGAACCACTCGGCTGGAATCTCTCCGATCTACTTGGTGATTCATTTCACCGCAGGCACCAAGCTGAATGGAGCCGTTTCCTGGTTCCAAAACCCTGATGCTCAGGCTTCGGCGCATTTGGTTATTGATCGCGATGGCTCGATCGTGCAGATGGTTCCATTTGATCGGCGCGCATGGCACGCCGGCAAGAGCAGGTGGGGAAACCTGGAGGGTATGAACCAGTACTCCATCGGGATAGAGCTGGTGAACGCTGGAAAGCTTCGAAAAAACGCGGCCGGCGAGTGGTTAACATGGTCCGGCAAAGTGGTGCCACCCGAGGAGGTCTCGGTTGCCATCCACAAAGACGAGGCGATTGAGTCGGGCTGGCACGAGTACTCTGCAGCTCAGATTGAAGCGGCGAAAGCCGTATCTGTGCTTCTGCACAAAACCTACACTTTCACCGACATCCTGGGTCACGACGATATAAGCCCGGGACGGAAGGTGGACCCAGGACCCTTGTTTCCGCTAGATAGCTTTCGCTCCATCGTTTTGGGTAGGGCGTGATCAAGCTGGGTTGAACGACTACGGCATGCGCTTAAGCGCATGCATGTCGCGTATCGAAGCTGTGAGATTCGCGATGCGCACAGCCTTCGTGAACCTAGCGCCAATCGCAGATTCGCTTAAAGGAAGGCCAGAGGTCGTGTTAAGAAACACGCGGCCGCATGCCGCCGAGTTTGGAATCCGAGGTCGCATTTCATTTAGGAACCACCAGACCCTCGCGGCCGCACAATCAGCTGCTAGTGGGCCGGCATCAAACCACAAGGACTCGCCTCTCGCGAATCCACACAAAGGCAGAGACGCTTCAACCTCATCAAGGCCCACTCGGCAAAGACGGCTGCTTCCCCAGCCCACAGCGCGAATCAGGCCAAACATCACCTTATCCTGAATCAACGCCAGCTTGGCAGACGGATCGTGCGCTCGAGAGATCGAATGATCCACGGAGGCGACTAACCACTCAAACGCCTCGTCGGACACTTGGCTCCGGAACCTAGAATGGCCCGGGCCTGACAAATTTACGCCAAACTCTCGTCGCGCGCGATTTGGGCTCGCTCGACCAGCCTTGCGCTCTACTGCATCTGCGATAGCAGCGATTTCTACTGCACTTCGCCTCGGGTGCTGGCTACGCTGCAAGCCACTCAGTTGCGTGAGGAGCCAGTATGGACATAGTCGCGGATCGTCTACAAAATCGACATATCTTGCTTTCACCCGGTATGCAAACTGAAGTAAGGGTTGTGGGGTTCCATTAAAGATGGAAGCCGCGATTTGCATTGCTCGACGCCGAGTAGCAATCGGGTGACGCTCAAACTCCGTGCCGATGGGAAGGGTCCAAAGGTCTCTGTTAAGAACCACCTTTATCACCGAGCGCAAGCCGTTGAAGAAGAGGACGGAGTGCATGCCAGGTCGACCTGCCCAGTCAACGTGCCCTACCGCTACCGCCTGGTTGAGTGTTCGCGTGAACGCCGCAAGTTTGGACTCCGCCTTCGTCGGAACAACCGACCTGAGGTCGTACCCGCAGCTCGCACATTTCACCAAAGTATTTTTCCGCGGTATTAGTCCAACTTTGCCCACATCAACGCGGTGTGGCGTGATCGGGCTGCAACAAGCTGGACACTCATCAATCAGGTCCACGTGGTGCTTTGTGCACACGGTCACAAATGACAAGCGCCAGCTGCGTCTGAAGTAGGGCACGGCATCCGTGGCCAGGCACATCGGGCAGCACATGAGACTCGACATGCGTCGCTTCCTGTGCCAAACACCCAGTGGCAAGATCCACCGGCTGTTGCCATTGGCATTCACTTGCTCGCTGACAATCCCTTGATACGCCGTCAAACCGAGCAAGTCCAGCTGCTCTGCAGAAATGGCGGTCACGTTTCGAAGAGCCTCCCGGAGTTCCTCGCTTAGTTGCCTGTCGACATCTCTGTTCCACATCGGCCGTGCCCTCCCGAGCAAGATCCGGCATAGCTGCTCAGATTTGTAGCCATGAGCATGAGCAAGTCGAACGAGCCAACTGCTTGCCAACTCATCCTGCAGCGGCTTCAGATGGTTGGGCCACAGCGTCAGCTCAGAGGACGAGCGCATCATCCTGACGTTTCTTTCGCCGCGCGTTCAGTTGCTCTAAATGCGCGACGGTGATTGACTCGTCTCCGGCTTGCAGCGCACAGATTGCGCTCTCGCGCACGGCCTCCGCAATGCCCCCCAAAAAGCCCTCCGAGAAGTCGAAGATCAGTTCGGCCAACGCCCTGTCCCTCAATCCTGAAGCTTCCTTGAGCGGAAGCGTCATCTCAAATTGTGCGAGCAGCTTCAAGTATTCGACGTCATTGTTTTTCCAACGAGGTAGCGGCCTTTCCGGAAATCTGCTTTGCAGTTCTTTATCTGTGGCCAGAGCGTCACGGGCACCTTCAGTGCCGGCCAAGACCATGGACACGCCAGTCTCATTGCTGATGTACTTCAGCGTGTTCAGCACATGCAACTGGCGACTCGTCGATCCAGCCAGTATCGAGTGCAACTCATCGATGATCAACACCCTCGTCTGTGAAGCTTGCAACTGCTCAATAAACAGCTCTAGCTTCCTGGGAGTAGTGTGGCTCTTGAGAGGGGTGATGTTGAACTTGCGAAGCGCGGAATCAATAAGCTGTTTCTCATCCGGTCCGGGAGGTGCCTGTAGAAAGAGCACGGGTGCGTAAGTGACATCGCCGTCGGGGCGCTCCTGGGCAGGATGGAGCCGCTTGAACTCCTTCAGGATTTCCGACTTCCCGTTGTTGGACTTGCCGATGATCAAGAGGTTTGGCGGCCTGTTGTACTTGGGCAGTGTGAGAAGCTGCTCCAGCTCATCCAAAATTTTCTTGGCATGACCGTAAGTGATGAAACGGGGTCTGCGAATGAGTGCGATCCTCTCATCGATTGGCGCGTCAAGCAGTTCTCTGGCCCGCGGGGTAAGAACTCTCTTTTGTTCAGTCATCTGATTCATGGATGTTCCCAAGCAGCTCTGCCTCGTCGAATTCAATCGAGGGCGCAACTTCGACTTGCGCAGGCTTCTTGGCAGGTTGCGAAGGCGATTTGGTCTGCGCTTTTTCCCACTCTTTCTTCCTTTGAGCGGTGCGTCGTGCCGACTTCGTCACCTCAGACTCTCTCTCGACCAGCTGCCGCATGCTGTCGATTGTCTTGAAAATTAAAGCCTCGTTAGTGCTAGGGCGCCCCTCAGAAATGAGCGTTCTTTTGGAGGCCCTTACCTCCCAGAGCGAAACTGCTGGCCTGGAGATGATCCGGAACGGCAGCTCGATGTATGACCGCGCTTCGTCGTCGTAGAACCAAATTTTTCTCAGATCTCTTGGGTCATACCGACATACGAACTTGCGGGCAGTCTTCTTGTCAGATAGCTTGCTGCCGATGAAACGCCTTAAGCGATTTGAGAACCAGTCGATGCTCCATTGTCTAACGCCATATTGTTGAACCGTAGCCTCGAAATAGGGCAGGAAGTCGAGACGCAAACGCTCTGCTTTATCTGGATCGAGCGGTAGAGGCTGACCAACCGGAGGCGTCGTCTCTGTGCCTTCCAGAATGCCTTTCCACCACATCTGTATGGGCGGCATGCTGGAAGGATTTCCCTGATGCGTTTGTTGGTGGTACACACCAAGCAAATACATAGTGAACCAGCGCTCCAGCGCCGAAAAGGACATTACTGCCTTGCCCTCAGAGTCGTAGTCAAACCGAGTTGCAACGCTTCCGAATGTGGTGCCGGGCAGCTCCTCATGGCTCTTTTCCATGAAGGTACGAAACGCCCTTTCGATACTTCCTCCGTACTGGGGTTGACCTCGGGGCCGCTGCTCCCCAACGATACCGTACTCGTCGCAGGCCTTGCTCATCATGGTCCCGCGAAACTCCTTTGCGTTGTCCGTGTGGATGGTGCGCATCAGTCCATAACACGGCCATTTCAAATCGTCTGGAAGCCCCTTCTCGCGAAGCCACTCATCCTTTGGCAATATGGACATCAAAATGCAAGTTCCGGTCGCAAACGCTCCAGGGTTGTCTATTGAGATGACGAACCCAGCGACCATCTTAGTGTTGACATCGATGGCGAGCGTCAGGAATGCTCTGCCGATTGGCTTGCGATGGACGTCGTCCACGATGATGACGTCCATCGGGGTGTGGTCGATCTGAATGACTGCGTACGGATAGTTGGCGTTGGGGAACGAGCCTCTCAACGGTTCGTAGCGCTCGTCAGCATATTTCTTGGAGAAGCGCTGCTCTGCAACCATTGCCGGCTCCAGTCGCCGAACCCGCGCGGTGATTGCGTACGAACTAGGGGCTTTAAGCCCTTTTTCCGAGCACTTTTTAGCTATCTCACTCACCAAGCTGGATACGCGCTTACGGTTCGAAGTTAAGTAGTGAGTTCGTATGCACTGGCTGACTATGGCTTCAACCTCTTCAGAGAGCCTGCTTTCGCCACGGTCAGCACGCACCGGCCGCAAGAGCGACGAGATCAAGCCTGTCTCCCGGTACCTTTTTATCCACCGATACATCGTGGACCGGTGTACTCCCAGGAATTTCGCCTTGCGGTCCAGCTCTGTGGACATCACGTGTTTGTCTACCGCCTCGAGGTCCTGAATGTGGCGATATACATCAAATGCTTTTTCCCACCTTGATCTGTCAATGGAGACCAAGTCATCGGAACGAGCCGCCCTACCAGCAACAGGACGCAATGACGCGATTGGCGCAACCACATACGCGCCGTCGTCAGTTGCGAGCACCGCGCGCTCTGGATCTGCAAAGTCGGAAATTCTGTATACCGCGTTCTCGAACATCACGCGACTACCTGGCAAGACTCGAGAGTCAAAGTCATTCATGAGTAGCCGGTAGGAAGAAAATCGTATTGCCGTTAAGTGGCTGATCCTCGTCAAACAGCACGCGTTTTTGCGCGACAAGGCACCACCAAGCCCAGATGACGTTTGCCTTGTTTGTTTGCGTCGCAGCCACCTGTTCGACCACTTTGCTCATAGTCGCATCACCTAAAGCAGCGAATTGCTGGAGCAATTTCAGCTCAAGTTCGGGCGGAACTGACTGGCCGCGGTAGTTCCATAGAAACTGAATGTTCTTAAGCTGAACGTCTCTGATCCGCGTCTCGTCGAAGATCACGAAGCGCCATCCCCGTTCAGCGCAGTAGCGCCGTGCCGCGCGAAACTTCTGTCGCAACTCCTGCCAGTTCTTGGCCAAGTCCTCGCGATACTTCACCTCACAAAGGACCGCTTCGACGGGAGAAGACGTCTCGTCGCTGAACCCAAACAGCACATCAGGCGTGTAGACGCGTTTTTTTCCCACAGGAAATTCATACCGGATCTCTACCGGCTGCGTGACGAACCATTCGACGTTTTCAGACCAAGCCAATTGCATCAGAAGGTCACGCTCCAACGCCGACTCAAACATCTGACCGTCGAGCCTGCCGGTGATGCTGACTGTTGAGATAGGGATGCGACGGACAGAGCTAGGAATCTGCATGAGGGCTAGCTTAAAGCTCATTTTTCGCAAATAATGCCAAAAAATGTGCACTTTTCGCATTTACTACCAATATTTACAGGGGGGTCACCCCCGAAGCCGGGCGAAATCTCGCTGGCACACCACGGCGTGTTGTTCCTCGATGAACTCCCCGAATTCCCCCGCGCCGCGCTGGAGGCCCTGCGCGAGCCGCTGGAGACCGGCCACATCACGATATCGCGGGCCGCGCAGCGCGCTGACTTTCCGGCGCGCTTTCAGATGATCGCTGCGATGAACCCCTGCCCCTGCGGCTTTTTGGGCTCCACGCAGCGCGCCTGCCGCTGCACGCCGGACCAGATCAGCCGTTACCAGGGCAAGCTCAGCGGGCCGCTGCTGGACCGCATCGACCTGCATGTGGAAGTGCCCGCCCTGCCCGCCGACCAACTGGTGCAGGCGCCCGCGGGGGAGTCGACCACCGCCATCCGCGAGCGGGTGGAGCGCGCCCGCGCTGTGGCCCTGGCACGCCAGGGCAAGACCAACCAGGCGCTGCAGGGCCAGGAGATCGACACGCACGTGCAGCTGGACGACACGGCCGTGAAATTCCTCAACACCGCCGCGGCCCGCCTGGGCTGGTCGGCGCGCAGCACGCACCGCGCCCTCAAGGTGGCGCGCACCATCGCCGACCTGGCGGGCGCGCCCACCACCGCAGTCAGCCACGTGGCCGAGGCGGTGCAGTACCGGCGCGTGCTGCGCAGCCCGGCGTAGCGCTGTGCTCAGGCGCCCCACAAGGCAGCGACGGCATCACCCTGCCAAAACTATAAAATCCATAGCAAACAAGGCTTTCAGAACCTGCGGCAGGGCCTGATCTACATCAACCACTGCGTTTGCTTCGGCCTCTGGCCCGCCTCCCACTCTGCACAATCGCCCCATGCCCAGCGCCCGCCCCTCCAAGAAAACCGCCACTGCTATAGCAGCAACCGCCACCCCCTCGGCCGAGCCCTTCACCGAGTCGGTGGACACGGGCTTTCTGCGCACGCTGGTGGGCTACAACGCGCGCCGTGCGTCGCTGGCCGTGATCGAGGTCTTCATGGAGCGCATGGCGGTGTACCGCCTGAAGGTGGTGGATTTCTCGGTGCTGTCGCTGGTGGCGCACAACCCGGGCATCACGTCGCGCCAGCTGTGCGCCACGCTCAACGTGCTGCCGCCTAACCTGGTGGGTCTGATTGCGGCGCTGGAGCGGCGCGGGCTGATCGAGCGCCGGCCGCACCCGAGCGACGGGCGTGCGATGGGGGTGCACCTCACGCCCGCAGGGGCCGAGCTGACCGCCCAGGCCGAGCAGACCGCCGCGCAGCTGGAGGTGGACGCCACCTCCAGACTGACCACCGCCGAGCGCACCACGCTGATCCGGCTGCTGCAAAAGGTCTATACGCAAAGCGCTTCGTAGCGCGCAGGCTGGGAACACGGCCACAGGGCCACAAGGCCACAGGGCCCCACAGCCACACCGCAGCGGCAGCCCATTACGGCAAAAAGCCAGCGCGCCCTCCCTGGGCCGCTGGCTTTTTGCTTTGTGGGTGTTGGCGCCGGGCCCGGCCCATGCCGCCGACCAGCGCCTGGGCGTGCACGCCCCTCAGCCCTGCGCAGCCTTCGCCGCCATGGCCTGCGCCAGGCCGCCCCACTGCGCGCGGAACAGGCCCGGGTCCATGGTCTTCACGTTGCGCATGATGGGCTTGAAGCCCATGTGCGCCAGCACGTCGCGTTCGAGGTCGATGCCGGGCGCGATCTCGGTCAGCTCCAACCCCTCTGTGGTCAGATGGAACACGGCGCGCTCGGTGACGAACAGCACGTTTTGCTCGCGCTGCGCAGCGTCCAGGCCGTTGAAGGTGATCTGCTCGACCTTCTCGATGAACTTGCGCGAGCGGCCTTCCTTGACGATGGTGAGTGTCCCATCAGCTACCTTCACCTCCAGCCCGCCGGCGGTGAAGGTGCCGCAGAACACCAGGTGCTTGGTGGACCGCGTGATGTTCACGAAGCCGCCGCAGCCCACGGGCCGGCCGTTGAACTTGCTCACGTTCACGTTGCCGTGGTTGTCGGCCTGCGCCAGGCCCAGGAAGCTCGCGTCCAGACCGCCGCCGTCATAGAAGTCGAACTGCAGCGACTGCTCGATGATCGCGTCGGCGTTGTAGGCAGTGCCGAAGTCCCCCAGCTGCGCCGGGATGCCGCCCGTGATGCCACTTTCCACGCTCAGCGTGAACTGGTCGGACACGCCCTCTTCCGCCGCCACCGACGGCACGCCCGCCGGGATGCCGATGCCCAGGTTGGTGATGGCACCTGGCGTGAGCTCCAGTGCCGTGCGGCGCGCGATGACCTTGCGCTCGTCCAGCGGCATCGGCGCCAGCGAATTGAGCGGCACGCGCACATCGCCGCACAGCGCGGGGTTGAACTGCGTGGTGATGGTCTGCATGTGGTTCTCGGGCTGGCTGACCACCACGTAGTCCACCGACACGCCCGGCACCTTGACCGACTTGGGGTGCAGGCTGCCGGCCTTCACGATGCGCTCCACCTGCGCGATCACGATGCCGCCGCTGGCCTTGGCCGCGTGGGCGATGTTGATCTGCTCCAGCAGCACGCCTTCCTTGTCCAGCGTGATGTTGCCGTTCTCATCGGCCAGCGTGCCGCGGATGATGGCCACATCGACCTTGGGCGCGGGATAGAACAGCCACTCCTCGCCGTTGAACTCCACCAGTTTGACCAGGTCTTCGGTGGACTTGCTGTTGAGCTTGCCGCCTTCGATGCGCGGGTCCACAAACGTGCCCAGGCCCACCTTGGTCAGCAGCCCGGGGCTGCGGCTGGCGATGTGGCGCGTGAGGTGCGACAGGCTGCCCTGCGGGAAGTTGTAGGCCTCGACCTCGCCGTCGAACACCATCTTCATCATCTCGGCGCCGGTCTGGCCGAAGTGGCCTGCCACGGTGCGCTTGATCATGCCCGGGTGGGCAAAGTGCACCATGCCTGCGTCCTTGCTGTTGCCGATGGCGCCGCAGGCCCAGGTGGTCACATTGCGCGGGTGGCCGGTGTCGAGGAAATTCTTTTCCACGCCCTTGAGCACTTCCTCGGGCAGGCTGGAGACGGCCAGGCCGCCCAGGAAGATGGTGGCGTTGTCGGGGATCAGGGCCCCGGCTTCAGCGGCGGTGATGATTTTCATGGTCTGTGTGCTCTTGCGAAAAAAGGGGATGACTGGTTCAGGCGTCAGGGTTCTCGATCAGCAGCGCCATGCCCTGCCCGCCGCCCACGCAGGCACTCGAGATGCCGTAGCGCAGGCCGCGGCGGCGCAGCTCGCGCGCCAGCGTCACCGTCAGGCGCACGCCGGTGGCAGCGAGCGGATGGCCCAGCGCAATCGCGCCGCCGTTCACGTTGAGCTTGTCGCGGTCGAGACCCAGCTCGCGCTCCACGGCGATGGTCTGCGCGCCCTGCGCTTCATTGATTTCAAACAGGCCGATGTCATCCAGCGTGAGCCCGGTGCGCGCCAGCAGCGCGCGGATGGCGGGCGCGGGGCCGATACCCATGAATTCGGGCGCCACACCCACTGCAGCCGCACCGCGCAGGCGCGCCAGGGGTTTGAGGCCGCGCCGCTGCACATACGCATCGCTGGCCACCACGGCGCCCACGGCCGCATCCACCAGGGCCGAGCTGTTGCCCGCCGTCTGCACGCCGCCGGGGTATACCGTGCGCAGCCCCGCCAGGGCCTCGACGGGCGAGGGGCGCGGGTGCGTGTCGCGGTCGAGCTGCGCCACCTTGCGCGGCAGCGTGATGCCGCGCGTGGCGTAGCCTGCAAGCTCGAACTTCTCGCTCGTCACCGGCACGATCTCGCCGGCCAGGAAGCCTTCGGCCTGGGCTTGCAGCGCCCGCTCGAACGAGCGCGCCGCGTAGGCGTCCACGTCTTCGCGGGTGATGCCGTACTTCTTGGCCAGGTTCTCGGCGGTCTCGATCATCGTGACGGGGCCTGCGGTGTCGATCAGCGCCTCCATCAGAAAGTCCTTGAACTCCACCGGCGCACCGAGCTTGAAGCCCGTGCGGTGCGTGTACGCGGCGATCGGGTTGCGCGTCATGGACTCGGTGCCCACCACCAGCGCCACGTCGGCGTAGCCCAGCGCGATCTGGTCCGCAGCCTGGCGGAACAGCTCGAAGCCTGTGCCGCAGATGCGCTGCACCAGGATGGCCGGCACCGCTTGCGGCACGCCTGCATACAGGCCGATGTGGCGCGGCAGCACGAAGGCGTCGAAGTCGGCCTGCGCCATCGACCCGGTGATGACCGAGTTCACGTCGGCCGCAGGCACGCCGGCGCGCTCCAGCACGGCGCGGGCCACCTTGATGCCCATGTCGGTGGGCGACACATGCCCGAGCGGGCCGCAGTAGTCGACCATGGGCGTGCGCACGCCGTCCACCAGCCAGGCGTTCAAGAGGGCGGAGAAAGAGCTTGTCGAAGCGGTCGTCATGGTCAGGCCTTGGAAGTGGTTTTGCTGTCCGTCACGCGCAGCACGGTGGCGTAGCCGGTGTCGCCCGCGGCGCAGCCGGTGAACAGGCCCACGCCGCCGCCGCGCAGCACCAGCTCTTCGATGAGTTCGATGATGGCGCGCAGGCCGGTGGGCGCCTGTGGGTGGCCCCAGATGATGGAGCTGCCGTAGTTGTTCATGCGCTCCCACGCAAAGCCGGTGTCGCGCGCCAGCGCGATGTCGTTCACCGCGAACGGGTTGTGCGTCTTGATGGCGTGCACGTCGGCAATCGACAGGCCCGCGTGCTGGAGCGCATTGAACGCCGCTGGCGACGGTGCCATGGGCATGAAGCCGGCCTCCACCCGCGACATGCCGAAGCCCAGGATCTCGACCTCGATGCCGGGGTCGGTGGCCACGGCACGCGCGCGGTCACGCGTGGTGACGATGGCGCCCGCATTGCCATCGGCTGGGTGCGTCTGGCCGCCGAAGGTCACGGTGCCGCCCTCTTTCACCGGCTTGAGTTTGGCCAGGCCTTCGGCGGTGGTGGGGAAGATGCCTTCGTCGGCGCTGAGCGTGCCGGTCTGCTTGCGGAATTTCGAGTCCGTGACCGGCACATCGGCCATGTAGCGCTTTTGAAAGGCATGGTCATCGGCCAGCGCGGCCTGGTACTGCGTGTAGCGGTGCAGCTTGAGCGCGTGCTGCTCTTCGGTGCTGATGCCATAGCGCGCAGCCACGTTCTCGCCGGTCTGCAGCATGGGGTTCTTGGCATACGGGTCGTGGCCCATGTTGTCGGGCACCCAGTGCTCGGTGATGCCGTAGCCGCCGGTGCCGCTCGAATCGGGGTAGTACACCACCGGGCCGTTGGACTGGCGGTCGGCCATCACCAGCAGCGCGCTGGTGGCGGTGCCGCAGGCCACCTCTTGCGCGGCCATCTGCAGCGCGCGCACACTGGTGGCGCAAGCCTGCTGCACCGTGGGGCCGGCCACGCGGTCGATGCCCATCATGCCGGTGACCCAGGGCAGCCCGTAGAAGCTGCCCTTTTGCGGGTTGGTGATGCCAAGAATCGCCAGGTCCACCGCCGCCAGGTCGTACCCGCGCGCGGCCAGCGCCTGCTTGCCCACCGTGGCCGCCAGCGGCAGCGCGTTGAGGTTGGCCAGCGAGCCCTGCCACTTGGCGAACGGGGACGACCAGTAGATGCCGTAGGGGATGAAGGCGTTCATGACGGTTCCTTGCTGTGAATCGGTGCCATTTTAGTTATTTATCATAATCATATGAGTCCTTGGAAAAGCTAGGGAAAGCACCTAGCAAAGACCGCCTCCACGGCCTTGTTTTAGTTATTTTTGATAACCATAATTTCTCCAACTCACCTCGACGACCATGACCAAGCACTCCGACATCTCCCTCGAAATCCGCGGCGAACGCGAGGACATCGCGGTCATCCGCCTGTCCCGCCCCGCCAAGCGCAATGCCCTGAACGACGGCCTGATCCTGGCGCTGCGGGACGTGATGGACAACCTGCCCGCCACCGTGGGCGCGGCCGTGATCGATGGCGAGGGCGAGCACTTCTGCTCGGGCCTGGACCTGTCCGAACTCAAGGAGCGCGATGCGGGCCAGGGCCTGCACCACTCGCGCATGTGGCATGCGGCGCTGGACCGCGTGCAGTTCGGCCCCGTGCCCGTGGTGGCCGCGCTGCACGGCGCGGTGGTGGGCGGCGGCCTGGAGCTGGCCAGCGCCTGCCACATCCGCGTGGCTGATGAATCGACCTTCTACGCGCTGCCCGAAGGCTCGCGCGGCATCTTCGTGGGCGGCGGCGGTGCGGTGCGCATTCCGCGCCTGATCGGCACGGCGCGCATGACCGACATGATGATGACCGGCCGCGTCTACAACGCGGCGGACGGCGAGCGCGTGGGCTTTGCGCAGTACCTCGTGCCCACCGGCACGGCGTTCGACAAGGCCTTCGAGCTGGCCCAGCGCATTGCGCAGAACGCGCCGCTGACCAACTACGCGCTGATGCACGCGCTGCCGCGCATTGCCGAGCAGCCGTCGGACCAGGGCCTGATGACCGAAGCCATGATGGCCGCCATCGCGCAGAGCGCCCCCGAGGCCAAGGCGCGCGTGCGCGCCTTCCTGGACGGCAAGGCCGCCAAGGTCAAGAAGGACTGACCGACCGACACGCTCCCCACGGCGCCACCCCAGCCCCACCGAGACGCTTTTTCCATGACGGCAACCAACCCCTCTCCCCGCTACCGGCCGCTGCGCTTCGGCGTGACCGAAGTCAGCACCCGCCGGGCCGACGACGGCGTGGTCTATGTGCGGGCCACGCAGGACCTGGAGGCCTACCCGCTGCGCCTGACCGACCGGCTCGCGCACTGGGCCGAGACCGTGCCCGACCGCACCTGGATGGCCCAGCGCGTGAAGAACGCCGACGGCAGCCTGGGCGACTGGCGCCACATCACCTACGGCCAGGCCTGGCAGGCCGCGCGCAGCATTGCCCAGGCCCTGCTCGACATGCACCTGAGCGCCGAGCGCCCCGTGGCCATCCTGAGCGAGAACGATCTGGACCACGCGCTGCTGTCGCTGGGCTGCCTGGTGGCCGGCGTGCCGCAGTGCACCGTGTCCACCGCGTACTCCACCATCAGCCAGGACTTCGACAAGCTGCGCCACGTGCTGGACACCCTGACCCCCGGCCTGGTGTTCGCGAGCGACGCCACGCGCTTCGCGCGCGCCATCGAGGCCACCGTGGCGGCCGACGTGAAGGTGGTGCTGGGCACCGGCAGCATCCCGGGCCGCAGCACCGTGGCCTTCAGCGACCTGCTGGCCACCTCTGCCACGCCGGCCGTGGATGCGGCGCATGGCGCCATCACGGCCGACAGCATCGCCAAGTTCATGTTCACCTCGGGCTCTACCAAGCTGCCCAAGGCCGTGATCGTGACGCACGGCATGTGGGCCGCCAACCTGCAGCAGATGAACCAGTCGATGCCGGTGCTGGCCGAAGAGCCCCTGGTGCTGGTGGACTGGCTGCCGTGGAACCACACCTTCGGCGGCAACCACAACTTCGGCATCGTCATCTACAACGGCGGCACGCTCTACCTGGACGAGGGCAAGCCCACGCCCAAGGGCATGGCCGAGACCATCCGCAACCTGCGCGAGATCGCGCCCACGGTGTACTTCAACGTGCCCACGGGTTTCGAGGTGATCGCGCAGACCATGAAGACCGACGCGCAACTGCGCAAGAACCTGCTCAGCCGCGTGAAGATGTTCTTCTTTGCCGCTGCTGCGCTCTCGCAGCCGATCTGGGACTCGCTGTTCGAGAGCGCCGAGCGCGAGGTGGGCGAGCGCATCGTGATGAACACGGGCCTGGGCATGACCGAAGGCTGCCCCTTTTGCGTGGCGGTGAACAGCCCCGACGTGCAGGCCGGCGACATCGGCGTGCCCACGCCGGGGCTCGAGCTCAAGCTCGTACCCGTGGACGGCAAGGTCGAGGTGCGCTACCGCGGCCCCAACATCACGCCCGGATACTGGCGCAATGCCGAAGCCACGCGCGACGCCTTCGACGACGAGGGCTTCTACTGCTCGGGCGACGCGGTGAAGTGGATCGACGAGAACGACCTGAACAAGGGCCTGAAGTTCGACGGCCGCATTGCCGAGGACTTCAAGCTCAGCACCGGCACCTTCGTGAGCGTGGGGCCGATGCGCGCCAAGATCATCGCCGCCTGCGCGCCCTACGTGCAGGACGCGGTCATCACCGGCATCAACCTCAAAGAGATCGGCGCGCTGCTGGTGCCCACCCCCACCATCCGCACGCTCAGCGACCTGCCCGAGAGCGCCAGCCTGCACGAAGTGCTGGCCAGCGCCCCGGTGCAGCAGCACTTCCAGCAGGTGCTGGACAAGCTCGCGGCAGAGTCCACCGGCAGCGCCACCCGCGTGGCCCGCGCGCACCTGATGGCCGAGCCGCCCTCGCTCGACAAGGGCGAGGTCACCGACAAGGGCTCCATCAACCAGCGCGCCGTGCTGCAACACCGCGCGGACGTGGTGGACGCACTGCACGGCGGCACGCTGCCCGGCACGCTGGTGCCGCGCCACTGAACGCCCAAGACACACCCACCATTTTTCTCAAGGACACACAGCATGGACATCCAAGGACAAGCCGCCATCGTGACCGGCGGCGCATCGGGCCTCGGTGAAGCCACCGCCCGCGAACTCGCCCGCCTGGGCGCCAAGGTCGCCGTGCTCGACCGCAATGCCGAGCTGGCCGAGAAGGTCGCGGCCGATATCGGTAAGGAATTTGGAGACGGCTGCGCCGTGGCCTGCGCCTGCGACATCACCGACCCCGCCAGCGTCACCGCTGCGCTGGAGAAGGCCGCTGCGGCCCACGGACCCGCGCGCATCCTGATGAACGTGGCCGGCATCGGCAGCGCCAAGCGCATCGTGCAGCGCGACGGCAGCGCCGCGCCGCTGGAGGACTTCACGCGCGTCGTCACCATCAACCTGATCGGCAGCTACAACGTGAGCCGCCTGTTCGCCGCCGCCTGCGCCAAGCTCGACGCCCTGCCCAATGGCGAGCGCGGCGTGATGATGTTCACCGCCTCGGCCGCCGCGTTCGACGGGCAGGTGGGCCAGCAGGCCTACAGCGCCTCCAAGGGTGGCCTGGTGGGCATGACGCTGCCCATGGCGCGCGACCTGGCGCAGCACGGCATCCGCGTGTGCACCGTGGCGCCGGGCCTGTTCGCCACGCCGCTGATGAAGGAGCTGCCCGAGGCCGTGCAGCAGTCGCTGGCCGCGAGCATCCCCTTTCCCCCGCGCCTGGGCAAGCCCGAGGAGTTTGCCGAGCTGGCCTGCCACATCGTGACCAACGGGCACCTGAACGGCGAAGTCATCCGCCTGGATGGCGCCCTCCGTATGGCACCAAGATGAGAAGCCCCCCTGAGCCGCTTCGCGTCATCCCCCCAGGGGGACGCCACCGGTGGCCTGGCAAAGCCAGTTCCACGGTGGCGCTGGCTTGCGCAGCGCCAGTTTCAAGCGCCGTGGGAGGCGCAGCCCAGTCGATAACGAGAGGGTGTGCAAACACCCCAGTTGATTTTTGAAATTTCCGTCAGATTCACATCAGGAGACAAACCATGACCACCACACGCCGTCAATTCGTTCAGGCCCTTGGCGCCAGCGCCGCATTGGGCGCCCTGCACCCCTTCGCCGCCCATGCGCAGGTGGACCAGGTCAAGGTGTATTTCGGCTTTCCGGCCGGCAGCTCGGGCGACACCGTGGCGCGCCGCGTGGCCGAGAAGTGGGGTGGTTCGGCCTTCAGCAAGAACGCCGGTGTGGTGGAGAACAAGCCCGGTGCGGGCGGGCGCATTGCGCTGGAGACGCTCAAGGGCGCCCCGGCCGACGGCTCGGTGCTGGCCGTGGCGCAGGTGTCGGCCCTGGCCAACTACCCCCACATCTACAGCAAGATGAACTACACCGACAAGGACTTCGCGCCCGTGTCGATCGCTGCGGTGATGCACCACGGCTTGGCCGTGGGCCCCATGGTGCCCGCCAGCGTGAAGTCGGTGAAGGACTTCCTGGCCTGGGCCAAGGCCAACCCGAAGGACGCGAGCTACGGCTCGCCCGGTGCGGGCTCGACGCCCCACTTCCTGGGTGCGCTGTTGGGCATCAACAGCGGCGTGGACCTGCGCCACGTGCCGTATCGCGGCTCCATCCCCGGCGTGACGGACGTGGTGGGCGGGCAGATCGCCTCCATGGTCACGCCGCACGGTGACTTCATCGCCAACTACAAGGCCGGCAAGATCCGCATCCTGGCCACGTCGGGCCCCAAGCGTTCGATCTACGTGCCCGACGTGCCCACGTTCGCCGAGCAGGGCTTCCCGGAGCTGACGACCGAAGAATGGTTCGGCTTCTACGCCCCGGCCGCCACGCCCAAGCCGGTGATCGCAGCCGCCAATGCCGCGATCAACGCCGCGCTGAAGGAAAAGTCGGTCATCGACAGCCTGGCCATCGTGGGGCTGATGCCGCACGGCTCGACGCCCGAAGAGCAGGCGCGCTGGCAGAAGGCCGAGTACGACACCTGGGGCCCGCTGATCAAGAAGATCGGCTTTACTGCAGAGTCCTAGGCTCCCCCCTGAGGCGCTGGCGCGCCTTCCCCCCTGAGGGGGGACGCCACCCCTGGACTGGCGGAGCCAGATCCACGGTGGCGCTGGCCTGGGGGCGCGCCGGTTGCCAAGGGTGGTGGCGGTGGCGCTGGTCGGGTTTTGAGGGTGCGGTCGGTGGTGTTGCTGATGTTGCGCGACCGATGCCGAGATGTGGGCGCTGGTTGTTTCTCCTGGCCGCGCCCCTTCTTCCCCAACCCGTTCGGGCTGAGCCTGTCGAAGCCAGGGCCAGCGCGTAAAGCCAGCGTGGAATGACGTGATGCCGCCCCCGAACCGTTCGGGCTGAGCTTGTCGAAGCCAGGGCGCACCGCTTGCGCGGCCCTTCGGCAGGCTCAGGGTGAACGGTCCGGTACAGAAGCTTCCGAATTCAAGAAAAAACAGCCCCTGTCGCTTATCCAGCAAGCGCTACAAGCTATCAAATCAAGAGCAAACCATGCCAGCACGCCAGTCTCTCGCCGACATTGAGTTTCTGCTGACCGAGGTGCTGCAGGCACCCGCCCGGTGGCAGGCGCTGGCGCCGTTTGCGGACACCGACGGCGATCTGGCCGCGCAGGTGCTTGATGAGGCCGCGAAGTTTGTCGACAGCGCCATCGCCCCGCTGCAGCGCAGTGGCGACGAAGAGGGTTGCCGCTTCGACGCGGGCCAGGTGCACACCCCCGCGGGGTTTCGCGATGCGTACCAGGCGTTCTGGCAGGCGGGGTGGCCGTCGCTCTCGTGCGACCCGGCTGACGGCGGGCAGGGGTTGCCGGCGGTGCTCGAATGCGTGCTGTTCGAATGGCTGGCTGGCGCCAACCACGGCTGGACCATGGCGCCCGGGCTGCTGCACGGCGCGTACGAGTGCATCAAGCACCACGCCAGCGACGACCTGAAGGCGCAGTACCTTCCCAAGATCGCCAGCGGCGAGTGGCTGGCCACCATGTGCCTGACCGAAGCGCATGCGGGCAGCGACCTGGGGCTGGTGCGCACGCGCGGTGTGCCGCAGCCCGACGGCAGCGTGCGGGTGAACGGCAGCAAGATTTTCATCTCCGGCGGCGAGCACGACCTGACCGACAACATCGTGCACCTGGTGCTGGCGCGCCTGCCCGATGCGCCTGCCGGGCCCAAGGGCCTGTCGCTGTTTCTCGTGCCCAAAGTTTTGGAGGGCGGCGCCCGCAATGCAGTCGTGTGCGAGCGCATCGAAGAAAAGATGGGCCTGCACGGCAGCCCCACCTGCGTGATGCGGTTTGACGACGCGACCGGCTGGCTGGTGGGCGAGCCGAACAAGGGCCTCGCCGCCATGTTCGTGATGATGAATGCGGCGCGCCTGCACGTGGGCCTGCAAGGCATAGGCCTGCTGGACGCCGCATGGCAAAAGGCCAGCGACTACGCCGCCAAGCGGCGCCAGATGCGCGCGCCCGGCGCCAGGGACACCAGCCTGATCCAGGACCACCCCGCCATCCGTCGCATCCTGGCCACACAGCGCGCGTGGATCGACGGCGGGCGGGTGCTGGCGTACCACACGGCGCTGCAACTGGACGCCGCCAAACACAGCGGTGACGCTGACGAGCGCGCCGCGACCCAGCGCTGGTGCGCGCTGGTCACGCCGGTGCTCAAGGCGGCGCTCACCGACCAGGCGTTCCACGGCGCCAGCGCCTGCCTGCAGGTGTTCGGCGGCCACGGCTATGTGCGCGAATGGGGCATCGAGCAGATCGTGCGCGACGCTCGCGTGGCCATGATCTACGAGGGCACGAACGAGATCCAGGCGATCGATCTGCTGGTGCGCAAGGTGCTGGCCGATGGCGGCGAGGGCCTGGCGGCGCTGCTGGACGCACTGCCCGCCACGCCTGCGGCCCGGGCCCGGCACACGGCGCTGATCGAGATCACCCATCAGCTCGCCCGGGCCGCGCAGGCCGACCCCGAGCTGCCCTACTGGGTGGCCGACGACTACCTGCGCGCCTTGGCACTGGTGCTGCTGGAATGGGCCTGGGGGCGCATAGAGGCAGCACCGGGCGGCGGCGCGCCGCGCTGGAAGACGCCCGCCCAGGCGTTTGCGAGCTGGGTGCTGCCGGAGTTCGACCTGCGGGCTGCCGTGATGCGCACGCGCATCGCTGCTACGGCCGCCGCCGCCACCACCGATGCGCGCCCGGGCCCCGTTTCTGCAGAGAAATCGGCCGCTACCGTTTGACGGACCAGCGCAACATGCTCCTGATTCAGTAGCAACAGCACGCCACCACCGCTCACCCCCCCACAGCGTACCGAGGCCACGCTGCGGGCCGTCCTGCGCCTCAAGAAAATCAACCGGAGACAAGACCATGAGTTTGACGAGAGGAAGATCCACCCCCCTGCGCACCCAGTCCGTGGCGCTATCGGCTGCCGTGGCCGCCTTGCTCATCGGCTGCGGCGGCTCGTCCGACGCGGCCCTGCCGCGGCTGTCGGCCGCCACGCCGGCGCCGCTGCAGTCGTGCGCCACGCTGGCCGGCAGCCTGGCGCTGCCCGACACCCGCATCACCTCCGCCGAGCTGGTGCCCGCAGGCCCGATCACGCTGCAGGGCGTGACGACGCAGGTGCCCGCGCACTGCCTGGTCAAGGGCAAGATGAAGGAGCGCACCGGCCCGGTGGACGGCGCGGCCTACGCCATCGGCTTCGAGATCCGCCTGCCGCAGGACTGGAACGGGCGCTTCCTGCACCAGGCCAATGGCGGGCTGGACGGCAGCGTGGTGCCCGCGCTGGGCGCGGTGAGCGGTGCCGCGCCCGTGGCGCCCGCGCTGGTGCAGGGCTTTGCGGTGCTCAGTTCCGACGCGGGCCACGGCGCACCCACGCCGTTCTTCGGCCTCGACCCACAGGCGCGGCTGGACTACGGCTACCAGGCCGTGGGCACGCTCACGCCCATGGCCAAGAACCTCATCAAGGGCGCCTACGGCAAGGCGCCCGACCGCTCGTACCTGGCCGGCTGCTCCAACGGCGGCCGCCACGCCATGGTGGGCGCGTCGCGCTATGCCGACCAGTACGACGGCATCCTGGCCGGCAACCCCGGCTTTCACCTGCCCAAGGCGGCCACCACGCAACTGTGGAAGGCGCAGCAGTACGCCAAGGTCAGCACCACCACCGATGCGGCCGGCCAGCCCGACCTGACATCCGCCGTGACGCCCGCCGAGTTCAAGCTCATCGGCAGCAAGATCGTCGCCAAATGCGATGCGCTCGACGGCGTGGTGGACGGCCAGGTCAACGACGTGGCCGCGTGCCAGGCAGCGTTCAACCTGCAGACCGATGTGCCCACCTGCACCGGCGCGCGGGACGGCAGCTGCATCTCCAGCGCGCAAAAGGGCGTGCTCGCCAGCATCTTCGCGGGGCCGAAGAACAGCAAGGGCGAGGCGCTGTACACCGGCACCTGGTTCGACCCGGGCATCGCAGGCGCCAACTTCGCGTCGTGGCACTTCGGCTCGCCCGCCACGCGCGATGCGGGTGCGGTGGCGTTCATCTTCACGTCACCGCCGTCCACCGTGGCCGCGTTCACCGCCATCCCCGGCATGCAGTACGCGCTGAACTTCAGCATGGAGACGGACTACCCCAAGATGTTCGCCACCACGGCGCCGTACAACGAGTCGCCCTGGTCTTACATGACGCCCCCCAACGAGGCGGACCTGGGCGCCCTGAAGAACCGCGGCGCCAAGATGATGGTCTACCACGGCGTGGCCGATGGCGTGTTCTCGCCGCTGGACACCGCGCAGTGGATGGACCGGCTGAACGCCAACCACGGCGGCAGTGCCGACGCCTTTGCGCGCCTGTTCCTCGTCCCCGGCATGAACCACTGCTCCGGCGGCCCCGCCACCGACCAGTTCGACATGCTGGCGCCCCTGGTGGCCTGGGTGGAGCAAGGCCAGGCGCCCGACAGCGTGACCGCCCGCGCCCGCGGCGCCGGCAGCAACCTGGTCAACGCCGAGCTGCCCGCCAGCTGGTCGGCCAACCGCACCCGGCCGCTGTGCGTGTACCCCAAGGTGGCACGCTACAACGGCAGCGGCGACGTGGAGAGCGCGAGCAGCTTCAGCTGCAAGTAGCGGTTTGCCCTCACCCCGCCCACCCCGCCACCCCGGCTGAAGGCCGGGACGGATGGCTCGGCGGGTGAGGGCTTCCCCTTCGGCTACCGCGCGTTGTGGCGGGGATCAAGCGGTGTGCAGCGCGAGGCAGCCACCGGACCTTCCAGCCACGCTGCTGGAGCGGTTCCAAATCCGAGATGGCGGCGGGGTCTGACACACCGCCCTCCGGGAGCGTGCCTACACTGCGCCGATCCCATGCACCGGAGACCACCATGGAAACGCAGGAACTGCACCGCGGCCGCCTCATCGACCACATCCAGCTGGTCGTGCGCGACCTGCCGGCCAGCCAGGCCTTCTACACTGCCGTATTCGAAGCACTCGGCGTGCCGATGGGCGGCACGGGTGAAGGCTACTTCTGGGCCGACGAGCTTTTTGTCTCCACCGCCGACAGCGCGGCGGCCCAGGGCCACCTGACGGGCTGGCACCACCTGGCCTTCCAGGCAAAAGACCGGGCGATGGTCGAAGCGTTCTACCGCGCCGCACTCGCGCACGGCGGCAAGGACAATGGCGCGCCGGGCGAGCGCCCCTACCACCCCGGCTACTACGCCGCCTTTGTGCTGGACCCGGACGGCAACAACATCGAGGCCGTGTTCCACGGCGAGGCGCAGCGCAGCGCCGCGTCGGTCAAAGTGACGTTCTAGATCACAGCGGGGCTCAATCTCTGACCCAGCGTTGACAGAACCCCGCTGGGATCACCGCCCTCACGCCACAGGCTGCCCACCAGCCCCCGCCACACGCTGGCCCGGCGCGATGGTGGATGGCGCCGCGTTGAGCGTCTCGATCGCAAAGCCCGCCGCCTGCTTGTAGCGCGCCATGAAGGCCTCGCGCTCTGCGCGCGGCAGCACGTCGTCGATGTTGTCGAACACGCCGCCGCAGCGCTCGTCCACCAGCCCCAGCAGGCCGAAGGGGCCCGACCCCCGGTTGCGCAGCACCAGCGCGGAGATGTCCTGGCAGAGCTTGTCGTCGTAGGCGCGCAGCGCCTGGGGCCCCACGCCCTGTGCCAGCAGCTGTGCGCCCAGCACCCGTGCGTCCACGATGGCCTGGCTCGCACCGTTGGAGCCCACGGGGTACATCACATGCGCCGCATCGCCCAGCAGGGCCACGCGGCCATCCACCCAGGTGGGCACGGGGTCGCGGTCGATCATTGGGTATTCGAAGATGTCCGTCGCGCCGCGCAGCATCGCCGGCACATCCAGCCAGCTGTAGTTCCAGCCCTCGAAGTGGTGGATGAACTCCTCGAGCGCCACGCGCCGGTTCCAGTCGCCCTGCTGCCAGCCGCCCTGGTTGTCCACCGTGATCTCGGCGATCCAGTTGATGGTGGCCAGGCCGGTGACCGGGTCCGGCGGGGAGATCGGGTAGAACACCACGCGGTGGCGCAGCGAGCCGACGCCCACGAAGGACGCACCGGTGCGCACCGGCACCCCGGGCGTGGTGCCGCGCCACATGATGGCGCCGCCCCACTGGATGGGCGGCTGCGCAGGGTGCATCTGCGCGCGCACGGCCGAGTGCAGGCCGTCGGCCGCGATCAGCAGCGAACCCGGTACTTCCAGGCGTTCGCCGCTGCGGGTCTCGACCAACGCCGTGACGCCCTCGGCATCCTGCCGGTAGCCCGTCACCCGCTGGCCCAGCCGCACGGCACCGTCGCCCAGGCGGTCTTTGACCGCGTTGAACAGCAGCATCTGCAGCTGCCCCCGGTGCACCGAGTACTGCGGCCAGCGGTAGCCGGCCTGCAGGCCGCGGGGTTCGGCGTAGATCTCGCTGCCGTTGCGGCCCACCAGCGCCCATTCGCGTGCCTGCAGACCGATGGTGTCCAGCACGTCGTTGCCGAACCCCAGGTCGTGCAGCTCGCGCACGGCATTGGGCTGCAGGTTGATGCCGACGCCCAGCGGCTGCAGCTCGGGCACCGATTCGAACACGACGCAGGGCACGCCGATCTGGTGCAGCGTGAGGGCAGTGGCCATGCCGCCGATGCCGCCACCGGCAATCAGGACGGGGCGGGAAGAAGATGGGGGTGAAACATTACCGGACATAACGATATTGTCCCCGCAGTGGGCGCCCGGAAGAATTGCTTCATGGCCAGCGGCTGCGGCGGCGCGCAACGGGCGCACCCAGCCATGGCTGCTGAACGCTGCTGACATGCCGTTGTCAGTACCCCCCGGGCACCATCAGGGCTTCAACAACAACACGTGCCTGTCGGCACACCGATGGAGCCCTGTCATGAAGAACGCTATCGCCTGGTTTGAGATCCCCACCACCCAGCTGGACCGCGCCCAGGCCTTTTACGAGGCCGTGCTCGGCCAGGCCATGCGCCGTGAAAACATGGGCCCCAGCGAAGGCGCCGTGTTCGCCTACGACCCCGCCGCAGACGGTGCCGGCGGCGCGCTGATGATGGGCCCCACGGCGCCCCAGTTGGCACCAGGCACCGGCACGCTCGTGTACCTCGATGCCTCGCCTTCGCTCGACGCCGCGCTCGAGCGCGTGGTGGCCCAGGGCGGCCGCGTGGCCCTGCCCCGCCAGGCGCTGCCGCCGGGCATGGGCTTCTTTGCGCACATCCACGACCTGGACGGCAACCGCGTGGGCCTGCATGCGCTGGAATAGGCTCCCCCCTGAGCCGCCTGGCGGCGTCTTCCCCCCGGAGGGGGGACGCACCCGGTGGACCGGCGAAGCCGGATCCACGGGTGCGCTGGTCTGTGCCGCGCTCACTTCGCAGGCTAGGGTGAGCAAGCCATCGCGACTCCCCATAGCGACACCAACACCACAACCACAAGGACTGCGCCATGCAGCACGCACTGTGGGCGGATACGCCCGTGACCACCGCCGTCGCCCGGCCATCGCGGCGGGCTGCTGTGTCCGACGCCGTGGCGCAGCCGCGCCGCAACTGGATCGCCGTGGCCAGCGCAGAACACGCGCGGCTGGGCCGTGCCGAGCCCGCTGCGGGCTACCTGCAGGTGTGCCACGGCAAGGTGGCCCCGCTGCAGCGCATGCGCGCCGGGGACCGGGTGGCCTACTACGCACCCGCCACGACGATGCGCGGCGCGGACCGGCTGCAGTCCTTCGTCTCCATCGGCACCGTGCTGCAGGGCGCGCCGTATGCCGTCGACATGGGCAACGGCTTTGTGCCACACCGCAGGGACGTGGCCTATGTGCCGGACGCCCGCGAGGCGCCGATCCGCCCTCTGCTGGCGCAACTGGAGTTTGTGGAAGACCCCCAGCGCTGGGGCGCGAAGTTTCGCTTCGGGCTGTTTGCCATCAGCGACCACGACATGCGCGTGATTGCACTGGCGATGGGGGCGTCGGAGCAATTGCTACATTTTTGATAGCTGCTAGCGCCCGGCCATGGAGCGGTAGCGGCATTTTTTATCAGGTTCCAACGCCATCTAGCGCGACAGTGGGTTGAGCGCATCCACCGCGGCCTTGGCAGTGGGCAGGTCGCCGCCAAACTCTGCCTGGTAGGCGCGGATGGCCTGCCGACGCGTGGCCGGGTCCGCCGCCAGCGATTGCCATGTTGGCGCAGCGGGGCTTTGCACGGCGGCCGGCGCGTTCACCTCCTGCGCAGGGGCAGATCGAAGTTCCCAGCGAGGCACCACTGAAAACCGCAGCGGCGCTGCCTGCGCATCCGGCAGCCGCTCCAGTTCCTGCGCCAACTGCTGCGGCGAGATCAGCGCCCACACGTCGCGCGGCCGCGCACGCGGCCCGTCCTGCACCGATTGCTGCTGCGGCGCTTGCCCGGCCATCGCCTGCAGGCGTTCAGCGCTGTCGGCGGGCATCAGCGCAGATGTGCGCGCGACATCAAGGCGGGTTTGGGTAACGGCTTCTTCCTGCGAGAACTCGTCCATCTGGTGGCTGAGGTCCGCCATGGACTGCAGCAGCATCGCAGTGGCAAAGTCGTCGAAGCTGGCGTGCAGCACCACCGCCTCGTCATCGTCGTGGGGGACCAGGGCGACCGGCGCCACTGCGTGGGGTGGTGCATCGGCGCCCAGGGTCAGGCAGTACGCGTCGCCCGCGCCGTTCTGTGCAAAGGGGAGAAACCTGCGCCCGCCCTGCGCGGCTGCGTACAGCCATTCCTGCGCCGCGTCTGCGCGCTCTTGCGCATCCATCCACTCGAAGTCCTCGCAGCTGATGAAGGCGGGCGGCTGCGTGAGGCACAGCGTGCGCCACTGCCCTGCCCAGTCGGGGGCGTAGAAGGTGGCGCCAGCGGCGACCAAGGCGCGCAACAGGGCGGGTACCTCGATGCCCGTCTGGGTGGCCAGGTCATCGAGCGCGTCGGCATTGGCGAGGGCTGCGTCGGCTGCGGCAGGGGGTGGTGGATTCGTTGGCTCAGTCATGCGGCATCGTAGCTTTGCCCGCCCGGGCTGCGGACGTGTGGACATGCAGACGCACGTACTACTAAAGCTATGTTTTTGATAGCGCCTGGCGCTTTTTCAGCAAGCGCCAGGCCATGCAAAGCCCTGCATCAGGGATGCGCAGGACCCGCCCGCACGCGCGCCAGGGCCTCGGGCACGCCGCTCCACGCAGGCCGGCCCGGTGCGTAGCGCTGGCGCATGTAGTGCGCCAGCTCGGTGACCTGCGCATCGCTGAGCGCATGGCCGAAGGCGGGCATGAAGCCGATGTCGCGCGTGGCGGGTTCGCGGATGCCGTGCACGATGACCTGCAGCAGGTTGTCGGGCCGGTCGCTGTGCAGGTTGCTGTTCAGCGCCAGCGGGATGTTCACGCCCAGCAGCTTCGGGCCGTCGCCGTCGTGGTGGCAGGCGGCGCAGGCGCCGTTGAACAGGCGCTGCGCCTGGCCGGGCTGGGGCGCGAGTGCGGCGGCCTGGGCCACGGCGGCCAGGGCCGTCGCCTCGCGGGCCTGCACGGCATCGGCGGCGGGCTCGGTGTCCGCGGTGAACGAGGCGAGGTAAGTGGCCATGGCGCGGATGTCGCCATCCGGCAGGTGCGCCAGCTCGCGCACCACCGGTGCCATGGGGCCCGAGGCGCTGCCGTGCTGCGCGCTGTGGCCGTGGCGCAGGTAGCTGTAGAGCGACTCCGCGCTCCACGGCACGGGCGCTTTCGACAAGCCGGTGAGCGCGGGCGCCTCCCACCCGTCGACGAGCGCGCCCGACAGGAAGGCGGCACCGCCCATTTCTGCACCCATCGCATTGCGCGGCGTGTGGCAGGCGCCGCAGTGGCCCACGCCCTGCACCAGGTAGGCGCCGCGGTTCCACTCGGGCGGGCGCGTGGGGTCGGGCTTCCAGGGCGTGGCGTCGTGGAACAGCGCGTTCCAGCCGGCCATGAGCGGGCGCACGCTGAACGGGAAGGCCAAATCCGTTTTGGGCACCTCCGCGCGCACGGCGGGCTGCGCCATCAGGTAGGCGTACAGCGCTGTCAGGTCGTCGTCGCTCATCTTCGCGAACGCGGTGTACGGGAACGCGGGGTACAGGTGCTTGCCGTCGCGCGAGATGCCTTCGCGCATGGCGCGCTGGAATGCGCTGAACGACCACTGGCCGATGCCGGTCTCGGCGTCGGGCGTGAGGTTGGTGGTGTAGACGGTGCCGAACGGCGTCTCCATGCCGCGCCCGCCGGTGTTGGGCGTGCCGCCGGGCGCCGTGTGGCAGACCACGCAGTCGCCTGCAGCGGCCAGCAGGCGGCCGCGTTCGATGGTGGCGGCGTTGTAGACCGCCGCGCCGCCCGCCGTCTGCACCACGGGCGCGATGGACGGGCGCCATCCCAGCAGTGCGGCGCCCAGGGCCAGCCCGCCAGCCAGCAGTACACCGCCGCGCGCCCAGAGGCTGCGCCGGCGCGGCCAGGTGGCGGTGGCAGGCACGGCGGGTGCGGGCAGCTCCAGGGTGGGCAGCACGTCGGCCGGCGGGGTGGGCGTACCGCCCTCGTCGCCGGGCCGGCCGCGGCCTGCAGCCTCGGCTGCCGCGGTGAGGGGGTTCAAGCCCGCACGCACGACCTCGGGCGTGAACGGCGGCGCCCGAAACCGCACGCCCGTGGCGTCGAAGATCGCGTTGGCGATGGCCGCCGTGCCGGGCACCGAGGACGACTCGCCCGAGCCCAGCGGCGCCTCGTCCTGCCGGGGCATGTGCATGACCTCGATGACGGGCACTTCACGAAAGCTCAGGATGGGGTAGCTGCCCCATTCGCGGTTGTCCACGGCCTGCTTCACGGGCTCGAACGTCACCTGCTCCTTGAGCGCGCGGCTGGTGGTCTGCAGCACGTTGCCGTTCACCTGCTGCTCCACGCCCGCCGGATTGACCATGAGGCCGGCGTCGTGCCCCACGACCACGCGGCGCACATGCACCTCGCCGGTCCGCTTGTTGACCTCGACATCGGCCACCCAGGCGGCCCAGGCCGCGCCGAAGCCGGGCCACTTGCTGTGGATGTAGCGGGCGTACGCAAAGCCCTGGCCCTGCACCCAGTCGCCGTCTTCACTGCCACCGTCCGGCGCGCGCTGCTGCGGGCCGGTGCGGCGCACCCAGCCGGCCTTCTCGGCCGTGGCCTGTACCAGCTCGGCCGCGCGCGGGTCGTTCAGCAGCTGCAGGCGAAAGGCCACCGGGTCCACGCCGGCGGCGGTGGCCAGTTCGTCCACATACGATTCGTGCGCGAAGGAGTTGGGCAGCGCAGACACGCCCCGCAGCCACGATGCGCGCACGATGGGCGGCATGTCGTTGACCGCCACGCGCAGGTTGTCGTACTGATAAGGCGGGCGTGCGGTGCGGTCGCCCATCTCGTAGGCCTGGGCCACGGGCTCGATGGTGCGGGTGAGCAGCAGGGCCAGCGTGGGCGCGCCGTTGGACGGGTAAGAGGTCTCGAAGTCGTACGCTGCCACCGAGCCATCGGCGTTGAGCCCGCCCCGCACCTGCATGAGCTGCGCCGTGCCCTTGGGCTCCCACAAATGCTCCTGCTCGCGCGTGAGCTGCACCCGCACCGGGGCGCCCACGGCGCGCGACAACAGCGCGGCGTCGGCCGCCACATCGTCGGCACCGTTGCGGCCGTAGCAGCCTGCGGCCTCCATGCGGATGAGGTCGATGTCCACATCGCCCATGCCCATGAGGCGGGCCAGGTCGGCGCGCAGCACGTGAGGGTTCTGCGTGCCGGCCCACACGGTCATGCGCGGGCGACCGGTGCCATCCTGCGCCCGCCACTCGGCCACCGCGCACGACGGGCCGATGGACGCGTGCATATGGTAGGGCCACACGTAGGTGCGCGGCATGGGCTGGTCGGCCGCGGCCAGGGCTGCGTCCACATCGCCTTCGTCCACCAGGCGCCGCTGCGTGGCCGGGTTGGCGCGGATGGCCTGGGCGATGGCCTCGGGGCTGTCCTGGCGCGGAAAGCCGGGCCAGTCCTTCCACTGCACGCGCAGCTCGCGCAGGGCCTGCTCGGCCTGCTCCTCGCGCTCGGCGACGATGCCCACGAAGTCGCGGATCACCACCACCGCGCGGATGCCGGCGATGTGGGCAATGGACGCCTGGTCCACCGATGCCAGCGTGTTGCCGATGAAGTCGCCATGGTCGGCCCCCGCATACGGCGGGCGCACCACGCGGCCGTGCAGCATGCCGGGCACGCGCATGTCGTGCACAAAGACCAGTTCGCCGCTGACCTTGGCAGGGATGTCCACGCGCGGCACCGACTGGCCGACCACGCGGTAGTCGGCCGTGGGTTTGGTGGGTGTGGCGTCGGACAGCTCCAGCACCGTGTGCTGGCCCGCCAGCAGGTCGCCGTAGCGCAACTGCTGCGCGGAGTCGGCCGCCAGCTGCACCACGCCGCCCGACACCTGCAGCGCGTCCGCCGGCACGTTCAGGCGCGCTGCAGCGCGGGCCACCAGCCAGTGGCGCGCCTGCGCTGCGGCAAGGCGCAGCGGCTTGGCGTGGATCTGGATGGAGGCGCTTGCGATGGTGGCGCCCTGGTTGGGCGCGCGCGTGGTGTCGCCCAGCACCATGTTCACCCGGGCCAGGTCCACGTCCAGCTCTTCGGCCACGATCTGCGCGAGCGCGGTGCGGATGCCGGTGCCCAGGTCCACATGGCCGTTGAGCGCGGTCACGCTGCCGTCGTCCCACACGGCGATCAGAATTTCGACGCCCTCGGCCGGGTTGCCGGCCACCAGCGCGGGCTGGCCCTTGACCGGCGGCGGCGCGGGCGGCGGGTTGCGCACCACCAGCAGCACGCCGTCGGCCGCGTGGAAGTCGGCGCGGGTCAGGGGCGTGTGGGCGCGCAGCGGCGCAGTGCTGGCGGGCGGTGTGCTCATGCCCTGGCCTCCTGCATCAACACCGCCGCGCGCTGCACGGCGCGGATGATCTCCACATGCGTGCCGCAGCGGCACAGGTTGGCCGACAGCTCACGGCGGATGGCGGCCTCGTCGGGGTGGGGGTTTCGCTCCAGCAGCGCCACGGCCATCATGACCATGCCGTTCAGGCAGTAGCCGCACTGCGCGGCCTGCTCGTCGATGAAGGCCTGCTGCACCGGGTGGCGCCCCGCCGCAGTGCCGCAGCGCCCGGGCAGGCCCTCCAGCGTGGTCACCTCACGCCCTGCCACGCCCTGCGCCGGAATCACGCAGGCCCGCGCGGCCACGCCGTCCACCAGCACCGTGCACGCCCCGCACTGCCCCAGCCCGCAGCCGTACTTGGGGCCGTTGAGCGCCAGGTCGTTGCGCAGCACGTGCAGCAGCGTGGCGCTGCCGGACGTGGCTGCAGTCAGGGGGCAGGGCTGGCCGTTGACAACAGCGACTAACTGCATTTGCTGGATGGTTGTTTACTTCGGACGAAAGACACGGTTGCTGCGTCAGCGACGTACGACACTGACGCAGCCCAAGTCAGGGGCCGCCGCGGAAGGGCCGCCCCGCCCCGCTGGCGGCGTCCCCCTTCCCGCATTGCGCAGCAATGCGAGAGAAGGGGGAAGGCGCGAAGCGCCACAGGGGGTTGCACCATATCCTTAGCGCTTGAGCGCTCCGGTGCGCGTGTACATCTCCAGGTCCACGAAGTTCGAGCCGTTGTGATTGGCGGGGCCGTACTGCAGCGGAAAGTCGCCGATCTTGGTCGTGCCCATGTCTTCGAGCGCCTTGATGAAACCGTCGCGCGTGAGGTTGCGGCCCGCGCGCTTGAGGCCTTCCACGAACACGCGCGCGGCGATGTAGCCCTCGAGCATGGTGTAGCTGTCGATCTTCTCGCCCGCGTCGGTGCGGTCCTTGCGGTAGTCCACCACGATGGGCATGCGGCTGGCCTGCGGCGACGGCACGATGCTCGCCGTGACCAGGCCTTCGATGCCGCCGTTCAGGCGCTGCGCCGAGCCCGGCGCATCGGTGATGCCCACCGAGATGGTGTACAGCGGCGACGCGGCGCCCGCCGCGCGGTAGTCGCGCAGGAAGACCTCCACCATCTTGCCGGCCATGATCATCACCACCGCGCCGGGCTGGGCCTTGGTGAGCGTGGCGACCTGCGCCTTGGCGTCGGTGGCGGCGATCTCCATGGGCACGGATTCGACCACCTTGACCTTCAGGCCCTGCGCGATCTGCAGGCAGGTGTCGAGGTTGGACTTGCCGAACGCGCTGTTCTGGTAGATGACGGCGATGTTGGTGATGCCCAGCGTGGCCAGGTGGCCCACGATCTTGCGCAGCTCGGTCTCGTAGCTGGCGCGCACGTGGAACAGATAGCGGTTGTGCGTGGTGCGGAACGACGTGGTGCCCACCAGCGGCGCGAACATGGGCACGCCCGCCTTCTCGGCCAGCGGCATCGCGGCGATGAGGTTGCCCGTGGCCACGTAGCCGATCAGCGCGAAGACCTTGTCCTCGTCGATCAGCTTGGCGGTGTTCTCGGCCGTCTTCTTGGGGTCGTAGGCGTCGTCGTGCGACACCAGCTCCAGCGTGCGGCCCTGCACGCCGCCACTCTTGTTGACCTTGTCGAAGACCAGCGCGATGCCGGCCTTGTAGTCCACCCCGAAATCCTTGGCAGGCCCGGTGAACACGGCCGACTGCCCCACCTTGATGCGGGAGTCCGTCACTCCGGTCTCGGCGGCGGCCGGCCCCGCCCCTGCCAGAGCAGCGGCGGCCAGGCTTGTGAGCACCACCCGGCGGTCGATGCGCCCTTCCTCCATCCCACGAAACTTCATGAAACGCTCCTTACATCAAAGGCGCAATCTTCCCTTTAACTGGAGGGGCTTTGCAACACTTTCTGCGGTGTGTTGTGAATCCGTCAAACGCCTGGCGCCGCGGCGCCAGCGCTGCGGGCGGTCACGCGATGTCGATGTCGCTGGACTGAATGCGTTTGACGCCTCTGGCGGCCATGTTCTTCCAGGCGGCGGCGAGCGAGCCGTTGAGGTCGATGGCGCGGCAGGCATCCTCGACCACGTACGTCTCAAAGCCCAGGCGCCTGGCATCGAGCGCCGTCCAGGCCACGCAGAAGTCGGTGGCCAGGCCGGTGACGAATACCGCCCGGATGCCGCGCTGCTTCAGGTACCCCGCCAGGCCGGTGGACGTCTTGCGGTCCGCCTCTTCGAACGCCGAATAGCTGTCCACGTGCTGGTGGAAGCCCTTGCGCAAGATCACCTGCGCCTGCGGCACCTTCAGGTCCTTGTGCAGCGCTGCGTCGTCGGTGCCCTGTACGCAGTGGTCGGGCCACAGCACCTGCGGGCCGTAGCTGAGCTTGGCGGTTTCAAACGGCTTCTTGCCCGCATGGCTGCTGGCAAACGAGGCGTGGCCCTGGGTGTGCCAGTCCTGCGTGACCACCACGTTCTCGAAGGCGGTGGCGATGCGGTTGATGACCGGCACCACCTCGTCGCCCTGGGCCACCGGCAGGGTTCCACCCGGCACGAAGCAGTTCTGCACATCCACCACGATGAGCGCTGCGCGCTCGCCGGGTTTGATCTTGCCCGCCGCCCACGCGGTGGGAAGGCAGACGCCGGCCACGGTGAACGCGGCCGATTGGAGAAGAAGGCGACGACGCTGTGCAGTTGGCATGGTGACCACTCCGGTTGGGAACGCACTGACACATCGGCGGCGGCCCGGTGGGGCCACCGCCGGGGATTCGCTTCACACGCTGAGGTAGGCCCGCCGGACTTCCTCGTTCGCCGCCAGTTCGGCCATCGTGGCCTGGTAGCGGATCTGGCCCTTTTCCAGCACATAGGCGCGGTCGGAGACCAGCTCGGCAAAATGCATGTTCTGCTCGGACAGCAGGATGCTCACGCCCTGCCCCTTGAGCTCCAGGATCATCTGCGCCATCTGCTCCACGATGACGGGCGCCACGCCCTCGGAGGGCTCGTCGAGCAGCACCAGGTACGGGTTGCCCATGAGCGTGCGGGCCACGGTCAGCATCTGCTGCTCGCCGCCGCTCATGCGCCCGCCCGGGCGCTGGGGCATCTCGCCCAGGTTGGGGAAGAGCTTGAACAAGGCCTCGGGCGTCCACAGCGGGGCGGCCGTGCCGTCGGGCCACTGGCGGGCCGGCTGGCGGCCCACCTCCAGGTTCTCCATCACCGTGAGGTCGGTGAACACGCGGCGGTCTTCGGGCACGAAGCCCAGGCCAAGGCGGGCCGCGTCGTGCGGGTCGCTTTTGGACAGGTCCTTGCCCATGAACTGGATGCTGCCCTTGCGCTTGGCGAGCATGCCCATCAGCGTCTTGAGCGTGGTGGACTTGCCCGCGCCGTTGCGGCCCATCAGCGCCACGACCTCGCCGCGGCGCACTTCCAGGTCGACGTCGTAGAGGATTTGCGCGGCGCCGTACCAGGCCTGCAGGCCCTGGGCTTTCAGGAGAACTTCGTTCGTTGCGCTGCTCGTCATGGTCATGCCGTCTCCGCCGCCGGGGCCGCTGCGGCCGATGCTGCTGTTTTCTTCTCGAAGGTCTTGCCGGTGCCGAAGTAGACCTCCTGCACCTTGGGGTGGTCGCGCAGCTCCAGCGGCTTGCCTTCGGCGATGAGGCGCCCGCGCGCCAGCACGATCATGCGGTCGGCATACGCGAACACCACGTCCATGCTGTGCTCGGTGAACAGCACGGCCATGCCGCGGTCGATCACGAGCTGCTTGGTCAGCGCCATCAGTTCGTTGCGCTCCCTGGGCGCCATGCCGGCGGTGGGCTCGTCCATGAGCAACAGCTTCGGGCTGTTGGCCATGGCGATGGCCAGCTCCACGCGCTTGACGTCGCCATAGGCCAGCACGCTGCAGGGGCGATCGGCCTGGGACTTCATGCCCACCTGGTCGAGCAGCGCCAGCGCCTCGTCGCGCTTGTGGTCCGCGGCCTTGCGCCACATCGAGAACAGGCGGCTGTCGCTGGAGATCAGCGCCATCTGCACGTTCTCCACCACGGTGAGCGAGGCGAAGGTCTCGGCGATCTGGAAGGTGCGGCCCACGCCCATGCGCCAGATGTCGCGGGGCTTGCGGCCCACCAGCTCCTGCCCGTCGAGCTGTATGGAGCCCACGTCGGCCGGCAGCTGGCCGTTGACCATGTTGAAGGTGGTGGACTTGCCGGCGCCGTTGGGGCCGATGAGCGCCAGCAGCTCGCCCGCGGCCAGCTCGAAGTGGATGCCATCCACCGCCTTGACGCCGCCGAACGACTTGCCCAGGCCCGTGACTTTGAGCAGGCTCATGCCTGGCCCTCCTTCATGTTCTTGGCTTCGCGCCGGTTGTCGAAGACCTGCTTGATGGCGCCTGCGATGCCCTGCGGGAAGAGCAGCACCAGGATGAGGATGATGGCGCCCAGCATGGCGCGCCAGTAGTCGGTGTTGCGCGCCACGGTGTCGTGCAGCCAGGTGAAGGTGACCGCGCCCACCACGGGGCCGGCCAGCGTCTGGATGCCGCCCAGCAGCACCATCACCAGGCCGTCGACCGAGCGGCCCACGTGCAGCGTCTCGGGCGAGATACTGCCCTTGGAGAACGCGAACAGCGCGCCGCCCAGGCCCGCGAACAGCCCGGCGATGACGAAGGCCGTCCACTGCATGCGCTTGACGTCGATGCCGATGGCATCCGCGCGCAGCACGGAGTCACGCCCCGCCCGCAGCGCGTAGCCGAAGGGCGAGTACAGGATGCGCCGCAGCAGCAGCACGCCGCCCACGACCAGCGCGAGCGTGAGGTAGTAGTAGTTGCGCTTGTCCGACAGCCAGGCCGCGGGCCACACGCCGGTGAGGCCGTTGCTGCCGCCGGTGAAACCGTCCCACTGGTAGCAGATGGCCCAGGTGATCTGCGCGAAGGCCAGCGTGAGCATGGCCAGGTACACGCCCGACAACCGCACGCAGAACCAGCCGTACAGCAGCGCACCGGCGGCCGCCGCGAGCGGCGCCACCACCAGGGCCAGCTCCATCGGAATGCCGGCCGAGCGCACCAGCAGCGCTGCCGCGTAGGCCCCGAGGCCAAAGTACGCCGCATGGCCGAACGAATGCATGCCCGCCGGCCCCATGATGAAGTGCAGGCTGGCCGCGAACAGCGCGGCGATCAACAGGTCGATGAACAGCACGGTGAGGTAAGGCGAGCCGGCCGTGAGCATCGGCAGCAGCACCAGCACGGCCAGCAGCGCCATACCGCCGATCTTGAACCAGCGGTCCGGCGCACGCAGCGGTGCCTCGGGCAGGCCGGTGTTGCGGCTGGCGGCCTGCGGGCGGCCCATCAGGCCCCAGGGGCGCACCACCAGCACCACGGCCATCACGAGGAATTCGACCACCAGCGTGAGCTTGGAGAACGAGACGCTATAGCCGAAGATTTCGACCACACCGAGCCAGATGCACACCGCCTTGATCTCGGCGATGAGCAGCGCGGCCACGTATGCGCCCGGAATGGAGCCCATGCCGCCCACCACCACCACCACGAAGGCGGCGCCGATGGTGTTGAGGTCCATCTCCAGCGTGGCCGGCTCGCGCGGCAGCTGCAGCGCACCGCCCAAGCCCGCCAGCAGCGCGCCCAGCGCGAACACCGCCGTGAACAGCCAGGCCTGGTTCACGCCCAGGGCGCTGACCATCTCGCGGTCCTGCGTGGCGGCGCGCACCAGCGTGCCCCAGCGGGTGCGGGTGAGCAGCAGCCACAACAGGCCCAGCACCACCGGGCCCACGACGATGAGGAACAGGTCGTACGACGGGAATTGGCGGCCCAGGATGTCCACCGACCCCGACAGGCCCGGCGCGCGCGGGCCGAGCAGTTCTTCAGGGCCCCAGATCCACAGCGCTGCATCCTTGATGACCAGCACCAGCGCGAACGTGGCCAGGAGCTGGAAGAGCTCGGGCGCCTTGTAGATGCGGCGCAACAGCACCACCTCGACCACCGCGCCGAGCGCTCCCACCACCACGGCCGACAGCAGCAGCGCAGGCCAGAACGCGAGGCCTGTGCCCAGCTTGGCGACCATGGAATAGGCCACGTAGATGCCCACCATGAAGAACGAGCCGTGCGCAAAGTTCACGATGCGCGTGACGCCGAAGATCAGCGAGAGCCCGGCGCCCACGAGGAACAGCGAGGACGCGCCCGCCAGTCCGTTGAGCAGCTGAACGATAAAACTCGAAAAACTCATTCCAGATCCTTCGGGGTCACGGCAAAGTTCATCCCTGCAGGTCGGTGCCTGCGGTGTGGGTGAGGCAAACGCGCAGCGCCATCCCAAGCCGTTCGGGCTTAGCTTGTCGAAGCCCTTCGCAGCGCTTCGACAAGCTCAGCGTGAACGGTGGTGCAGCTTTTTACAGATCACACTGGCAGGGAGATGGCGATCGCAGGCGCCCACGCGGGGCCGCCTGTTGAACGCGCACTCAGTCTGCCGCGCGCAGCTTCTTGACTTCTTCGTTGGTCGGCTGCACCTTGGCGCCGTCCACATAGCGGTAGTCCACCATCACGCCCTTGCCGCCTTCGTTCTTGGTGCGGCCCACGTAACTGCCCATGGTGGACTGGTTGTCTTCCGCGCGGTAGGTGGCGCGGCCGAACGGCGTGGTGACCTGCAGGCCCTTGAACGCGGCGATGAGCTTTTCGGTGTCGGTGGAGCCGGCCTTCTTGATGCCTTCACCCAGCGACTTGATGGCGCTGTAGCCCACGACCGAACCCAGGCGCGGGTAGTCGTTGAACTTGCCCTGGTAGGCCGTCATGAAAGCCTTGTGCTCAGGCGTCTGGATGCCGTACCAGGGGTAGCCGGTGACGATCCAGCCGTTGGGGGCTTCGTCCTTGAGCGGGTCCATGTACTCGGGCTCGCCGGTCAGCAGGCTGACCACCTCGCGGTCCTTGAACAGGCCGCGGGTGTTGCCTTCGCGCACGAACTTGGACAGGTCGGCACCGAACAGCACGTTGAAGATGGCATCGGGCTTGGCGTCGGCCAGGGCCTGCACCACGCTGCCCGAGTCGACCTTGCCCAGCGGCGGCGCCTGTTCCACGACGAACTCCACATCAGGCTGCGCGGCCTTGAGCAGTTGCTTGAACGTGGCCACGGCCGACTGGCCGTATTCGTAGTTGGGGTACACCAGCGCCCAGCGCTTTTTCTTCAGGGCCGCCGCGTCCGGCACCATCATCGCCACCTGCATGTAGGTGGACGCACGCAGGCGGTAGGTGTAGCGGTTGCCGTTTTGCCAGACGATCTTGTCGGTCAGCGGCTCGCTGGCCAGGAAGAAGAACTTCTTTTGCTTGGCGAAGTCGGTCAGCGCCAGGCCGATGTGCGACAGGAAGGAGCCGGTGAGCACGTCCACCTTCTCGCGCGAGACCAGCTCTTCGGCCACGCGCACGGCATCGCCCGGGTTGGCGTTGTCGTCGCGAATGACCAGCTGCACCTTCTTGCCCAGCAGGCCGCCCGATGCGTTGATCTCGTCCACCGCCAGCTCCATGCCCTTCTTGTAGGGCTCCAGGAAAGCGGGCTGCGCCTTGTAGCTGTTGATCTCACCAATCTTGATGACATCCTGTGCGTGCACAGGGGCCAGCGTGATGGCCAGCGCGGCTGCGGCCGTGGCACGCATGAGGTTTTGTCGCATCGTCATGGGAACACTCCTGGAAAAGGTAGGGTGGGTGTGGGAGATGGTCGGGAACGGGGGAGATGGTAGTGCGGTACGGCGCATTCAGCGCAGGCCGTCCACGCCCTGGATGTCGGAGACCTGCAGGCCACCGATGCGGGGCAGAGGGCGGCCACTGTCGGTGACGACGATGGCGACCACGATCTCGTTGGCGCGGGGCGCATCGGCCACGCGGGCCTCCATGGCGTCGAAGTGGCTGCGCACGTAGGCGGCATCCTTGTGGCCCAGGGGCACATCGATGGCGGTGCCCAGGCCGCCGATCTTCTTGCTGGACGGCACGAGGGCGGCGCCCTTTTCGACCGCCACGCGCAGCGGCGCGCCGAGCTTGGGGTGCAGGATGGCGGCGGCGTGTTCCAGCTCGCCGGCCTCGCCCACGATGGCGGCCTTGCCGTAGCTGTGCGCCTGGCCGGGCTCGATGCCCAGCGCTTGCACGCAGCGCTGGCCGAGCAGCGCGCCCAGCTCTTCGCCGATGGCCGTGAGCTCATCGAGGCTCTCGGCGTAGCGGCCGGCGAACGGGTTCTCGATGACGGCCATGGCCAGGGCCTTGCGCACGGGCGGCTGCACGTCGCGGCCCATCTCCACACGCACTTCGTCGGTCTGCACGATGATTTTCCGGATCTTGGCGGGCATGTCTTGTACTCCTGGGTTCTTGTGCTGTTGCGTTCTGGTTGTGGTGCGGGACCCTAGCGCAGGCCGTTCCACTGGCTGATGTCCTGCGCCTTGAGGCCGCCCACGCGGGCATGCACGCGCGGGCCGGTGGTCATGGCCAGGATGAAGACGATCTCGTCGGCCAGCGGCGCGCCGGGCACGCGCACCTCCATGGCATCGAAGTGGCTGCGCACGTAGCTGGCGTTGATGTGCGTGAGCGGCACGTCGAGCGCAGCACCCGGGCCGCCCACCTTCTTGGTGGAAGGCACGATGGACAGCGCGTTGGCGGGCTGCCCCGTCTTCTCTTCGGCCTGGCCCTTGGCGTAGGCGTTGCGGTCGCCCTTCCAGCCCAGCAGTTCGCGCATGGCGTAGCCGCCCGGCACATGCCACAGCGCGCCGTGCTCCAGCTCGCCGGCCGCGCCGACGATGGAGCCCTTGCCGTAGGTCTCGATGCGCTCGGCGGGCACGCCCATGGCCTTGAGCAGGCGCTGCGCCATGTCCAGGCCCACGTCCTGCAGCGCCTCCATCATGGGCAGGATGTCGGCCTCGTAGCGGCCGGCGTAGGGGTTGGTCAGCACCGCGCCGATGGCACCCCGCAGCAGCGGCACATCGGCCACGGGTCCGAACTCGTGCCGGATGTCCTCGAGGTGGGTGAAAACGCGTCGTATCTGGATCATGGGATGGCCTGTGGGCTTGTGAATTCGTTAAGCAAATACTGAACCAACTTCTTCGTGCACCGCGCTCACCGCGCCTTCAGCGCCTGCCGGGCCTTCGGTGCGTGCGGGCAGCCCCGCCAGCGCTGCCTCGGGCATGCGGGTGGCCGCGAACTCGCCCTGGCACGCGAGCAGCGCGCACCAGATCAGCCCGCGGGACTGCAATTCTTGCGCCTTTTCCAGCCCTTGGTGCAGCGCGCGCAGCACCTGTGCACGCGGCAGCGGCGGGACATCCACCGTGACGGGAATGGCACCCAGGTCGCTGTCGTCGCGCACCAGCCAGGCGGGCATGCGGGTGATGCGCTCGTCCAGCACGTTCACGGCGTTGGCCACCACGGTGGCGGCGGCGTCGGCCTCGGCCGCGGAGCGCGCGAGCACCGTGACGCTGTCGGCAATGCCCAGCGACTGGCTGCGCCCGCGCCAACCGCTGGTGGCCACGCCGCGCACCGGCATGGTGCTGTCGATGCGCAACTGGCCGTCCAGCAGCAGCCCGTGGCGCAGCTGGGCGGCATCGAGCCTGGCGATGTCCGCATACACCCCCACCGAGGCCGACTGGCCCGGGGCGAGGTGCAGCGCGATGTCGCCACCGTTGTTGACCCAGGCGCGGGCAATGCCGTCCTGCGCGAAACACGCGAGGATCTCTTGCGCCACCGCCCCGGCCACGGCGGCCATGGGGGTGATGAAGCCCTTGCGGTACGGGTGGCAGGCCTGCCACATGCGCTGTGCGACCACACCCTGCAAGGAGGTGGCTTCACCCACCGGGGCGCGCAGGCCGGGCAGCTCGTTCACCAGCTCTTGCAGCAGCCCCTCGAAGCGCTGCCAGGCGCGCTCGTGCGCGGCAGCCACGGCGCTGCGGTCACCCTCGGCCTGGATGACCAGGTCGATGGGTCCGTGCTGGAAGTGCCAGCGGCCGTCGGGCAGAAAGTTGCGGCAGGCGTGCATGACAAGAGCCCGTTCAGCCCAGCAGGGGCGGGCGGCCCAGCGGCCAGGGGTTGCCAGCGGGCAGCGCCTGCCAGGACAGCGACTGCGGCGCACCGTCGTTGTGCCACGCGCCGTGCTCCAGCACCTCGCGCAGGCTGCGGATCTGGTCGGCATGGCCGCCCAGGGCCTCGTAGTCGGTGCGGCGCATGCTGAACTCGATGGGCGCCACGATGGCGGGCGTGGGCACGGTGCCGAAGCTGTTGTCGGGCATGCGCAGCACATCGGCCATCACGGTGATGCCGCCGCCGGGCCACACATAGGCGGGTGCGCCGCCGCAGGTCACGTTGACCAACGCGTTCTTGATGGAGCGGGTGAGCAGCACGGGGTTCTCGGTCACGCCCGCGCGCAGGCTGCCGCCCGCGCCGCCCAGGAAGAGCACCGAGGTGAGCGAGGGCTCGCAGTTCTCGCCGATGCGCTCCACGATGCGGCGCACCGCATCGGGCATCTCGGCCTCCACCGGCACCAGCGATTCGTTCAGCACGTACCAGCTGGCGTGCTCGCCCGTGGTGGAGGTCATGAGCAGGCGCAGGCCCGGCCACGCGACCGATGCGTCCCAGCCTTCGATGATGGACAACGGGTCGGCGATGTCGGTGCCGCCCCAGCCCGTACCGGGATTGGCCACCTGGAAGTAGCGGCCCGGGGTGGACTTGCGCCCGCGCATCTGGATGCCCGAGGACTTCATGTCCAGGCAGCGGCCGGCCTGGTGCTCGGTGAGCACGCCGGTGATGTGGTCGTCCACCACCACCACCTCATCGGCCTGGCCGAAGAACTGGCGCGCGAAGATGCCGATGGCCGCGGAGCCGCAGCCCACGCGCATGCGCTGCTCGGCCACGCCGTTGACGATAGGCGCCTGGCCGGCCTGGATCACGAGCTGCGAGCCGCCGTCGATGGTGAGTTCCACCGCCTGCTTGTTGCCCAGCAGCTGCATCATCTCGTTGGCGATGCGCCCTTCCTTCTTGCTGCCGCCCGTGAGGTGGTGCACGCCGCCGAGCGACAGCATCTGTGAGCCGTATTCGGCCGTGGTGACGTGCCCCACCACCTCGCCCTTGCAGCGCACGTTGGCCTGCTCGGGGCCGAGGAAGCGGTCGGTGTCGATCTTCACCTTGAAGCTGCAGTAGCTGAAGATGCCCTCGGTGACCACGGTGACCATGTCCACGCCATCGACCTTGGAGCCCACGATGAACGGCGCAGGCTTGTAGTCGGGGTAGGTGGTGGACGAGCCCACGCCAGTGACGAACACTTCTTCCGATAGCAACAGGTCGCCGCTCCAGGCGTGCTGCGCGGCGGTACCGTCGGCGGTGCCGCCTTCGGCATCCACCGGCGCGCCGGCATCCGCCGCGGACGAGCGGCCTGCGAACGGCACCAGCGCAACTTCGCCCGCCTCCAGCGTCTTGCGCAGCAGCACCACCGGGTCCACGCGCACCAGCACGCCGGCGTGGTTGGCATAGCGGTCGCACGCGCCGGCGCGGCCTTCCGATATCTGGCACAGCACGGGGCACGCGTTGCACTCCACCTTGGCGGCGTTCATGCGCTCGTTGCGCGGCCGGGCGCGCTCCAGCACCTGCGGCAGCTCTGGCGCATCCATGCCTGGAAGCCCGTCGGTCTTGGTGTGTTCAGTCATCGTGGAGCCCATTCATTGCATCTTTTCAAATGCTTGTACGCGCATTGCATTTTGTGTAGCATTCACTTAACTTAAATGTTGTGATTGCTACATTGATCGCGAATGTAGCGCAATCGATGATGGTCCGCAATGGTGTTTTCGCACCCCCTGAAACGGTGCACGAGGAGCCCCAAAATGACGCACGTAGTGACGGATGCATGTATTCGGTGCAAGTACACCGACTGTGTCGATGTCTGCCCGGTCGATTGCTTCAAGGAGGGGCCTGAATACCTCGTCATCGACCCCGACGAGTGCATCGACTGCGCGGTCTGCATCCCCGAGTGCCCCGCCAACGCCATCTATGCCGAAGACGACCTGCCCCCGGGCCTGGAAATCTTCCTCGAATTCAACAAAAAGCTGGCCCCGGGCCTGCCCACAATCACCAAAAGAAAACCGGCTTTGCCAGATGCGGAACAATGGAGGGTTGTGAGCCACAAGCTTTCCGGCCTGGATATCGCGTTCTGAGCCCTGCTCCAGCACGCCGCCAGCGCGGACTTCAGCCAGTTTTCTTCTGTTCTTTCAACTTTTTCGACCAAGCACCATGAGCGCCTTTCTAGAAGAACGCGTCCTCTCCGTCCACCACTGGACGGACCGCCTTTTCTCCTTCACCACCACGCGGGACACGGCCCTGCGCTTTTCCAACGGCCATTTCACGATGATCGGCCTGCGTGGCGAGAACGGCAAACCCCTGCTGCGCGCCTACAGCATCGCCAGCGCCAACTACGAAGAGCACCTGGAGTTCCTGTCGATCAAAGTGCCCGACGGCCCGCTGACCTCGCGCCTGCAGCACATCCAGGTGGGCGACACCATCGTGGTGGGCAAGAAGCCCACAGGCACCCTGCTCATCGACTACCTGCTGCCCGCCAAGCGCCTGTACATGCTGTCCACCGGCACCGGCGTGGCGCCGTTCCTGAGCCTGATGCGCGACCCCGAGACGTATGAGAAGTTCGAGGAAGTCATCCTGGTGCACGGCGTGCGCGAGGTGAAGGAGCTGGCCTACCACGACTACATCACCAACGAACTGCCCCAGCACGAGTTCCTGGGCGAGATCGTGAGCAAGCAGCTCAAGTACTACCCGACTGTGACGCGCGAGGAGTTCAAGCACCAGGGCCGCGTGACGACCGTGATCGAGAACGGCCAGCTCGCCCGCGACCTGGGCCTGCCCGCGCTCAACCCACTGGAAGACCGCGTGATGATCTGCGGCAGCCCCGAGATGCTGCGCGACCTCAAGCACATGATGGAAGAGCGCGGCTTCAAGGAAGGCAACACCACGAAGCCGGGCGACTTCGTGATCGAACGCGCGTTCGCAGAGCAGTGATCTCCCGGCCGGCGGCGGGGCCTGAGGATCAGGCCCCGGGCGCCGGCCCCACCCACCAGGACCCGCCATGTCTGCCACTCCCCCCAAGACCCGGACAGCGTCCAGCCGATCTCCCACCGTGCGCAAGACGGGGGTGCGCGAGCAGGCCGCACAGACCACGCGCGACAACATCCTGAAAGCGGCGACCAAGGTGTTCGCGCGCTATGGCTACGAAGGCGGCAGCGTGGAGAAGATCTCCAAGGCGGCCAAGTCCTTCGATCGGATGATCTACTACTACTTCGGCAGCAAGGAAGGCCTGTTCATCGAGGTGCTGGAGGAAACCTACCGGCGCATGAACGATGCGGAGTCCAAGCTCGACCTGGACACCGCCAAGCCGGTCGAGGCGCTGCAGGCGGTGATCCGCTTCGTGGTGGGCTACTACCGCAAGAACCCCGAGTTCATCACCCTGCTCAACACCGAGAACCTGCACAAGGGCAAGCACATCTCCAAGTCGATGCGGGCCCGCGAATACTCCTCGCCCGCCATCGAGGTGATCCGCCGCGTGCTGGAGAGCGGCCAGGCGCAAGGGCTGTTCCGCAAGGACGTGTCGGCGCGCGACGTGTACCTGCTGATCGCCGCCACGGGCTACTTCTACATGTCCAACCGCCACACGCTGTCGGCGTTTCTGGGCGAAGACCTGGAGACGCCCGATGCGCTGGCGCACTGGGAGTCCTTCGTCATCGACAGCGTGCTGCGCACCGTGGCGCCGGGCCCCAGTTTGCCCAAGGGCAAGGCAGCGGCCTGAAGGTTGTCTGCACCGGCCGACACGCGCCGCAGAGCCCACAAGACACAACGATTTTCTGAGCGAGGGCCGCAACGGGCCCGAACCCCCACCCACGAGGAGAATCCATGGCAGAAGCAGCAGCCGGCGGCAAGTCGGGCAAGGTCGTCATCAAAAACATCGGTCTCTTGTTGTCGGGCGACCTCGACCGCCCCATCCTCGATGCCGACACCATCGTCGTCAACGACGGACTCATCGTGGCCGTGGGCCGCGAAAAGGATTGCGACACCGAACACGCGCAGACCGTGATCGATGCGCGCCAGACCTGCGTGGCCCCCGGCCTGATCGACAGCCACGTGCACCCGGTCTTTGGCGACTGGACGCCGCGGCAAAACCAGATCGGCTGGATCGACTCCACCATGAACGGCGGCGTGACCACGATGGTCTCGGCCGGCGAGGTCCACCTGCCCGGCCGCCCCAAGGACATCGTGGGCCTGAAGGCGCTGGCCATCACCGCGCAGCGTTCGTTCGACAACTTCCGCCCCGGCGGCGTGAAGGTGATCGCGGGCGCCCCGGTCATCGAAAAGGGCATGACCGAGCAGGACTTCAAGGACCTGGCCGACGCGGGCGTGACGCTGCTGGGCGAAGTGGGCCTGGGCTCCGTGAAGGCGGGCTACGAGGCCCAGCAGATGGTGGCGTGGGCGCGCAAGCACGGCATCCAGAGCACCATCCACACGGGCGGCCCGTCCATTCCGGGCTCAGGCCTCATCGACAAGGACGTGGTGCTGGAGGCCGATGCCGATGTGATCGGCCACATCAACGGCGGCCACACCTCGCTGCCCTGGAAGCACGTGTGCGAGCTGTGCGAGAAGTCGTCGCGCGCGATCGAGCTGGTGCACAACGGCAACGAGAAGATCGCCATCCAGGCCGCGCGCGCGGCCATCGAACTGAAGTGCCCGCACCGCGTGATTCTGGGCACCGACGGCCCGGCCGGCTCGGGCGTGCAGCCGCTGGGCATGCTGCGCATGATCGCCTTGATATCGAGCTTTGCCGACATCCCTGCCGAGTTGGTGTTCTGCTTTGCCACGGGCAACACGGCGCGCATCCGCAACCTGAACTGCGGGCTGATCGAGCCGGGCCGCGCGGCGGACTTCGTGTTCATGGACCGCGCGCAGCACACGGCCGGCGCCACGCTGCTGGAGAGCGTGCAGCTGGGCGACATCCCGGGCATCGGCATGGTGATGATCGACGGCCTGGTGCGCTGCGGCCGCAGCCGCAACACGCCGCCTGCGACGGAAATCCCGGTGGTGCTGTAGCCGCAGCCACTCACTGCGCCTCCGCCCAACAAAAAAGCCCGCAGTTGCGGGCTTTTGCACTGGGGTTCAGTGCTGGCTCAATACGTATCGGCCACGCGCACAGCGCCTGGCTGGGCGCGCGGATAGGACTCTGCGGCGCGCGAGGCCGTGCCGTCATCCACGCGGAAGCCCTTGCCCTGCAAAACGACCGGTGTGCCCACGGCCGGAGGCTGCGCGCGAGTGAAGCGTCGCACCGAACCGTCTTCCATGCGCACGGCGATCTGGTAGACCGTCTGCGTGCGCGTGCGCTCTTCGACCTTGTGGCCCACATAGCCGCCGCCCACGGCACCCAGCACCGTGGCCGCGGTACGGCCCGACCCCTTGCCCACCTGATTGCCCACCACGGCACCCAGCACGCCACCGGCCACGGCGCCCACGCCCGTGGCAGGCGCCGCCTGCTGCACGGCCTGCACCGACTCGACCCGGCCGCAGGATGCGCATACGGGTGCTGGCGCTGCGGTGCGCATGGCAGGCTGGGGCGGCGCGTAGCCGCCTTGCGAAGATCCACCTTGGTAAGACCCGCCTTGGTAAGACGAACCTTGCGAATAGCCGGGCGCCTGGTTGGCTACATTATTTGTAGCAATATTTCTTTGACCAGCTTGCGGCAGGGGTTTGTTTTGCGCAGGCCCATCGACTGGGGGCGTGCCGGTCGCCGGCTGCGCCAGGGTTGCCATGGCGGCGGGCGGAGCCTCTGCAGACGATTTGCCGGCGTTCTGCACCACCAGGGTGGTGCCCAAGGCCACCACGCTCACCCCCAGCACCCCGATGGCAGCCCACAGCCATTTGAGCGAGTGGCCCGAGGCCGCACCGGCAACGCCTGCGTGCGATGTGGCCGACAAAGGATGGGACGATGACGAAACGATAAGGCTCATGATTTTTCTCCGAAAGATCCAGCGGTACCAACACAACGCTGGAAGAGTGGCTGCAGAGTACCTGCGGGTGCCTGAAAACCGGACATAGCCCCTGTAAAGGACGTAAGAAGCTGTTTACCGGCAGATGGATGCAAGGCGGGCTCGCGAGCAGCGAGCTACGTTGCGCCTGGCGCACCTCACCGCGCGGTGACCGCCCCTTCAGGCGCTGCGGCAGGCTCTGCCGGCGTGCCATGCATCTCCTGGAATGCGCGCGCACAGCTGGCCGAGAACAACAGCACTGCCGACGAAAAGTAGATCCACATGAGCAGCACCACCAGCGACCCCGCCGCCCCATAGGCCGACACCACCGCAGCCGTGGACAGGTACCACGCCAGCAGTTGCTTGCCCACGGTGAACAGCGTCGCGCCCACCACGGCCCCCGCGAGGATGCAGCGCGAAGACGGACGGGCACCGCCGCCAATGCGCATCAGTCCCATGAACAGCATCACCGCAAAGCCGAAGGCCACCACCTCGTTGAGTATCTGCATGGCCGGCGCCACGGGCGCGGATGACAGGTGCGAGCCCGCCCAGCCCGCAAACAGGTTGATCAGCGTGGACAGGACCAGCGACACCAACAGCAAAAAGCCCAGGGCCAGCACATACGCCAGGCCCCGCAGCCGCAGCGACGCCATGCGCCACCAGGCGGCGCGCTGCTGCGTCGGCGCTTCGCTGCGCCACAAGTGCTCCAGTGCCGACTGCAGCTCCACGAACACCCCCGTAGCGCCCGACACCAGCACCACAAAACCCACCAGGGATGCAAGCCGCCCTTCCGACGGCTCCTTGGCACTGGCCAGGGCCTGCCGAATCACCTCGGCCACCTGCTGGCCCATGACGGCCTGCACCTGGGATATGAGGTTGGTCTCCAGGTAGCTGCGGTCCATCCACCAGCCCAGCACGCCCACCAGCAGCAGCAGCAACGGGGCCAGGCTCAGCATGCCGTAGAAGGACATCGCCGCGCTCATGCGCAGCCCGTCGGCGTCCAGCCACAAATTGATGGCGCGCCAGAACGGTTGCACCATTTTCCACAAGGGATCGACAAGGCGCAGGGCGCGGCGCTGGAGGCTGGAGACGGTCATGCCGCAAGCCTAGCGCGGCACGGCACCTGCATCCAGCCGCGATTCGCTGCAATGCAGGTAGGTTCGGTCCGACACCGCGGGCCCTGCAGCTGTTGCGCAGGCGACCGCGCCATCGCCCTGGGTGCGCATACTCGGTGGGCATGGCGTGCCATGCCACGCCATGTCATGCCCACCTGGAGATCGCCCATGAACCCCCTTGCCCTGCCCCGCCTGCGTGAGGCGCTGCAGCGCCATGTCGACCAGGGCCTGCTGCCCGGCGCCGTGGCGCTCGTCCACCACCGCGGCCATACCGTGCTGCACGAGGCCGTGGGCGCGCTGCGCCCGGGCAGCGACGCGCCCGCCATGGCGGCCGATGCCGTGTTCCGCATTTATTCGATGACCAAGCCGATCGCCTCCCTGGTGGCGCTGATGTTGATGGAAGAAGGCCGGCTGCTGCTGTCGCTGCCCGTGTCGCACTACCTGCCGGCGTTTGCCGGCCAACGCGTGTACGACGAGGCCACCGGCACCAGCAACCCGCCAGCGCGCGAAGCCACCGTGCACGACCTGCTGCGCCACACGGCGGGCCTGAGCTACGCCTGGGAGCCCGGCGCCGTGGCCGATGCCTACCGCGCGGCGCGCATCGGGTCGCGCCGCCTGACCAATGCCGCGCAGGTGGCGGCCCTGGGCCCGTTGCCGCTGGTGCACCCGCCGGGCAGCGCCTGGGAGTACAGCCGCGCCACCGACGTGCTGGGCGCCGTGCTGGAGGCGGTCGAAGGCGCGCCGCTCTCCGCCATCCTGCAGCAGCGCGTGCTGGGCCCGCTGGGCATGCGGGACACGGGCTTTGCGGTGCCGGCCCACCGGCTGGCCGATCTGGCCGAGCCGTTCGCGATCGACCCGCAAACCGGCGCCGCAGCGATGGCGCTCAACGACGTGTCCGCCCCGCCCGCGTTCGAGTCCGCAGGTGGCGGCCTCGTGTCCACCGCGGCCGACTACGCCCGGTTTCTGGCGCTGATGCTGGGCCGTGGAACCTTGCAGGCCGCAGACGGCCCCGTCCGCCTCGCCAGCCGCGCCACGGTGGACTTCATGACCGCCGACCACCTGGGCGGCATCCCGGTGGTGGGCGACCTCCTGCCGCCGGGCCACGGCTTCGGCCTGGGTGTGGCCGTGCGCAGCGCCACCGGCCTGGGCAGCAGCCCCGGGTCGGCCGGCAGCTACAGCTGGAGCGGCCTGGGCGGAACCTGCTTTTTCGTGGACCCGGCCGAGGATCTGTTCGCCATCCTGCTCACGCAGGCACCAGGACAGCTGCGCTATCTGTGCACGCTGTTCCCTGCGCTGGTCTACGCCGCGCTCTGAGCCGAACAGGCCGGGGACTGCGCCCCGGGGTGCGCTGGCGCCGCCCCCTTACACTCTGCGCCCAGTTGGTACAGCATCACAACAGGACATATATGCAGATTCGCTGTGCACTGGTCGGCATGCCCGGCTCGGGCAAATCCACCGTCGGCCGTCAGCTCGCCCACCGCGCCGGCGTGCCGTTCATCGACCTGGACCACCGGCTGGAGCAGACCATCGGTACCACCATCCGCAGCTTTTTCGAGGCGGAAGGCGAGTCACGCTTTCGTGACCTCGAGTCCGAGGTGCTGGCCGAGGTGTGCCGCGGCAGCGGCGGCATGGTGCTGTCCACCGGCGGCGGCGCCGTGCTGCGTGCCGGGAACCGCGGGGTACTGCGCGAGTTCGGCTCGGTGATCTACCTGCGCGCCTCGGCCGAAGAGATCTACAAGCGCGTGAAGCACGACCGCACGCGCCCCCTGCTGCAGGGCGGCAACCCCATGGACAAGCTGCGCGAGCTCTACGCCCAGCGCGACGGCCTGTACCGCGAGACCGCACACTTCATCATCGAGACCGGCCGCCCCACGGTGCACACGCTGGTCAACATGATCATGATGCAGCTGGAGATGGCCGCGAGCGTCGAGGGAACAGCGGCGCCGGCCGCTGGGGCCACACCGGTCGCATAAACCTGCGCTACAGGCCTGATGGCGCTCCGCCCGGGGCGCCCACCTGGCACAGGGCGAACAAGCGCGATGCTGGAACCCTCAGCCCAGCCGCATCAGCCGCATCAGCAGATGCTGCCGCCGATGCTTTTGCCGTCCTTGAGGTCGAACCCGAAATAGCAGCTGGTGTCCGACCTCGAGTGCTGGATGCACTGCAGCCGCTCTTTCACGCGGACGCGGACTTTGGGGTCGGCCGTGCACTCATCTTTCACGTCCGGGCCCAGACGGTCGAAAAGGTCCCGGGCCGCCCTGCCCTGCACGTGGAAGGACACCTTGGCATCCTGCGCGGTGGGCGCACCCGGGTCGCCGAGGCCACCCGAGTAGATCGCCATCTGCGCGGTCACCGGTCTGAACGCGAACGCCCAGTCGGCGGCCAGCGCTGCGGCGCAGGCTGCGCCCAGCAGGGCCGCGGCCATGCAGGACTTTTTCACGAGCGATTTCTTCATGGGCATCGGCACTGCGCCCGCACTACAAATTGGGCGCCAGCAACCGCGCCAGCACGGCCTCGTCCATGCCCCGGCGATGGGCCATGTCGTGCAGCTGGTCCTCGCCGATCTTGCCGACGTTGAAGTACACGCTCTCGGGGTGGCCCAGGTAGAACCCGCTCACGCTGGCGGCAGGCATCATGGCCAGACTCTCTGTCAGGGTCATGCCGACCTCGTCGCACTGCAGCACGCGGAACAACTCCGTCTTGGCGCTGTGGTCGGGGCAGGCGGGGTAGCCGGGGGCGGGGCGGATGCCGGTGTACTTCTCGGCGATCATGTCGTCGTTGGACAGGTGCTCGCCAGCCGCATAGCCCCACAGGTCGGTGCGCACGCGGTGGTGAAGGGCTTCGGCAAAGGCCTCGGCCAGGCGGTCGGCCAGGCTCTTGAACATGATGGCCGAGTAGTCGTCCAGCGCGTCGATGAAGGCCTTTTCCTTCTTCTCGATCCCGAGGCCCGCCGTCACCGCGAACAGGCCGGCGTAGTCGGCGATGCCGCTGCTCTTGGGCGCGACGAAGTCGGCCAGGCAGCGGCTGGGGCGCGTCACGCCGTCGATGGTGTGCTTTTCGGCCTGCTGGCGCAGGCCGTACCAGGTCATGGCCACCTCGGTGCGCGTCTCGTCGGTGTAGAACTCGATGTCGTCGTCGTTCACGCTGTTGGCGGGGTACAGGCCCATCACGCCGTTGGCGGTGAGCCAGCGGCCTTCGATGATCTTCTTGAGCATGGCCTGCGCGTCGGCGAACACGCGCGTGGCCTCCACGCCCACGACCTCGTCGGTCAGGATGGCGGGGTACGGCCCGGCCAGGTCCCAGGTCTGGAAGAACGGGCCCCAGTCGATGTAGCGCGCCAGCTCGGCCAGGTCGAAGTTCTTGAACACGCGGCGGCCCAGCGCGCGCGGCACGGTGGGTTGGAAGGCTGCCCAGTCCACGGGCGTCTTGTTGGCGCGGATCTTGGCCAGCGACCACAGCGGGGTCTGCTTCTTGTTGGCGTGCTGGGTGCGCACCTTGTCGTAGTCGGCGTTGAGTTCGTCGACATAGGTCTGCACGCCGTCACCCAGCAGGCTCTGGGCCACGCTCACGCTGCGGGACGCGTCGGGCACGTAGACCACGGGGCCTTCGTAGTGCGGGGCGATCTTGACGGCGGTGTGCACGCGGCTGGTGGTGGCGCCGCCGATGAGCAGCGGGATCTTCTTGATGCGGAAGTGGTCGTCCTTCTGCATCTCGCCGGCCACGTACTGCATTTCTTCCAGGCTGGGCGTGATCAGGCCCGACAGGCCCACGATGTCGGCTCCCTCGACCTTGGCACGCGCCAAAATCTCGTGGCAGGGCACCATCACGCCCATGTTCACCACCTCGAAGTTGTTGCACTGCAGAACGACGGTGACGATGTTCTTGCCGATGTCGTGCACGTCGCCCTTGACGGTGGCGATGATGATCTTGCCCTTGCTGCGCACGTCGCGGCCGGCCAGCTCGTCCTGGCGCTTTTCTTCCTCGATGTAGGGGATCAGGTGGGCCACGGCGGACTTCATCACGCGCGCGCTCTTGACCACCTGGGGCAGGAACATCTTGCCCGCGCCGAACAGGTCGCCCACCACGTTCATGCCGTCCATGAGCGGGCCTTCGATCACGTGCAGCGGACGCCCGCCCTTGGCGACGATGGCCTGGTAGGCCTCTTCGGTGTCTTCGACGATGAAGTCGGTGATGCCGTGCACCAGCGCGTGCGACAGGCGCTCGCCCACGGTCTTGGGGGCTTCGGGCGTGCCGCGCCATTCGAGCTTCTTGCTCTCGTCCTTGGCGCCGCTCTTGGCGGTCTCGGCCACCTCGACCAGGCGCTCGCCCGCATCGGGGCGGCGGTTGAGCACCACGTCCTCCACGCGCTCGCGCAGCGTGGGTTCCAGGTCGTCGTAGACGCCGACCATGCCGGCGTTGACGATGCCCATGTCCATGCCCGCCTGGATCGCGTGGTAGAGGAACACGGTGTGGATGGCTTCGCGCACCGGGTCGTTGCCGCGAAAGCTGAAGCTCACGTTCGACACGCCGCCCGAGACCTTGGCGCCCGGCAGGTGCTGCTTGATCCAGCGCACGGCCTCGATGAAGTCGACCGCGTAGTTGTTGTGCTCCTCGATGCCGGTGGCCACCGCGAAGATGTTGGGGTCGAAGATGATGTCCTCGGGCGGAAAGTCCACCTCGTCGACCAGCACGCGGTAGGCGCGCTCGCAGATCTCGATCTTGCGCTCGAAGGTGTCGGCCTGGCCTTTCTCGTCGAAGGCCATGACCACGGCGGCCGCGCCGTAGCGCTTGACCAGGCGCGCCTCGTGCTTGAACTTGTCGATGCCCTCCTTCATGCTGATGGAGTTGACGATGCCCTTGCCCTGGATGCAGCGCAGGCCGGCCTCGATCACGTCCCACTTGGAGCTGTCGACCATGATGGGCACCCGCGCGATGTCGGGCTCGGAGGCGATGAGCTGCAGGAAGCGCACCATGGCGGCCTTGCTGTCGAGCATGGCCTCGTCCATGTTCACGTCGATCACCTGAGCGCCATTTTCCACCTGCTGGCGGGCCACGGCCAGGGCCTCTTCGTACTGGCCGTTCAGGATCATGCGGGCGAAGGCCTTGGAGCCGGTGACGTTGGTGCGCTCGCCGATGTTGACGAACAGCGTGCCCTCGCCGATGGTTACCGGCTCCAGGCCGGACAGCTTCATGGGAGGAACGGGGACAGCGGACATCAGGCTCACTCGTGCAATCGGTTCGTGGGGGCCACCGAGCGTCATCGCATCCAGGGATGACCGACCTTGCGGGCGTGGGGGCCCGCTGCGACGCTCTTTGGGGAAGCCCTGATTTTACGGGCGCCAGCCGCCAGGGCTGAATCCGCGGGGCTGGCACAAAAGCCCGTGATGTGCCGCCTGCACGCCGCTAAGATGCGGTGGCTCCCGCTGCTTCCATTTCCTTGCGCTGATGAAACACCCCGTAGACACCGCCTATTACGCCGCGACCCAACTGCCGGGCCAGCGCTTCGATGCATCGCTCCGTGAGGGCTGGGGCGTGTGGATATCGCTGCTCGGGGACGACATCCTCAAGGCCGTCTTCACGCGCCGTGCCGATGCGGACGGCTACGTCGCCCAGCAGACCTCGGGCGGCCAGCGGGGCCAGGTGCGCAGAATGTGGCTGGTGCTCAACGAGACCACGGGCGAAGCCTATGCGCTGGGGGGTGACGGCAACCTGCCGGTGCACGGTGTGGACCTGGACTTCAGCCACCGCGCCCAGCTGGACAAGCTGCGCAGCGATGTGCTGTCGCGCCTGAGCGAGGCCGAGTTGAACGCGCTCGGGCTCAAGCGCATCTGAGCGCCGCGGGGCCCGTGCGATGGGCCCGAAGAGCGCAAAGCGCGCTCAGGCCGCCTGGGCCGACGCCGGCAGGCCGAAGATGCGGTCGAATCCCCAGTTGAAGACGAACGTGTAGCACAGGAAGAACACGATCAGCCCCAGGTCCATGACGAAGGCGGTCCACAGGCTCACGCCGAACCACCAGGCGAACAGCGGCACCAGCGTGAACACCAGCCCGCCCTCGAAGCCGATGGCATGCGCCACCCGGCGGCCCACGCTGCGCCCGCGCACGGCCTGGCGCGATTCCCAGCGCTCGAAGGCCCAGTTGAAGACGATGTTCCACACGATGGCGATCGCCGACGCCGCCACCGCCACCACGCTGGAATGGCCCGCACCCTGGCCCGTGAGCAGCGCCAGCCCCAGCGTGGCGGCCGCGATGGCGATGAGCTCGTACAGGGTGACGTAGATCACACGGCGCTTGATGCCCTGCAGCCCAGTGCTGGCGGGGGTGGATGGCGTGGCCTGAAGGTGCGGGGTGCTGGAAGTCATGGCGCTACTGTATGTGCGCCGCACTGATACATAAAGTCAGCTTGTTTCAGATTTTCTGATAGATTGAGCCGCATGGCTTTCTCCTCCGACAGCGTGCAGGTGTTTCTGGCCGCCCTGGACCACGGCTCGTTCTCCGCCGCCGCGCGGGCGCTGGCGCGCGTGCCGTCGGCGGTCAGCATGACCATTGCGCACCTGGAGGCCGAACTCGATGTGCAGCTGTTCGACCGCAGCGGCCGGGAGCCCCGCCCCACCGCCGCCGCGCGGGCCCTGGAGCCCCAGGCGCGGCTGTTGGCGGGGCAGTTGCAGCAGCTCAACGCCCAGGCGCTGGCACTCACCCAGGGGCTGGAGGAGCGCCTGACCTTGGCCATCGCCCCCGAACTGCTGGCCGCGCGCTGGACGGGGCCGCTGGCCGCACTGGCGCAGGAATACCCACTGCTGCAGGTCGAGGTGCTGGCCGCGCCACAGGTGGACGCGCTGGCGCTGGTGCATGCCGGCCGGGCGCAGTTGGCGCTGGTGTTCGAGCGCCCCAGCATCGATGGGCGCGAGGGCTTCCAGGAGGTTGGCACCGAGACGCTGGTCGCGGTAATGGCCCCCGACCACCCCGTTCTGGCGGCGGCGCGCGCCGCCGCTCAGGCCCGGGGCGAGCCACCCGGCAGCGCCATGCTGCGCGAGGAGCACCTGACCACCACGCGCCAGATCGTGGTGGCCAGCCGCGACCTGGCCCAGACCGATCCGCGCTTCGTCTTCGCGCGCCACCACTGGCGCACCGACAACCACCTGGCGGCCCTCGGGCTCATCGAGGCCGGCCTGGGCTGGGGCTGGCAGCCGCGCGCGCTGGTACAGCCCCGCATCGCGGCGGGCACGCTGGTGGAGATGCCGTTCGAGAACCTGAGCAACGGCACCGCCCTGTGGGTGGACGTGGTGTGGTCCAAGGAGCGGCCCCAGGGCCTGGGCGCCGCGCGCTTCGTGGCCCTGATGAAGACCGCCGCCGCGCCAACGCAGCGCTGAAGGCGTGCTCCCCGGGCGTTGCGGCCTTGGGGCAGTGCCGCCAAGCCGGGTGGCGGGCACGTCGCTCAGCGTGCTCTGCGCAGGACACCCGCCGGTCAAACCCAAAGATAAAAGAGAATGCGAATTAGTTGCATTTGAGGCTATGATGGCGCCCCTTTTCCCGCACACCCGCCAAGCCCTCACCCACTGCCCCGCCCACCCCGCGCTCGCACGGGAGCTGGCGGGCTGCCCCACCAGCGCAGCCGCGGTCTTCGCCTTTTCCATTCTTCGTTGTGACCATGCATTCCTTGACCCACCGGCCCGCACGGACGACTGCCGTCGCGCGCGCCGCCCTGGCGCTGTGCGCCCTGTCTGCGGCCGCCGCCGCGCTGGCCCAGACTGCGCCCGCCCCCGCCCCTGACGCCGGTACCGCCACCAGCCCCGCGCTGTCGGAAGTGCAGGTGCGCGACAGCAGTGCCGCCACCGGCTACCAGGGCGCCCAGCGCAACACCGGCGCCACGCGCACCGACACCCCGCTGATCGAAACCCCGCAGTCCGTGCGCGTGGTGCCCCAGCAGCTGATGGAGGACCTGGGCGCGACGCGCCTGGCCGATACGGTGGACTACGTGAGCGGCATCACCCGGCTGAACGACTTCGGCGGCACGTGGGACAACTACGCGATCCGCGGCTTCAGCAACACCGACGGCGGCCAGTTGCTCAACGGCTTTGCGTCCAACCGGGGCTACGGCCCGCAGCGCGACGTGAGCTCGGTCGAACGCATCGAATTCCTGAAGGGCCCGGCGGCCGCGCTGTACGGCAGCAGCGAGCCGGGCGGCACGCTCAACATCGTCACCAAGAAGCCGCAGTTCACCGCCGCCCACAAGGCCGGCCTGCAGGTGGGCGGCCAGGGCTACCGGCGTGCCACGCTCGACACCACCGGCCCGCTGGGCAAGGACGTGGCCTACCGCCTGAACGTGGCGGCCGAAGACGGCGCCAGCCGCACCGCGCTGGTGGACAACCGCAAGCTGGTGGTGGCACCGTCCATCACCTGGAACCTGGCGCCCAACACGGTGCTGAACTACGAGGCGGAGTTCATCCGCATCCGCACGCCGCTGGACCGCGGCATCGTGCAGGTGCGGGGCAACGTGGGCGCGCTGCCGTCCGACCGCTACCTGGGCGACCCGAGCCGCCCCAACCTGCACGTGAACGGCGACACCCACCAGGTGACGCTGGACCACGACCTGGGCCAGGGCTGGCGCACGCGCGTGGGCGCGTCGTACCGCGAGACGGACCTGTATGGCGCGGCCGTGGACCTGACCGGCGCCCTGGCCGCCGACGGCCGCACCCTGACGCGCCGCGACAGCTGGCGCAGCCTGCCCGCACGCGATGCGTCGCTGCAGGCCGAAGTCGAGGGCAAGCTGCGCACCGGCGGCCTCGCGCACACCGTGCTGGCCGGCGTGGAGACCTGGCGCCTGACCGCGGCGCAGGACATCCGCTACTCCAGCCTGGCCAGCCAGCCGTTCGCCATCGACATCTACAACCCCGTGTACAACCAGCCGGTGGGCAACCTGACCCCAGGCTTCGACCTGGTGGACCGCACCCGCGCCACGGGCCTGTTCGTGCAGGACCAGATCGACCTGAGCGAGCGCTGGAAGCTGCTGGCCGGTGTGCGCTTCGACCGCTTCCACCAGGACAGCGAAAACCGCCTGGCCGCCACGCGCCAGGTGCAGGAGCATTCCGCCGCCACGCCGCGCATCGGCGTCACGTACCTGATCGATCCGAACACGTCCGTCTACGCCTCGGCCGGGCGCTCGTTCCGCCCCAACGCGGGCACGGACGAAGGCGGCCGCGCGTTCGACCCGCAAAAGGGCCAGGCGCTGGAGCTGGGCGCCAAGTGGCAGTCGGCCGACCAGCGGATGAACGCGAGCGTGGCGCTGTTCGACATCCGCAAGACCAACGTGCTCACGCGCAGCCCCACCAACGCCAACTTCAGCATCGCCGCGGGGGAGGTGCAAAGCCGCGGCCTGGAGCTGGATGTGGCCGGGCAGATCGACGCCCACTGGCGCATGACCGCCAACCTGGCCTACACCGACACCGAGGTGACCCGCGACAACAACGCCGCACTGCTGGGCAAGCGCCTGCTGAACGTGCCCCGCGTGAGCGCCGGCCTGTTCGCCATCCGCGAAGATCAGGCCCCCTGGGGCGGCCGCTACGGCGTGGGCGGCGGCCTGGTGCACGTGGGCGAGCGCACCGGCACCGCGACCGACACCTACCGCCTGCCGGCCTACACCACGGCACGCCTCACGGGCTACTGGCAGATCGACAAGCGCACGCGCCTGACGCTGGACGTGCACAACCTGTTCAACAAGACCTACTACACCGCGTCGTGGGGCGCGCTGACCGTCATCCCGGGCGCGCAGCGGCAGGTGGTGGCGGGCGTGCAGGTGTCGTTTTGAACGAAAACTGCCCCTGCCGCTCGATCAGCAAGCGCAAGCAGCTATTGTTTTAATAGCACACAGCAGTGTCCGTGGGGAGGAAGCGCCTGCGCTCTCCGTCCTCGGGCACCCACAGGCGGTGGTCCCAGCCACCCTGCTGCGCCAGCGCCCGCACTGCTTCGCGGGTGGTCGGGCAGTGGTCCAGCGCCTGCAGGTGGTTCACCACCAGGGTGCCCGGGGTCAGCGCGGCGGCCTGGGCCATGTCGGCGGCGTCCATGAGGATCTCCGCGCCCACATCGAAGCGCGCGCCGCCTGCGGGCAGCACGGCCACGTCCGGCCGCAGGCGCGCCAGGCAGTCGCGCACGGCGGGGGTCAGCAGCGTATCGCCCGCCAGGTACACGCTGGGCTGGCCGGGCAGCTCCAGCAGGTAGCCATGGCCGTGCTCCATGAAGCGGGCGATCCAGCCCCGCCCGTGCATGCAGGCCACCGGCGTGACGTGGCCGCCCAGTGCAAACGGCTGGCGCTCCGGGCCTGACAGCGGCAACACCACCAGGCCCCGCTGCGCCAGGTAGGCCGCATCGCGCGGCATGCAGATCACCGGAATCTGCCGTTCGCGCAGAAAGCGCTTGCCCGCACTGTCCAGGTGGTCGAAGTGGCCGCGCTGGCAGTGGGTGATGAGGGCGTGCGTCACCCGCTCCAGCGCGGCGTCCGTGCCCGGCGGCAGGTCGACGATGGGGTTGCGCTCACGCCCCTTGCCCAGGTAGCGCAGCGCCGGCAGCGTGCCGCGCGGCGCGAGCATCGGGTCCACCAGCAGGCCGACGGGGCGGCCCTGGCTTGAGAACTCCAGCAGTACGGTGGCATTGCGCAGATGGGTGATGTGCATGGCGGGGGTCTCCAACAAGGCCGGTGGGTGGATAGGTCGATGCCCGATTGTTGGATGCCACGGCCTGCGCGAGAATGGCCTGATCTGACAATTTCTTGCCATTTTTAGCCACCCCATTTTTTGCCCATGACCCCGCCCCTTGTGCCATCGGCCCCCCGTCGGCACGCACCGCCGCCGACCACACTGTTGCGCCTGGGCCTGCTGCTCTACCCCGGCTGCATGCCGGCCGGCTTGTTCGCCGCCGCCGACATGGCCCGCGCAGCCGGCCTGCGGGCGCAGCGGCCCGTGGCGCAGACGCTGTGGGTGGGCGCGGACCTGCAGCCCGTGCCCACCTGGCAAGGACCCTCGCTCACGCCCAGCGCTGCACTGGCCGCTGCGGACCTGGACGCGGTGCTGGTCCCCGGCCTGTGGCTATCGTCCACCGACGGCCTTGCCGCGCAACTGCAGCCACTGGCCCCGGCGGTGCAGGCCCTGGCCGCACTGCCCCGCCGCACGCAGGTGTGGAGCTACTGCGCGGGCGTGTTGCTGGCCGCCGCCAGCGGGCGCCTGCGCGGGCGCGGCGCCACGGCCACCTGGTGGCTGCGGGCCGCGCTGGAGCGGCAATACAGCGCCGTGCACTGGCGTTTTGACGAGCCCCTGGTGCAGGACGGCACCGCCACCACGGCAGCCGGCGCCAACGGCTACCTGCCGCTGATGCTGCACGCGCTGGGTGCGCGCCTGGCGCCCGAGGCCCTGGCCGACCTGCAGGCATTGCTGATGCTGCCGCGCCCGCGCACCACCCACCCGGCGTTCGCGGGGCACGACCTCATGGCCACGGCCGACGCCGACCTGCGCCACGCCATGCTCTGGGTGCAGCGCAGCCCCGCCACCGAACTGCGGCTGCCCGCGCTGGCGGAGGCGCTGGGCCTGTCGCCCCGCACGCTGGCGCGCCGGGTGCACGCGCACACGGGGCTGTCGGCCGCGCACTGGATGCGCCGCATCAAGCTGCGCCAGGTGAGCGAGGCGCTGTGCGACACGCCACACCCCTTGAAGCGCATCGCCGAAGACCTGGGCTTTGCGAGCGAAGCCGGCCTGCACCGCGCCTTCCGCCAGGCCACCGGGCAGACGCCGCTGGCCTACCGCATGGCGCAGCGGTGACGCGCCTTCCCCTCTTCCGAACCCGGGCCCGCCCACGCACCGCTGTCGCTGCGGGCCAGGGTGCGCCTGGGCGCCCGGCACGGCCTTGGCAACCAGCAGCGGCCCGCGCAGACCATTTGTGAAACGCGCCCTGTTGCCCTAACCTGTGCCCCATCCACGCACCGCCCCTCACATCCATGCCCTCACCCCTGATCCCCAAATCCCGCAGCAAGACCGCCGACCTGTGGTCGCAATGGCAGCCCGGCAAACCCACCGCCGATGACGGCAAGGACGGCAGCCGCGGCAAGCCGCAGCGCGGCGTGTCGCTGGGCGACTACGACCCGGGCGCCAAGCCGTTTTCCCTGGGCGGGAAGGCGCAGGACAAGGCGGCCGTGGATGCGCTGGCCGCGGAGCTGGACACGCTGCAGGACCTGTTCTACGCCGACAAGCGCTACAAGCTGCTGGTGGTGCTGCAGGGCACCGACACCTCCGGCAAGGACGGCACCATCCGCGGCGTGTTCGGCCGCATGAGTGCGCTGGGGGTGCACGCCGTGGGCTGGAAGGCACCGACCGAGGCCGAGCGCGCCCGCGACTACCTGTGGCGCATCCACCAGCAGGTGCCGCAGGCGGGCGACATCACGGTGTTCAACCGCAGCCAGTACGAGGACGTGCTGGTGCCGGTGGTCAACGGCTGGATCACGCCCGAGCAGCACCAGCAGCGGCTGGCCCACATCAACGACTTCGAGCGCATGCTCAGCGAGACGGGCACGGTGGTGCTCAAGTTCTTGCTGCACATCAGCGCCGACGAGCAGAAGGAGCGGCTGCAGGAGCGCCTGGACGACCCGGCCAAGCACTGGAAGTTCAGCCAGGGCGACATCGAGGTGCGCAAGCAGTGGGCCGACTACCAGCGCGCCTACGACACGCTGCTGTCCGCCACGCACACCCCCTGGGCGCCGTGGACCATCGTGCCGGCCAACTCCAAGACGCACCGCAACCTGATGATCGCCACCGTGCTGCGCGAGGTGCTGCAGAACCTGGACCTGCGCTACCCCGAGGGCGACCCGGCCCTGGCACAGCTCAAGGTCGAATGACCCGCGGTGGAGAGCGCCGGTTTTGCTGCAATGCCGCATGGACAGGCGCTTTCGGCTGGTTATGCATCAAACGCATAACCCGCAAACACTCCGGCCTTAGACAGCGTGAGGGCACAGGCATAAGCTTCGCAGCCTGAACTGATCGATCCCACAAGGAACTCACCATGTCTTCATCCACCGGCGCCCCTGGCACCACCGCTGCGGGCGCCGTCCACAGCCTGCCCTCCTACCTGCAAGCCGATCACCTCGGCCCCTGGGGCAACTACCTGCAGCAGGTCGACCGCGTCACCCCCTACCTGGGCAACCTGGCGCGCTGGGTGGAAACGCTCAAGCGCCCCAAGCGCATCCTGATCGTGGACGTGCCGATCGAGCTCGATAACGGCACCATCGCCCACTACGAAGGCTACCGCGTGCAGCACAACCTGAGCCGCGGCCCCGGCAAGGGCGGCGTGCGTTTTCACCAGGACGTGACGCTGTCCGAGGTGATGGCCCTGTCGGCCTGGATGTCGGTGAAGAACGCCGCGGTGAACGTGCCCTACGGCGGCGCCAAGGGCGGTATCCGCGTGGACCCCAAGAAGCTGTCGCTGGGTGAGCTGGAGCGCCTGACGCGCCGCTACACCAGCGAGATCGGACTGCTGATCGGCCCCTCCAAGGACATCCCCGCACCCGACGTGAACACCAACGGACAGGTCATGGCCTGGATGATGGACACGTATTCCATGAACACCGGCGCCACCGCCACCGGCGTGGTCACCGGCAAGCCCGTGGACCTGGGCGGCTCGCTGGGCCGCGTCGAGGCCACCGGCCGCGGCGTGTACACCGTGGGTGTCGAAGCCGCCAAGCTGACCGGCCTGGCGCTCAGCGGCGCCCGCGTGGCGGTGCAGGGCTTCGGCAACGTGGGCGGCATTGCAGCCAAGCTGTTTGCCGAAGCCGGCGCCAAGGTGGTGGCCGTGCAGGACCACACCGGCACCATCTTCAACGGCAACGGCCTGGACGTGCCGGCCCTGCTGGCCCACGTGAAGACCCGCGGCGGCGTGGGCGGCTTTGCTGGCGCCGACGTGATGAAGCCCGAGGAGTTCTGGGGCGTGGACTGCGAGATCCTGATCCCTGCGGCCCTGGAAGGCCAGATCACCAAGGACAACGCAGGCCAGATCAAGGCCAAGCTCGTGATCGAAGGCGCCAACGGCCCCACGACCACTGAAGCCGACGACATCCTGAACGACAAGGGCGTGCTGGTGCTGCCCGACGTGATCGCCAACGCCGGTGGCGTGACGGTGAGCTATTTCGAGTGGGTGCAGGACTTCTCCAGCTTCTTCTGGAGCGAGGACGAGATCAACGCCCGCCTGGTGCGCATCATGCAGGAGGCCTTTGCGGGCATCTGGCAGGTGTCGCAAGAGCACAAGTTGAGCCTGCGCACCGCCACCTTCATCGTGGCCTGCCAGCGCATCCTGCATGCGCGCGAAATGCGCGGACTTTACCCTTGACCCCCTGAGCGGCTGCGCCGCTTCCCCCCGAGGGGGACGCACCGGGTGGACTGGCAGAGCCAGATCCACGGGTACGCTGGTAGGGGGAGCGCCCTGTGGTGGGGCGGTATGAGTTGAAAATGGCCCGGTCCCTTATTCGGGGGCTGGTCTTGAGAAAACCGCCAGTGCCGTGATCCGGTGCTGGCGGTTTTTTTGTCTGCGGGCCGGGGGCATGCGGTCTGGACCTGCGTGTTGCTGGAGCGGCAGTTGTAACTTCGAGGGTCGTGCGCAGGCTGACCAGGACGGCGCAATGACGTTCGGTGGCCGCTCCATTTCCGGTGATTTTCTGCACGGGTCAAGGCTGGGGTTGGCCTGCTGTTGCGCGGTGGTGACGCTGTTGGCGGCGCCACCGACCGTTTGACAAGGGAAACTTACCGCATAGGCGAAACGGAAACCAATAGATACGCATACGTACAAATCGTCATCTCTTGCTACGAGCAGTCGTGAAAAACTTCCTTGTTTTCTTCACGGCAATTTCGGGAGATTCCGGTGGCTTTACCTTCTTTGCGCAGTTTTGTGGCGCGCTTTCTCCTCAACCGCCTGCGCACCGCGCGCTCCGTGGCCCGCCTGGCCTACCGGAGGCACCCGCACAAGCCGGCGCTCATCGACCGGCGCGGCACGCTGACGTATGCGCAGCTGCAAGACCGCGTGTACCGGCTGCAGGCCTGGATGCAGGCGCAGGGTGTGAAGAAGGGCGACGTGGTGTTCACGCTGCTGCCCGAGACCGGCGAGCAGTACGAGGCGCGCCTGGCCACATTCGAGAACGGCACCATCTTTGCCAGCTTTCACAAGCACCTGCCGGCCGACGCGGCGCTGACCACCATCGGCCGCGTCAAGCCCACGGTGTTCATCCATGACCCGGAGCTGAGTGCCCCCATCCTGCAGGCCGTGCGCGAGAAGCTGCCCGGCCTGCGCACGCTGGCCATCGGCCCGGAGTACGAGCAGGCGCTGGCCCAGCACCCGCCCTCGCCCAGCACCGTGGATGTGCACGAGGACGATATCTTCGCGCTGCACATGACCTCGGGCACCACCGGGCTGCCCAAGTCCATCGGCTACAGCAACCGCAAATACCTGGACAGCGTGCGCTTCATCGCCCGGTCCATCAACTTCACGCCGCCGGTGGGCGGGCCCGATGTGAACATGCTGGGCCTGCCGCTCACGGGGCCGGGATCGGGCCTGGTGCTGCCCACGCTGCTGTCGGGCGCCGCGCTCGTCATGCCCGAGGACTTCAGCGCCACGACGCTGGCCGCCCTCATCCAGAAGCACCGCGTGTCGCGCGCCTTCCTCTCGCCCTCGGCCATCATCGACCTGCTGGACGAGCCCACGCTCGACCAGTACGACCTGTCGTCGCTGACGCATGTGCCCTACGGCTCGGAGATGACGCCCGCACCCAAGATCGCCGAGGCCATCCGCCGCTTCGGGCCGATTTTCCAGCAGGGCTACGGCTGCCTGGAGGCGCTGCCGCCCATCACCTGGCTGCTGCCGCACGAACACGTGGATGCCCAGGGCAACCCGCTGGGGCTGGAGGTGCTCTCCACCGTGGGCCGCGTCATGCCGGGCGTGCAGGTGGTCATCCGCAGCGACGACTTCAAGCCGCTGCCGCAGGGCGAGATGGGCCTGATCACCGTGCTGACACCCGTGCGCTTCGACGGCTACTGGCTCGACCCCGAGAAGACCAGCGAGACCCTGCGCGACGGCTGGGTGGTGATGGGCGACCTGGGCTACTTCGACAAGGCGGGCTACCTGCACGTGCTGGGGCGCAGCGCGGACCGCGTCTCGCGCAACGGCCAATTGCTCAACCCGCGCGAAGTGGAAGAGGTGGCGCACACCCACCCCTCGGTCAAGGAGGCCTGCCTGGTGCAGCATGGTGCGCAGGCCGTGCTGGTGCTGAGCCTGCGCCAGAGCTGGCGCAAGGAGCACGACTGGCGCACGCTGGAAGGCGAGATCGCGCAGTACCTGGTGCAGCAGCTGCCCGCCCACCTGCAGCCTGACGATGTGCGCATCGTCGAGGAGATTCCGCGCAGCTTCCTGAACAAGATGCTGCGCCGCGAAGTGCGGCTGATGCTCGAAGCCGCGCCGCCGCGCGCAGCCGCCCCTGCGCCCACATCCGCCGCAGTGCCCGCGTCCGTCTCGGCGGTGGCACCGTGATGCACCCCAGCCACGCGCCTGGCAGCACCACGCCATCGCCCCTGACCCTCGGCACCAAGCTCAGCTACGCGGTCGGCAACGTCGGCCTGCAGATGCTGGTCGCGGCGATGAATTTCATGCTCATGATCTTCTACACCGATGTGGCCCTGGTCGCGCCTGCCGTGGCCGGCGCGGCGCTGCTGGTGGGCAAGGTGTGGGACACCGTCAACGACCCGCTGTTCGGCTGGGTGACCGACCGCACGCGCTCGCGCTGGGGCCGCCACCGCGTCTACCTCATCTACGGTGCGATCCCGCTGGGCATTGCGGCAGCCGCTGTGTGGATGGTGCCGCCGGGCCTGTCGCCCGTGGCCGCGTTCCTGTGGATCGCCATCACGTACACGGTGTTCGACACGCTCATGACGCTGGTGCAGCTGCCCTACCAGGCCATGGCCGCGAACATGACCACCGACTACGACGAGCGCACCAGCCTCACGGCCTATGCATCGATGGGCGCGCTGATCGGCTTTTTTGCGGGCAGCGTGTTCATGCCGATCCTGGTGCGGGCCGCACCCGACGCGCGCACGGGCTATGCGCTGGCGGGCTCGTGCTTCGGCCTGGTGGCCGGTGTGGCCGTGGCCGTGGTGGCCTGGCGCGTGCGCGAGCCCCAGGGCAGCGCCGCACCCACCGCGCAGACCGAAGCCCCCGCCGACGCACGACCCATGTGGGACAGCGTGCGCGAGACCCTGCGCACCACGCTGCGCAACCGCCCCTTTTTGCTGCTGATGAGCGCCGCGACCCTGGTGCGCCTGGGCCTCACGCTGGTGCAGGCCTCGCTCGCGTACTTCGTGATCTACCAGCTGCAGGGCGACAGGGGCGACCTGCCCCGCTACATGGGCACGCTGCTCGGCGTGGTGGGCCTGTCGCTGTTCGTGTGGAAGTACGTGGTGGACCGCTGGGAGAAGAACTGGGCGTACGTGTTGGGCCTGGTGCTGTGCGCGGGCGGCCTGGTGGCGCTGTACTGGGTGGGGCCGGGGGACCAGCGCATGGTCATGGCCATCCTGGTCGTCATCGGCATCGGCATGGGTGCGCACTGGATCGTGCCCTTTGCCATGGTGCCCGACACCATCGACCACGGCCACATGCAGGCCGGCGAGCGCAAGACGGGCATGTACTACGGGCTGTACGGCCTGATGGACAAGCTGGCGCGCACGCTGGCCACGGTGATGGTGGCCGGCATGCTCGACGTGACCGGCTACGTGCCCAACGTGGCGCAGTCGGCCAGCGCGCTGCAGGGCATCACCCTGATGACGGGCGTGCTGCCGGCGGTGTGCCTGGTGCTGGCGGTTCCGCTGCTGGTGGCCTACCCGATCACCCGCGCGCGGCATGCAGGCATCCTCTCGCGCATGGGCTCATCCTGAGTCGCTGATTCGCTGAGCCACCGCACCGCCGACGCTGCAGCCCGCGCAATGGCCGGGCCTGCCGCCGGCGCGCCAGCAGGGCTGCGGCTGCGGCAGGGTTACGGACGCAGCGTGTCGAACGCCGCCGCGTCCAGCGCAGCCACCGCGCGAAAGGCCGGCCGGGCAAACAGGTAGCCCTGCATCAGGCGGATGCCCGTGTCGGCCAGGAAGTCGCGCTCCGCGCGGGTTTCGATGCCCTCGGCAATCAACTGGATGTCCATGTCCGCGCACAGGCGCACCAGGCTGCGCACGATGGCCTGGCGTGCCCGGTTGGTGTCCACGTGGCGGATCAGGTCCATGTCGATCTTGATGATGTCGGGCTGAAAGTCCGACAGCAGCTTCATGCCCGCATAGCCGGCGCCGAAGTCGTCGATGGCGGTGCGAAAGCCGCAGCGCTGGTACTCGCGCAGGATGCTCGCAAACCACGGGCCGTCTTCGACACGCTCGCCCTCGGTGACCTCGAAGATGATCTGCTCGAGCGGAAAGCCGTGCGCACGGGCCGCCTCCAGCGTGGTGCGGATGCAGACCTCGGGCCGGTAGATCGCGTTGGGCAGAAAGTTGATGGACACCGGCTGCGCCAGCCCCAGCCGCGCAGCGCCCTTGATGGCCTTGACCCGGCAGGACTGGTCGAACCGGTAGCGGTTGCGGTCGTTCACCTGCGACAGCACGGTCATCGCGCCTTCGCCGCCCGGGCCGCGCACCAGCGCCTCGTGGGCATAGACCTCGCGGCTGTGGACATCCACGATCGGCTGGTACGCGAAGTCGAACTGAAACCCCAGGCCCTCGCCCCTGCCGCAATCCTCGCAGTCCTGCCGTGTGCCCGCCAGCGGAACGAACCCGACGGGAAACGCGGCGTGGGCGGACAGGGAAGGAAGTGCGTACATGGCTGGGTGGTCCGTTCGGTTCGTAAATTATCAGCGCTGCACCTGCACGGCCGGGCCACCACTGCGCCCGCTGAAAGCACGCGCACAGCCCGGCGATGCACACAGGGGCTCTAGGCAGTGGGTGACGGCCCCACCGGATCGGCCGGCACCACGCCCCGCATCGCCAGGCAAAACGGCTGCACGCATTCGGCCCGCGCGGCGTAGGGGCAGCCCACGGTCTCGCACAGGCCGGACGCGCCGTTGCGTGCCCGGTCTTCCTCGCGCGGCACCTGGCCGCTGGCCTGCAGCACGGCCATCTGCGTCCAGGGGTCCAGGCGGCCGGCCTGTTGCTGCGCCAGCATGTCGCGGCCATACACGGTGGCCGCCAGCTGCGGCTGAAAATCCAGCACCAGCAGCGCGCTGGTGCGGGCTGATGCGGCATCGGTCCCCTGCAGCACCAGCGCCATCACGCCCGACTGCAGCGCCTGGCCCCCGCCCGCAAAGGGGACCTGCAGGGCGCCCCCGGGCAGCGCGGCGGCCGCGGTGGCTGCGGAGGGGGCTGCCTGCGCGGCCAGCCAGGGCACCGGCACGCGCAGCGTGAGCGCAAAGCCGCGCGGCCCCTCGGGCGTCTGCGCCGTGCCCTGGCGCACCAGCCAGGTCTGCAGCGGAGGTTGCTCCGGGTCGATGGAGCCGCTCTCCAGCGCCTGCGCCAGGCCCACCGGCCAGGGCTGCGCTGACACCACACGCTGCGGCGCACCGCTGCTGGCCGTGACCTGCTGCACCAGCGCGCTGACCATGCGCATCAGCGGCGCGCCGAGGCCGGTGGCCGGCCAGGCGGTGCCCGACGCGGCAGATGCAGCCCCGGCCGCCGTGGCAGACGTTGCAGGCGCCCCGGTGGGCAGCGGCGGCGGCGCGGGCATGCGCAGCGGCGCGGCGCCGGCTCTGGCACCACCCTGCGCGGCATCGGCCCCACCGCGCCGGGGGTTGAAGCCCGCCCCCAGCTGCTCGCGCGCCTGCGCCGAAATGCTGGCCTTGTCGGCCGGCACGGGCAGCGGGCTGGTGGGCGACGGGGGCGAGCCCGCGGTCGGAGGCGGCGCAGCCGGGTCGGCCCCGGCCGGCGCATGCGCCGCAGGTGCTTTGTCCAGGCCCAGCAGCGACGTCTGCCGCTGCAGCGCCGCCTCGGCCAGGAACTGGGCCACGGGCGGGAGCGCGCTGCGGGAGGGGTCGATGGGAAGGGCCATGCCAAGGATGCGGGGGATGGTGGATTCTGTAGCGATTCCTGCAGCCTGACCAGGGTGGGCGGCGACCCACGGGGCCGCGCAACCCGCCACCAACTCATCCGATCGGCCGGTGTCCACGCTCCCAAGGCATTAAGCTATTGAATTTATAGCGTCTGGCGCTCAACCAGAGCGCGGTACGGCGCATTTTTGCTTCAGAATCCGCTGTGCCTGCTCCGCCCAACACATTGTCGGTGGCAGCCCTCAGCATCCAACCGCCATGTCCCCGCGCACCATCGCACCGCACACCCCCCAGGCCTTCAGCCCAGCGCCCCACCCGTGGGTTGCGCCTGCGCTGCTGGGCGCGGTGCTGGCATTCCTGCTGCTCAGCGCCTGGGTTTTTGCGCCCGGCTGGGAGCGCGCTTTCCGCTCCGACAACTCGCCCGCATCGTGGCTGTCGAGCGCGCTGCTGCTCACACTGTGCATCACCGCACTGCGCCTGACGGCCGAGCGCTGCCTTTCGTGGCGGCTGGGCGTGTGGCTCACGGTGGCCTTCGGCGCGCTGGCGCTGGACGAGCAGTTCATGCTGCACGAGCTGTGGAAGTTTCGCTGCCACGAGTGGCTGGATGCATGCCGGTGGGGTGTCGTGCGCGAGGCGCCAATGTTGGCGGTGGCCGTGGTGGGCCTGTGCACGCTGGTGTGGCTGCACGGGGCTTTGTCGCACCGCACTACCCGTGGCTGGCTGTGGGCCGGTTTTGCGGTGGGGCTGTTGGCGATTGGGGTGGACCAGTGGCCGAATGTGCAGCCGCAGGGGGCGTGGCTGCCGGAGTTGCCTGAGTTGCTGGCTACTTTGGAAGAGGCGCTGGAGGTGGTGGCGGAGGCGCTGGTGCTGGCGGCGTTGTTGCGGCAACCGAAAGCCTAGGCCCTACCCTCGGGTTATTCGCGCCCGAACCATATCTTCCACACGCTCTCTCACGACAAACCGAACAATCCGTGACTGGATACTTCCCTGAAGTGCCATACCCGCAAAGACCGGCACAGCTGGTTTCCCAAGACTTCGCGAAATCGCGAAAACAGGCCCACCGCTAAAACCTGAAAACGTTGATAGGGGAGGAGGAGTGGGCACAGTCAGCTGGTGAATCCAAGGGCTCTCAGTAGGTCCGATGTAGTTGGCTTCTAGTGTGACAAGCCCTTCCACAACCTCTCCGCAGTCGTAGTCCACATAGGTATGGTCATTAGGAAAGCCCAGCACTCTAAATGGCGAGATCTCTCGGTAGCTCATCCAATCTCGCTCACTATGGTCAAGAGGAAGAATGGGTGTCTCTCCCAAATCTCCCTCCAGCTTCTGCAGGTTGAGTTCAACTACAGCAATGTCGAAATGGTCCTCGCCGTAGGCTTCGAGGGGCATGTAGAAAACATCAATCAGCTCGAACAAGCGGCCCTTTGGGCTGACGACACACAACGGGGAAAGATCCTCGTATGGGCGAAGTCCATGCCGTGTAGTGACCAAGAAGCATCTTCGGTTGAAACCGACAAGAAACGAACTTGCCCAAACACGGTGAGGGGCTTCCTCGATTCCTGTCTCGGCGACTAGAGGACGGACACAAGACTCCAGGCTTTTACTCAGGATCATTGCTGTGCGGCTTGATTCGTTCTAACACTCACCTTTTGCAGAGCGCCTCACGTGCACTCCTGGTCCACCCAGTACCCCGCTCTGAACCACTGCCCGTTGATGTTCAGGTACCACCGCCATTCAAAGACAGGCTCATAGCTCATGCTGCCCGGCGCGGGCACGTCGATGCGCAAGATGTCTGCCACACCGTCGCGGTCCAGGTCGATCACGTGCACCGTCACGGCGGTGTTTTTGCGCTGGGGCTTGTCGCGGATGGGCGGGTCGGCGGGCATCGTCCAGCTGGTGGCGTAGCGCGCGGAGCGCACCTTCACGGCCTCCGGCGGCAGCTTGCCGGGGACGACCAGGCGGGCCAGCACGTCGGCGGTGTCGGACAGTTTGGCGTAGCCGCGCACGGGCTGGGCCTCTTCGACGGGGTCGTTGAACGCGCGGCCGGGGTAGTGGCCGCCGCAGTAGTGGGCGTCGTTGCTGATGTCCCACATGCGCTGGCGCACGGCGTGCGCGCCCACCAGGCCCTGCTGGGCGATGGCGTACACGGTGAGTGGCGGGGCGAATGCCTGGTCTGCGGTGCCTACGTCCCAGAAGCCCGTGACGTACTCGATCTCGGGCCCGCTGTGGCGGGCGAAACGGCCCACGGGTGTGCCGGTGGGAATGACGCTGATGCGGGTGCCGGCCACGGCGGCCAGGCCGTCGGCATCGGTCTCGTGCAGCAAGGCCACGCTGTCGTGACGGCGAAAGTACGACGGGGCGATGGCGGGCAGTACCGGCCGTGCGGCCAGGGGCGCCACTGCCGGCAGGTTGTCCACCGCGCGGGTGGCGAGTTGGACATCTGCGAGCGGGTTGACGGGTGCGCCCCGGTCGATCTCCTGCTCGGGCCGCAGCAGTACGCCGGCCCGCATCAGCCTCTTGGCCGCGTCCCATTCGGGGCGCTGGGGGTACACCACCGGTGCGTCCAGCGCATGGGTCTTGGCCAGCGTCGCTATCTGCAGCGCGGCCGGCCGTGGCAAGGCATTGCCGTAGGCCCGCAGGCGGTTGGGCGATGGTGCCACCCAGAAGGCGCGGGCAGCGTCTTTGCCCGCCTGGGCCAGTGTGAGGGGCTGGTCGGCCAGCAGCTGGCACGACACATGGGCTTGCAACGGCGCCGCCAGCGCAGCGCCCAGGCGCGGGTCGCCGCGGTACAGCACGGCGCACCAACCGTCGCGCTCGACCAGTTGCTCCAGCACCGTGTTGGCGGGCACCTGGGCCACCACGCGGGCCTGGGGCTGGGCGGCGTCGCGCAGGTTGACCCAGGAGCCCTGAACGTAGCGCAGCTTGGCGAGTTCAATTGGTACGAGTGCAGTCGTAGGTTGGGGACATACGCTAGTGCTGAAGGCGGCAATAGCGGACAGTACGCCCAAGGCCCGAGCCCACACTCCGAGGTACGCATTGCTGCTGCGACACACCTTGCCACGGCGCGGATCGAAACTGGTATCGGATCGCTCCTGTGTTTGTGTGGGGATGCTTTCCTTCGTGATCAGTTTTAGCAACTGCCCGCAGAGCGGACTGAGCGATGAATTCGGTAGCGGCAACGCACCGAAGTCGCGCACTGGTAACGGTGCAAGCGCGGCGATGGGCTTTTGTTCGTCTAAGCCCAGCAGCGCAGATAACCGCTGCTGGCCTGCATTGATCAAGAGCCGCGCTGCATCAGGAGGTGCACCTGGGGAAGGATTGATAGTAAGGACCATGCGAGGCGGCAAATTTCGAGTTTTTTGTCTGGGCGATAGGACGCTGTCGTGCGCTTGATTCCTTTGCTCACCCTCAATGGCCTAGTTGGCAATTTTTCCGTGGCGCTATCGTAACTCTTGGTTTAACGTGACAGGCAACTGGGTCAAGGACGAATTTCTGACTCTTAAAAATTGTCGTCGCGCGATCAATTTCTAGACACCAGTGACTTGAAACGGAGACGTCTTGAAATCCAGGGCTCCAGCCTACCTGGAAATAAATAAAGGGCTGCAATTCTAAGGAGACCGTTAATGTCATCAACAGGACAGAAGCCGGGAGTTGGCAACTACACTTGCATCAAATGTGGTCAACGCATTTTTTTAAATGATTCCTCCGACACACTACCACCTTGCCCAAAATGTAGTGGAACTGAGTTTCGCCCGTAAAAAATATATATGAAAGACTGAAAAAGCAAGCCACCCATTTAACGGGCTGGCTTGCTTTGTTTTTCAAACATATAAACTTAATATGCTTTCCTCAAAACTCTACTCATCATTAGTTTACTTGGATCGTGATTATATTGCAGGCAAATACGAGATTACAACCGGTCTCTCCCCTCAATCACAAATCACCAAGGCGCAAGGAAAAAAAGCAGGTGCATCAATTCCGGTATTCTCAGCAGAAGTTAGTGCCACCGAGACACGTACGTTTCCAGTGTCGACTCTAGAAATGTTATCGCGTGTTTTGCCCGAATTAGAAAACGAACCGAAGCTCCACCCAGGTCTTTTTAGTCCCGCCATGACTTCAAAAATCGGTTGGCTTCAGGGCACCCTAGGCACAGTGACAGCATTTTCTTCCGTTGGAAATATTGGGACAGAGGGCCATTCCAAATCAAACGAGCAAGGATGTTTCACGCTACATGGCGATGTTAGTGTGACAATGATTACCACTCCAGACTATTTTATTTCCGGTTTGGATGCGTTATTGAAAATGCACAAGATTTTACTGCGTGATCTCAAAATGCCAGTGCGTGCTTTGGTCCGAGTCCTGGCAGCTAAAAACTACACCGACGACTGGATTACAATTCCTTATCTGATTTATGAGGAAGAAGTTCCCTGACTAACGGTGCGGCAACCTTCTTCTGGCTCTTCTAAAAAATCATTCAATCAGAAGAACTCTCTGTCGAGACTCGGCAATCTATTCCACCATCCGTGCCAACAGCGATCCGCTATAACGCGCCGCAAGCGGTATCCACACACGCACCGGGTTGCCCTGCGCCACGGCGATGCTCTGGCCGTCCACGTTGCGCATCTGCTCCAGCCGCAGCGTGAGGTTGCCGCTCGGGTGCACCACTTCCAGCAGGTCGCCCACGGCAAAGTGGTTCTTGGTTTCGACCTGCACCCAGTCACCGCTCAGGCCCGCTGCAGCCAGGCCTTCGGCGCCCAGCACTTCGCCCACGAACTGGCTGCGCTGCGTGGCCGAGTGGCCGTTGATGTAGTTCTGGTAGTCGTTGCTGGGGCGGCGCTCCAGCAGGCCGCCGGTGTAGCCGCGGTTGGACAGGCCTTCGAGCTCGATCAGCAGCTCGGGGTTGAACGGCCGGCCGGCCACGGCGTCGTCGATGGCGCGGCGGTAGACCTGGGCGGTGCGGGCCACGTAGTACAGGCTCTTGGTGCGGCCCTCGATCTTGAGCGAATCGACGCCGATCTGCGCCAGGCGCGCCACGTGCTCCACGGCGCGCAGGTCCTTGCTGTTCATGATGTACGTGCCGTGCTCGTCTTCCATGATGGGCATCATCTGCCCGGGGCGGCCGGCTTCCTCGATGAGGTAGACCTTGTCGGCCTTGGGGTGGCGCTCGCCGTTGCCGGTGGTCGATGCAAAGGCCTGTTCGGCCTTCTGCTGCGCGGCCTCGAAGTTGAAGTCGCCCTCCATCTTCTGGGCGATGGCTTCGCCCGTGGTGGCGTCGATGTCGGCGTCGTGGGTGGCGTAGTTCCAGCGGCAGGCGTTGGTGCAGGTGCCCTGGTTGGGGTCGCGGTGGTTGAAGTAGCCGCTGAGCAAACACCGGCCCGAGTACGCGATGCACAGCGCGCCGTGCACGAAGACCTCCAGCTCCATGTCGGGGCATTCCTGGCGGATTTTCTCGATCTCGTCGAGGCTGAGTTCGCGCGACAGGATGACGCGCTCCACGCCCATCTTCTGCCAGAACTTCACGGCCGCCCAGTTGGTGGTGTTGGCCTGCACCGAGAGGTGCACCACCTGCTCGGGCCACTTCTCCTTGACCATCATGATCAGGCCCGCGTCGGCCATGATGAGGGCGTCGGGCCGGCAGTCGATCACGGGCTCGATGTCGCGCAGGTAGGTGCGGATCTTGTCGTTGTGCGCAATGAGGTTGCTGGTGACGAAGAACTTCTTGCCGCGCGCATGGGCCTCGCTGATGCCTTGGCGGATCTGCTCGAGCTTGAACTCGTTGTTGCGCGCGCGCAGAGAGTAGCGCGGCTGGCCGGCGTACACGGCGTCGGCGCCGAAGTCATACGCGGCGCGCATCTTGTCGAGCGAGCCGGCGGGCAGCAGGAGTTCGGGGGCTTTGAGGAGGGTGGTCATGGGGTGCCTCTGGATGCGTGGTGAGGGCGGATGAGGACGGACGGGTGCGGATCTGCCCGTTCACACCCCACCCGTTCGGCCTGAGCCTGTCGAAGGCTCGCACCCGGCTTCGACAGGCTCAGCCCGAACGGTCCGGGGGGTGCAAACGCAGTCAGTAAAACCATGGCGATGGAGTGCATCGGACAGGGGTCAGCGGGGCATCACCGACAGGCCCGCCAGCGTGCCCACGGCCTGCGCTGGAAACTCTGGCGCATCGAACGCCTTGTCGCCATCGGCGTCCTGCACTCCATTGGGCACAATGCCCTTGAAGTCGAAATGGCGCGGGTCCATGAAGTGCGAAGGCACCAGGTTGCGCAGGGCCACGGCCATGTTCTCGATGCGGCCGGGGTACAGCTGCTGCCAGTCGCGCAGCATCTGGCCGATCTGCTTGCGCTGCAGGTTCTCCTGGCTGCCGCACAGCGTGCACGGGATGATGGGGAAGGCGCGGATGTCCGCCCAGCGGCTGAGGTCGTCTTCGGCCACGTAGGCCAGCGGGCGGATGATGAGGTGGTCGCCGCGGTCGCTCTGCACCTTGGGCGGCATGCCCTTGAGCTTGCCGCCGAAGAACATGTTGAGAAAGAAGGTCTGCAGCATGTCGTCGCGGTGGTGGCCCAGCGCGATCTTCGTACACCCCAGTTCGTCGGCCACGCGGTACAGGATGCCTCGGCGCAGGCGGCTGCACAAGCTGCACATGGTCTTGCCTTCGGGGATGTGCTCCTTGACGACGCTGTAGGTGTCCTGCGTTTCGATGTGGAAGGGCACGCCCACCTTCGCCAGGTAGTCGGGCAGCACATGGGCCGGAAAGCCGGGCTGCTTCTGGTCGAGGTTGACGGCGATCAGTTCGAACTTGTGGCCGTTGCGCTGCTGCAGCATGCGCAGCACGTCGAGCATGGCGTAGCTGTCCTTGCCGCCGGAGACGCACACCATGACCTTGTCGCCGTCTTCGATGAGGCCGAAGTCGCCGATGGCCTGGGCGACCTGGCGGACCAGGCGCTTTTCGAGCTTGAGCGCGGCGTGGGCGGCGGCTTTCTCGGCGGCGGCTGCGCTGTCTTCTGCGCTGGGGACCGCAGGCGTTTCAAGGAGGGTGGCGGGTTCGGACATGGAAAAGCAGGCCGGGGTGTGGGGCAAGGGAAAAGACAAAGTTCAGCCGAAGGCGTCAGAGCCTGTGGAATGTGCCGCAGAGTCGGTCGCCCGGCAATGCGCTACCGCACGGCAGCAGTTTTCAGTTGCTACTGTTTTTATAGCTACTACCGTTGGATCAGCAAGCGGTAGCAGCCAATTCCATCCAAAAATCAGGCTTCGGCGGGGTAGAACATCTTGCGCGTGGGCACGGTCTCCACCGCCTTGGCGATGGCGCCGATGTGGTCCGGCGTGGTGCCGCAGCAGCCGCCCAGGATGTTGACCAGCCCCTCGGCCGCGAACTCGTGCACCAGGCGGCTGGTGATCTCGGGGGTTTCGTCGAAGCCGGTGTCGCTCATGGGGTTGGGCAGGCCGGCGTTGGGGTAGCAGCTGATGAAGGTGTCCTCGGCCACGCGGTTGAGCTCCTGGATGTAGGGGCGCATCAGCGTGGCGCCCAGGGCGCAGTTCAGGCCGATGGCCAGCGGGCGCGAATGGCGCACGCTGTGCCAGAAGGCGGTCACGGTCTGGCCGCTCAGGATGCGGCCCGACGCGTCGGTGACCGTGCCGCTGATGATCAGCGGCAGGCGCTGGCCGCTGTTCTCGAAGTACTCGTCGATGGCGAACAGCGCGGCCTTGGCGTTGAGCGTGTCGAAGATCGTCTCGACCAGCAGCACGTCGGAGCCGCCCTCGACCAGCGCCTCGGTCTGCTCGTAGTACGCGGCGCGCAGCTGCTCGAAGTCGACATTGCGCGCGCCCGGGTCGTTCACGTCGGGGCTGATGCTGGCCGTCTTGGGCGTGGGGCCCAGGGCGCCGGCCACGAAACGGGGCTTGTCGGGCGTGCTGTATTTGTCGCAGGCGGCGCGGGCAAGCTGGGCCGAGCGCAGGTTCATCTCGCGCGCCAGCCCGGCCATGTGGTAGTCGTCCTGCGCGATGGTGGTGGCGCCGAAGGTGTTGGTCTCGATGAGGTCGGCGCCGGCGGCGAGGTACCGCTCGTGGATGTCGCTGATCACGTCGGGCCGGGTGAGCGAGAGCAGCTCGTTGTTGCCCTTGACGTCGTACGCGAAGTCCTTGAACCGGTCGCCCGCCCCGCCGGGGCCGCTGTAGCCCTCGCCCCGGTACTGCGCCTCGCCCAGCTTGAAGCGCTGGATCATGGTGCCCATGGCGCCGTCGAGGATGACGATGCGTTGGGCAAGGATGTCGGGCAGCTGCGCGGCGCGGGTGTAGTGAAGGGCTTGCATAGCCCCGTATTGTAGAAAGCCGGGGCCCACAGGGCGGTGTGCAGGGCTGCTGCAGTGCCCGGAGTGCGGAAACCGGTAGAAAAACCTTCCAGGACGCACCCGGCGCTTTTTAGAACCATCAATAATATTGATCGACTTTTAAATTCCAATGGGATATAATTTGCCTTGCTGCAGTCACGGCTCCGAGCCGCGCCGCCGCAGCAACGCCTGCTCAAAGACCGCTAGCAACACGTCTTTGCCACTGCAGGTGCGTTGTGCGACATGTGTCGCCCCAGTGGGCCTGCTAGAGCTGCAGCCCGCCGAGCCCCTTGATGCTCACGCAGGCCAATGTTCCGCCTGCGATATTGAATGAACCAGATTTCACAGACCGCCATTTCCATGGGCAAGTACGTCGTTTCGCCCGCGACACACCCGACCGACTGCGGCCGCTTCCGCGCCTCCTTCTCGGTCCATCGTTCAGAGAGCAAGGGCAGCTACTGCCGCGTGTTCCGTTTTGACAAGGTCTTTGCATCGCGCGAAGCCGCCCGGCTGTTCGCAGTCACCCAGGGCTGGCTGCAGGCGTGCATGCCGCACCCTCCGATGTGCTGATGGTCTGCACGCTGCAGATTCCATCCGCCTCCCCCGTGGTTGCGGGCTCCTCCCGGTCCGCACACCCACCCCAACGGTACGCCCTTCGCTGCGCGCCATCCTTTAGAAAGACTCTCCCATGAGCACCAAGATCTATGTGGGCAACCTGCCCTACTCCGTGACCGATTCCAGCCTGGAAAGCAACTTCGCCGAGTTCGGCGGCGTGTCTTCCGCCAAGGTCATGATGGACCGCGAAACCGGCCGCTCCAAGGGCTTCGGCTTTGTCGAAATGGCCAACGCCGAAGTGGCCCAGGCCGCCATCACCGCGCTGCACGGCATGTCGGTCGACGGCCGCTCCATCGTCGTGAACCTAGCCCGCCCACGCGAAGACAACCGCAGCTCGGGTGGCTACAGCGACGCAGGCTACAACGCCGGCAAGCGCTCGGACGTGGGCTACGGCAACGGCGGCTTCGGCGGCGGCCGCTACTGAACCGGGTCTTCCCGTGTCCTGAAAACCGGCTCTGTGGAGCCGGTTTTTTTTCGCCCCGAACACGGCGCCCCGCCAGCCGCTGTACCGCGGCCGGGGCCCTTGCGGGGCTTGGCCGCGGCGGTCCTGATGCCGGCTGTGGGGACGTGCGCGGTGCCCGGCGCACAATAGCCCCTTCGCCTGCGGGCGCGCCTGCCGCGAAATATTGATCCAATTGGCCTCTACCGCTTGCCAGGCAAGCGCTGGCAGCTATCAAATTCAGAGTATCCGTTGTCGTCCTCCCGCCTGTCCTCCGCCCCCTCCGCATCCCCCGCCCACACCGTCCTGCAGGACGTCTTCGGCTACGAGCAGTTCCGCGGCCCGCAGCAGGCCATCGTCGAGCATGTGATCGGCGGGGGCGATGCGCTGGTGCTGATGCCCACCGGGGGCGGCAAGAGCCTGTGCTACCAGGTGCCGGCCATCGTGCGCCAGCAGCAGGGGCGCGGAGTGACCATCGTGATCTCGCCACTGATCGCGCTGATGCACGACCAGGTGGGCGCGCTGCACGAGGCGGGCGTGGAGGCGGCGTTCCTCAACTCCACGCTGAGCTACGACGAAGCGCAGGACGTGGAGTTTCGCCTGCAGACGGGCGCCATCACGCTGCTGTATGCCGCGCCCGAACGGCTGAACACGCCGCGCTTCCTCGGTCTGCTGGACGACCTGTACCAGCAGGGCGTGCTGAGCCTGTTTGCCATCGACGAGGCGCACTGCGTGAGCCAGTGGGGCCACGACTTCCGCCCCGAGTACCGGGCGCTCACGGTGCTGCACGAGCGCTATGCGGGCGTGCCGCGCATCGCGCTCACGGCCACGGCCGACGACCTCACGCGCGCCGACATCATCGAGCGGCTGCAGCTGGAAGACGCGCGGCTGTTCATCAGCAGCTTCGACCGGCCCAACATCCGCTACCGCATCGAGGAAAAAAAGGACGTCACCACGCAGCTGCTGCGCTTCATCGAGCGCGAGCATGCGGGCGAGGCCGGCGTGGTGTACTGCCAGTCCAGAAAGCGCGTGGAAGAGCTGGCGGCCACGCTGAGCGACGCGGGCGTCAACGCCCTGCCCTACCACGCGGGCCTCGATACCAAAGTGCGCCAGAAGAACCAGGACCGCTTCCTGCGCGAAGAGGGCATCGTGATGGTCGCCACCATCGCGTTCGGCATGGGCATCGACAAGCCCGACGTGCGCTTCGTGGCGCACGTGGACATGCCCAAGAACATCGAGGGCTACTACCAGGAGACCGGCCGCGCGGGCCGCGACGGCCTGAATGCCGACGCCTGGATGGCCTATGGCCTGAACGACGTGGTCAACCAGCGCCGCATGATCGACGAAAGCCCGGCGGGCGAGGAGTTCAAGCAAGCGCTGCGCGGCAAGCTCGATGCGCTGCTGGCGCTCGCCGAGGCCACCGACTGCCGCCGCGTGCGGCTGCTGGCCTACTTCGGCGAAGCCTCCACGCCGTGCGGCAACTGCGACAACTGCATCAGCCCGCCGGCCGTGTGGGATGCGACCGATGCCGCGCGGAAGCTGCTGTCCACCATCTACCGCGTGAACCAGGCCAGCGGCATCAGCTTTGGCACCGGGCACATCATGGACATCCTGCGCGGCAAGAAGACCGAGAAGGTCGCGCAGTTCGGGCACGAGAAGATCTCCACCTTCGGCATCGGCGCGGACCTGACCGAGCCCCAGCTGCGCGGCGTGCTGCGCCAGCTGATCGCCACCGGCGCGCTGGGCCTGCAGAAGGTGATGCTGGACAGCGGCCACAGCTTCGACACCCTGTGCCTCACCGAAGGCTCGCGCGCCGTGCTCAAGGGCGAGGTGCCGGTGCAGCTGCGCGAATCGGTGTCGTCCGCACCGGCCAAGCGCGCCCGCAAGGGCAGCGCCCCTCCGGCCGCCGCCGCCAACCTGGGCCCGGACGCCCAGGTGCGCTTCATCAACCTCAAGTCCTGGCGCGCCGAAGTCGCGCGCGAGCACAACCTGCCCGCGTACGTGATCTTTCACGACGCCACGCTGGCGGCAATTGCCGAGCGCAACCCGACCACGCTGGACGACCTGCAGGGCATCAGCGGCATGGGTGCGAAGAAGCTCGATGCCTACGGGGCAGAGGTGCTCAGGGTGTGCACGAACGCCTGATCGCCGGGGGTTGAAGCCCTGATGCCGCGTTGGGTTTCATCGCCCGGTGCCGGGCATTCGGCAGTGTCTCCTGCCGTTGCAGGCAGAGACCGTCTTGCGGATCGGCTATAACCTTCCTCGCCTCGAAGGGAGGTTCAACCAATGAGAAAGACGCGGATGTTCAAGAAAATTCTGGGGGTCGTCGCACTGTTGGGTGCAGGTCTGGCGCAGGCGTTCTCCCCCCAAGCGGGTACCTGGATCGTGACGTCGGAGATGGACGGCAAGCCCGGCCGTGGCTTCGGCATCGACGTGCAGAACACCACGCTGGTGATGCAGATGTATGCGTACGAGAACAGCGGCCAGTCGACCTTCTACCTCGCCGTGGGCGACATGGTGGACAACAAGGTGACGGCACCGCTGAACAAGTACACCGGCGGCCGGTTCTTCGGCAGTGGTGCCCGCTCGGGCACGGCGGCAGGAAGCCCGGGCAACGTGACCGTGCGATTCACCACGGGCACCACGGGGTTCATCACCTTTCCGAACGAGCCCGAAGTGGCGATTGCACGCTTCAACTTCGGTTACGGCGCCGTGGCGGAGAGCCTGCGCGGCTTCTGGACGCTGAACTCCATCGGCAGCGAAGGCCTGCAGTCGGACCTGGTGGAATTCAACACCAACCTGGGCGCGACCAGCAACGGCAACGGCCTGATGGCCAACACCGCCCAGAGTTTCGGTTGCGAGCATCAGGTGCGTGGCGCACTGAGCGGCAATGTGCTGTGCGTCAAGATCAACTCCAGCAACCAGGTCGTGCGCACCTATGTCTTCGTCTACAGCGTGAACGAAGGCGAAGGCTACTCGGTGGCGTCTGCCAACAGCGCCCAGCAGACGCTGTACATCCGCCGCCTGACCACGCCCAAGGGTGTGGGCACCGGCCTGCTGTACAAGAATGCGGAAGTGGGCTCGGGCAATGCATCCGCCTTGCAGCAGCACATCGAACACATCTCCCAGTTCGGCGTGCCCCAGTAAACACGCAGCGTCTTTGGTGTGGCGGGTGCCTCTCAGGCAACCCGCACCCGGGGCCGAGCCCTGCGCGGTGGGGCACGGCCCCACACCACGCAGGCGCAGCCCGGTGCTGCACCGTTGCCGATGCATCGGCGCCTGGCATGCCCCCGGGCGCCTCTATCGCCACACCCACTGCCAGACACCGTGCTCAATTTCTTCAAGAATCTCTTTCACCGCCCCCTCAGCGCAGACAAGTTCGCCGACATCGCGCTGGAGGCACTGCGGCGCACCTGGCCAGAACACACCTTCACGCTGGACCGGGAAAGATTCCAGATCCGGCAGTCCGACGGGCTGTTGATCAATCTGCACAACATCTTCACGGACTACCGCCGTGCCGACCCGGCGATGCGACAGCAGCAGCTGGACCGCTTCGTCCGGGGCATGGTGTCTGCAGGCAGCTCGGAGGATGTCTACGAAGAGGTCAAGGACCGGCTGCTGCCCGTGCTGAGAAACCTCTCGGGCGTGGATCTGATGCGCATCGATGCAGGCGATGAAAAAGCACTGTCGGACATCATGTGCTTTCGCCCCTTGTCGGACGACCTGGGCATTGCCTTGGCCATCGACAGCGAGCTGAACATCAAGCAGATCGGCGACGATGCATTGAAGCGCTGGAACAAGACATTCGACGAAGTGCTGCTGGTGGCCGTCGACAACCTTCGCCACCAGGCGGCTCCCGCGTTCCACGAGATCAGCCGCGGGCTGTTCGGGTCGCACTACGGCGACTACTACGACGCCGCACGCATCCTGGTGCACGAGCTGGTCTGGCAGTTGCCCGTTGGCGCGCAGCCGGTGGCGATGGTGCCCAACCGCAGTTGCCTGCTGGTCTGCGGCGCAGACAACGAAGCCGCCTTGATCGAGATGGTCGGCCAGGCCCGCCGCATCCTCTTCGAGGAATCGCGGCCCTTGTCCGCCGACATGTTCACCCTGACCGACAAGACCTGGGCCCCGTGGACGCCACCCGGCGAGGCGGGGCAGGCGCTGAAGCGTTTGCAGCGCGAGCTTCTGGCCAGCGGCTACGCCGAGCAGAAGCAGGCGATGGACATCGCGCAAGAGCAGGCGGGCACGGATGTGTTCGTTGCCACGCACACGCTGGTGGAAAGGTCTGCAGACGGGCAGCTCATCAGCTACGCCGTCCTGCCTCGGGACGTCCATACCTGGCTGCCCACGGCGGATCTGGTCCTGCTGAGTGAAGGGGAAGGTGCAGATCCGCTGATCGTCACCATGGCGGACTTTCTGGAGATCGCAGGCTCCGGTGCCCAGCGGTTGCCGTATGTGCTGCCGCGGTATGAGGTGGTGGAGTTCCCGGATGCGGGATGCATGGAGAGGCTGCGGGCCAGGGCCACCAGCATGGACGCGGTCAACGCGTGATGGCGCACCCGCCCTGCGGCCACCGCGCCCCGGGCTGCGCCACAATGGCGCCATGCTGACCCTCCAAGACATCCGCGACGCCGCCACCCGCCTGCAGGGCCATGTGCTCGATACCCCGTGCGTGGAGTCCAAGACGCTCTCGCAGATCGTGGGGGCGCAGGTGTTCCTCAAGTTCGAGAACCTGCAGTTCACCGCGTCCTTCAAGGAGCGCGGCGCGTGCAACCGGCTCACGCTGCTGTCCGACGAAGAGCGCGCCCGCGGCGTGGTGGCCATGAGCGCCGGCAACCACGCGCAGGGCGTGGCCTACCATGCGCAGCGCCTGGGGCTGCGCGCGGTGATCGTGATGCCGCGCTTCACGCCCGGCGTGAAGGTGGAGCGCACCCGCGGCTTCGGCGCCGAGGTCGTGCTGCATGGCGACACGCTGGAAGAAGCCCGCGCCCATGCCTATGCGCTGGCCGATGCGCAGGGGCTGACCTTCGTGCACCCCTACGACGATGAAGGCGTGGCGGCCGGCCAGGGCACGCTGGGCCTGGAGATGCTGCAGGCCGTGCCCGACCTGGACACGCTGGTGATCGCGGTGGGCGGCGGCGGGCTGATCTCGGGCGTGGCGACGGCCGCCAAGGCCATCCAGCCCGGCATCGAGATCGTGGGCGTGCAGACCACGCGCTTTCCGGCCATGGTGAATGCGGTCCAGGGCACCCGCCACCCGCAGGGCACATCCACCATCGCCGAAGGCATCGCCGTGGGCACGCCCGGCAAGATCACGCAGGAGATCGTCAAGCGCCTGGTGGACGACCTGGTGCTGGTGGATGAAGGCGACATCGAGCAGGCCGTGCTGATGCTGCTGGAGATCGAGAAGACCCTGGTCGAAGGCGCGGGCGCTGCGGGCTTGGCCGCATTGTTGCGCTACCCCGAGCGCTTCAAGGGCAAGCGCGTGGGCCTGGTGCTGTGTGGCGGCAACATCGACCCGCTGCTGCTGGCCGCGATCATCGAGCGCGGCATGGTGCGGTCCGGCCGCCTGGCCCGCATCAAGGTCAGCGCGCGCGACGTGCCCGGCGTGCTGGCGCGCATCACGGCCACCGTGGCCGACGCGGGCGCCAACATCGAAGAGGTGCACCACCAGCGCGCCTTCACCATGCTGGCGGCGCAGAACGTGGAGATCGAACTCGTGCTGCAGACCCGGGGCAAGACGCACATCGACGATGTGCTGGGTCGCCTGCGCGAGGCGGGCATGGAGGCGGCGCTGATCTGAGAACCGGCCGGCGATGGGCAGGGGTTTGCGCACGCGTGATCCTCTGCGGCACGGCGAACCGGTCCCGCCGTTTGGAGTGTGCGCCGCTCGCGGCTAGAATTGCGCAAGTTTTAAGCATCTGGAGCCGCCCCATGTCCGAACACAACACCGCACACGCACCCGCCGAATCCCACCCCCACGACCCCGTGGAGAACGTGGTCCACGTGGCCCCGGTCGTGCTGCCCGTGGTGGGAGGCGTGCTGATCTTCCTGCTGGCGTTCATCGCCGTGTACATGGCCTGAGCCACCGGAACATCGCCACAAGCCCCGCGCTGCGGGGCTTTTTTTTGCCCAAGCCAGGAGCCTTGCCATGCGACCCGGACACGCCCTCGTTCTTTTCTCCGGTGGACAGGACTCCACCACCTGCCTGGCCTGGGCGCTCACCCAGTTCGCCCACGTGGAGACCATCGGCTTCGACTACGGCCAGCGCCACCATGTGGAGCTGCAGGCGCGCCAGACGGTGCTGGCGCAGATGCGCGAGCGTTTTCCGCAGTGGCGCGAGCGCCTCGGTGAGGATCACATGCTCGACCTGGCCGTGCTGGGCCACATCAGCGACACCGCGCTGACCAGCGATGCCGAGATCCAGATGACGGCCGCCGGGCTGCCCAACACCTTCGTGCCCGGCCGCAACCTGCTGTTCTTCAACCTGGCGGCTGCGGTGGGCTACCGGCGCGGCCTGCACACCCTGGTGGGCGGCATGTGCGAGACCGACTTTTCAGGCTACCCCGACTGCCGCGACGACACGCTCAAGGCCCTGCAGGTGGCCGTGTCGCTGGGCATGGGGCAGCGCTTCACGTTCGACACGCCGCTCATGTGGCTGGACAAGGCCGACACCTGGGAGCTGGCCCGCACCCTGGGTGGGGACGCGCTGGTGGACCTGATCATCACCGAGTCGCACACCTGCTACCACGGCGTGCGCGGCACGCTGCATGCCTGGGGGCATGGCTGCGGCACCTGCCCCGCCTGCGAATTGCGCAAGGCCGGGTACGAGCGCTGGAGTGGACAGAAGACCCCCTGAGTCGCCTGCGGCGCCTCGGTGGCGCGGATCAAAGGGCGGCCTCTTGTGCCCGTCCACGCCTGCGCAGGCAGGCTCGGAGCCGCGGGCCTCCGCCGCCGAAGGGGCGCATCCGCATGACCTGGCAGCCAGCTCCACGGGGACACTGGCGTCGCGCGCACCGGTTTTTGGTCGCATAACCCCATGCATTTTTTGCATAATTTTGGGGCGAGTCTGACAGACAAGTTGGCAGCAGATTCATAAAATTGACATCCCAGCCGACCCGCGGACTCCGTGGAATAGCCGCCACACCGTGGGGCTGACCCTGCGCCCGCCCGCCGACTGAGCACGCAAGCCGTTTTTTCAAAGGCAGCGCTCAGCATCGCACCTGCGCCAGGCCTTGCCGCGTACCACCGGGTTCGCTTCCTTTGAAAAAACTGTTTTTTTAACTTAGGAAGCTCCCGATGAACGCACCCACCATGCAGGGCCTGAATCTCAACGCCCCCACGTACGTCAAGAACGCCCGGCTGCTCGCCTGGGTGGCCGACATGGCCGCCCTGTGCAAGCCCGAAAGCATCTACTGGTGCGATGGCACGAAGGAAGAGTACGACCGCCTGTGCCAGCAGCTGGTCGACGCCGGCACCTTCAAGAAGCTCAACCCCGCCAAGCGCCCTGGCAGCTTCCTGGCCTGGTCCGACCCGTCGGACGTGGCCCGCGTGGAAGACCGCACCTACATCTGCTCGGCCGCCAAGGAAGACGCCGGCCCCACCAACAACTGGATGGCCCCCGCCGAGATGCGTGCCACGCTGCAGCCCCTGTTCGACGGCTGCATGAAGGGCCGCACCATGTACGTGGTGCCCTTCAGCATGGGCCCGCTGGGCAGCCACATCGCCCACATCGGCGTGGAGCTGACCGACAGCGCTTACGTGGCCGTGAACCAGCGCCTGATGACCCGCATGGGCAAGGCCGTGTACGACGTGCTGGGCGTGGAAGGCGAGTTCGTGCCCTGCATGCACACCGTGGGCGCCCCCCTGGCCGACGGCGAGGAGGACACCACGAGCTGGCCCTGCAACCCCAAGGTCAAGTACATCGTGCACTACCCCGAAACGCGCGAGATCTGGTCGTACGGCTCGGGCTACGGCGGCAACGCGCTGCTGGGCAAGAAGTGCCTGGCCCTGCGCATCGCATCGACCATGGGCCGCGACCAGGGCTGGCTGGCCGAGCACATGCTCATCCTGGGCGTGACCAACCCCGCCGGCAAGAAGTACCACGTGGCTGCGGCCTTCCCCAGCGCCTGCGGCAAGACCAACTTCTCGATGCTGGTGCCGCCCGAGGCAGGCTTTGCCGGCTGGAAGGTCACCACCATCGGCGACGACATCGCCTGGATCAAGCCCAACGCCGACGGCAAGATGGTCGCCATCAATCCCGAAGCCGGCTACTTCGGCGTGGCCCCCGGCACCAACATGCACACCAACCCCAACTGCATGAAGAGCCTGGACAAGGACGTGATCTTCACCAACGTGGCCCTCACGGACGACGGCGACGTGTGGTGGGAAGGCATGGAAAAGGACACCGGCAAGCTGCCCGACCACCTGATCGACTGGCAAGGCAAGGACTGGACGCCCCAGATCGCCAAGGAAACCGGCGCCAAGGCCGCCCACCCCAACTCGCGCTTCACGGTGGCTGCCGCCAACAACCCCGCGCTCGATGCGCAGTGGGACGACGCCAACGGCGTGGCGATCGACGCGTTCATCTTCGGCGGCCGCCGCTCCACCACCGTGCCCCTGGTGACGGAAGCCCGTACCTGGACGGAAGGCGTGTACATGGCCGCGACCATGGGCTCGGAGACCACCGCCGCCGCCTTCGGCGCCCAGGGCGTGGTGCGCCGCGACCCGTTCGCCATGCTGCCGTTCTGCGGCTACAACATGAGCGACTACTTCCAGCACTGGCTCGACATGGAAGGCAAGATCGCCGCCACCGGCAAGCCGCTGCCCAAGGTCTTCTGCGTGAACTGGTTCCGCAAGGACGAGGCCGGCAAGTTCGTCTGGCCCGGCTACGGCGACAACATGCGCGTGCTCAAGTGGATGATCGACCGCATCGAAGGCACGGCCCAGGGCACGGAGACGATGTTCGGTGTGGCACCCCAGTACGCCGAGATCAACTGGACAGGCATCGACTTCAACGCCCAGCAGTTCGAAGCCGTGACGCACATCGACAAGGCCGCCTGGGCCGAGGAGTTCAAGCTGCACGACGCGCATTTCGAGCAACTGGCGTACCACCTGCCCAAGGCGCTGCTCGATACCAAGGCCGCCCTGGAAAAGCGCCTCGCGGCTTGATCCGGTAGCCTGCCCGGCCCCGCAGCCGGGTCAGCCCCGCCCCTGAAAACCGCCCCGTCTGGTGACCGGGCGGTTTTTTAACGCCTGCCTTTGCCGCATGTGCCTCGGGCGCGCGCCGCGCCAAGCCTCGGAGCACAAAAAAAGCCGTGGCGCGAACGCCACGGCTTTCAAAGTAGTTCGGCGGATCGTGCGGCCTGGCCGCACGGTCCATCTCAGTAGTACTTGCGGATGTCGCTCACCGTGGCGATGCCCATGGCGTGGTTCAGTTCAGCCATGATGCGGGGATCCTTCATGGCGACTTGCCAGGTGCGTTCGTCTTCGGCGGCGCGGCGGCGGTTCTCGGTGAAGGCCTTGCCAGCCACGCGCAGGACAGCACTGGCGCGGCGGGCTGGCGACGTCAGCAGGGCCAGGGCGGCGAAGGCGACGAGCCACAGCACCATCCAGGCGGCCAGCAGGTGGCCTTCAGTCCAGGTGTCGACCACCTGGTGGGCCACCACCAGCAGTGCGGACACCACGGCAGCCAGCAGGAGGGTGGCAGCGCCACGGGCGCCGTCAAATTGGGTGGCAGCGCGCTTCAGGGCAGCGGCGGCGTTTTCGGCGCGTACAACGCCAAGGTGTTCGGTGGGGTAGTCAACGTGTGCGAAGGTGGTCATTTCGGTTTCCCTTTTCTAACGCTTGTGGCGTGATTGCCGGGCGATGGGGTGATATTAGGGTTTACCCTTTCAGCATTCAAGTTTATATTTTGAATCATGGATATTCACATTGGTGATAATTGCTGGCAGGCAAAGCCATGACACCTTTGAACTTCCGCTCGCTGGACCTCAACTTGTTGCGTGTTTTCGACGAGGTGATGGCCGAGCGCAGCCTGACGCGCGCCGCCCACAAGCTGTCCATCACCCAGCCCGCCGTGAGCAACGCGATGCGCCGCCTGCGGGACGTGGTGGGCGACGAGCTGGTGGTGCGCAGCGGCCAGGGGGTGGAGCCCACCGCGCGTGCGCTGGCGCTGTGGCCCCCGGTGCGCGAGGCGCTGGCGCAGCTGCAGGAGTCCTTTTCGCCCGGGCGGTTCGACCCTGCCACGGCCGAATCCACCTTCGTGCTGGCCATGGCCGACGCCACCGCGGCCACGCTCGTGCCGGCGCTGGTCGAGATCATCGAGCGCGAGGCGCCCGGCATCGCCATCCGCGTGCTGCCCCTGACCACGCGCGACCCGCGGCGCCTGCTCGATGACGAGGCGGCCGACATGGCCGTGGGCTACTTCCCCGCCGTGCTGGCGGACCTGACGGCACGCGCCCAGTCGGGCGATGCGGTGGCTTTCGAGAGCCGGCGTCTGTACGACGGCGAATACGTGTGCGTGATGCGCCAGGGCCACCCGCTGGCCACCGCGCCCCTGACGCTGGACGCCTACTGCGAGGCCCGCCACATGCTGGTGAGCTTCTCGGGCCGGCCGTTCGGCTTCATCGACGAGGCCCTGGCGTCGCTGGGGCGCGAGCGCAAGGTGGTGATCACCGTCAACCAGTTCTTCACGGCCGGACGGGTGGTGTCGGGCTCGGACCTGCTCACCGTGCTGCCGCGCCACTTCGTTCCGGTGACGGGCATTGCCGATGCGCTGGTGCAGCGCACCCTGCCGCTGGACGTGCCGCCCGTGCACGTGGATGCCCTGTGGCGCCGCCGCAGCGCCCAGCAGACCGCCATGACATGGCTGCTGCAGGCCCTGGCCCGGTCGGCCCGGCGGACCTTCCCCGAAGCCTGACCCTCAGCGCGAGGACGTAGACTGCCCGGTCCATGAAGATTCAACTGCTGTCCGACCTGCACCTGGAGGTCCATCCCCATTTCCGACCCGAACCCGCGCCCGGTGCCGACGTGCTGGTGCTGGCCGGGGACGTGGGCTCCTACCAGACCGGCTCCCTGCTGGCCGACGACGACTTCGGCCTGGCGCGCTTTTCACCCTTGCCCCAGTACGCGGGCTGGCCCACGCCGGTGTTCTTCGTACCCGGCAACCACGAGTACGACGCGCAGGATTTCGACGAAGCCCACGCCCGCCTGCGCCGCACCTGCGAGGGGCTGGGCATTGTGTGGCTGGAGCGTGAAACGCTGCAGCTGCAGGGCGTGCGCTTTGTCGGCGCCACGCTCTGGAGCGACTTCGACGCCCTGGCCGACCATGAAGGCACGACCGACATCACCCGCCGCCTGAAGCACCGCGACAAGGCCTTCCGCGCCGCGAACTTCTACCTGCGCAAGACGGGCGGCACGCGCCAGGGCGAGCCCTTTCTGGCAGAGTCCATGCGCGAGGAAGCCCTGGCCAGCCAGGCCTGGCTCACGGCGGCACTGGCCACGCCCTTCGACGGCCCCACGGTCGTGGTCACGCACTTCGCGCCCAGCCTGAAAAGCGCCGACCCGCGCTACGGCCTGGTGCCCGGCACCGCAGGCTTTTGCAATGCGCTCGATGCCCTGCTGCCCCAGGCCCAGCTCTGGCTGCACGGGCACCTGCACGCCCCCAGCGACTACCTGGTGCGGGGCGTGCGCGACAACGGGCTGCCCTGGCAGTGCCGCGTGGTGGCCAACCCGCTGGGCTATGCCCGCAAGGGCGAGCAGGCTGCGTTCGAGCCGCATTTTTGCGTCACCGTATGATGGGCTTGACGGTGCCATGAGGCACCGCCAGCGCAGGAGAAAAAGCATGACCCAGGTCAAGACAACAGAAGTCCCCGCGCAGTAGTCTGACCCCATCCCTTTTTCTGGAGCACCTCATGAACATCCTGCTTGCTGTCGACGGCAGCGCGTACACCAAGAAAATGCTGGCCTACCTCGCCACCCACGAGGAACTGCTCAGCGGCAACCACCAGTACACCGTGCTCACCGTGCAGGCCCCGCTGCCCGCCCGCGCACGCTCCGCGCTGGGCAAGGACGTGGTGGACAACTACCACGCCGAAGAAGCCGAGAAAGTCCTCGCCCCCGTGTGCAAGTTCCTCGGCCGCCACGGTATCGATGCCAAGCGCAGCGTCAAGGTGGGCGCGGTCGGCGAGTCCATCGCCAAGGTCGCAGACTCGGGCAAGTTCGACCTGCTGGTGATGGGCTCCCATGGCCACGGCGCGCTGGCCACGCTGGTCATGGGCTCGGTGACCACCCAGGTGCTGGCGCACAGCAAGGTGCCGGTGCTCCTGGTGCGCTGAGCGTCCGCGCCCAACGCAGCCCCGCCCTGGCGGGGCTTTTTTGTGTCCAAAATTTACCAATCGGTCATTGAATAACCAATTGGTTTACTTTGAGACCAATTGGTTATACAGTCGCGCCACGCCCATCTTGGCGTGTCATTTCCATCGAAACCGAGAGGAACGACCCATGAAGAAGACCTTGATCGCAATCGCCCTGACTGCTGGCGCCACCTTCAGCGCCATGGCGCAGGACATCGTTGATACCGCCGTGAAGGCCGGCAACTTCAAGACGCTGGTCGCAGCCGTGCAGGCAGCCGGGCTGGTGGACACCCTGAAGGGCCCGGGCCCGTTCACGGTGTTCGCGCCCACCGACGAAGCATTCGCCAAGATTCCCAAGGCCACCCTGGACGGCCTGCTGGCCGACAAGGCCGCATTGACCAAGGTGCTGACCTACCACGTCGTGCCCGGCAAGGTCATGGCCAAGGATGTGAAGGCCGGCAAGGTCAAGACCGTGCAGGGCCAGGAACTCACCGTGTCCACCAGCATGGGCGTGATGGTGGACCAGTCCAAGGTCATCGCGACCGACGTGCCGGCCAGCAACGGCGTGATCCACGCCATCGACACCGTGCTCATGCCCAAGTGACCACCCCGAGGGCTGGCCTGCCATCGGGGCCAGCCACGCAGCAAAAAGCCCGGCAAGCCGGGCTTTTTTTCGTCGACGCGGAGCGTCTCAGCGTGCCGCCAGCCCTTCGAAGCAGGTGCGCACCACCAGGTCGATGATCTCGGCGTCCGAATACTGGCCGCCTTCCTTGAGGAAGCTCACCACCGGGTCGCAGGCGCGGGCGTACAGCGTGTAGAGCACCACCAGCGGCGGCAGCGTGGGGTTGATCAGGCCCTGCGACTGGGCCACGGTGATCCACTCGCCGATCTGGTCGCTCACGGTGACCAGGCCGTCGAGGTAGTCCTTGTTGGCCATCAGCACCGCGCGCAGCGTGGAGTTGCGGCTGGGCAGCAGCGGCATTTCGTTGGTCAGCAGGCGCTCCAGCGACCAGCGCACCAGCGCCTGCAGCTTCTCCACCGGCGGCATCTCCTGCGGGAGGCTGGCCAGGTAGGCCTTCACCCGCCCCAGGATCTGCACCATGGCGGCGCTGCACAGCTCTTCCTTGCTGCAGAAATGCTTGTACAGGCTGGCCTTGGCGATGCCCACGGCGTTGGCCACGTCGTCCATGGTCATGGCGTCGAAAGCTTTTTCGCCGAGCAGCTGGCAGGTGGACCGCAGGATGGCTTCCTCGCGGGCCTGGTGCATCTGCTCCTTGAACGACGGTTTTGTGGGCTGCGTTTGCATGCCGTCCATTTTATACATTCCGGTAGAAAAATAAATGACCAAGTTGCAATGCAACTACGTCGTTCACGGCATAACCGGCATCGCAAGGCCGGGAACCGGGCACCGCAGCCTCCCCTCCGCCGTCATGGCACCAGCGAGTGCGCTGCGGCGGTGGTGAGCGCGGCGGTCAAGGCATCTAGCAATTCCGATTCCAGGTTCCAGCAGTGCCAGTACAGCTGGATGGGCAACGAGCGGCCCGGCGCCACGTTGACCAGGCTGCCGTCCGCAATGGCGGGGCGGGCGAGCAGTTCGGGGATCACCCCCACCGCCCAGCCCGCGGCGACGGCCCGCAACTGCGCCTCGGAGCCCGGCACGAACAGGTGGTTCAGGGCCACACGCTTCAAGCCAAAGGCCCGGGCGACGAACTCGGCAGCCATGTCGTCCTTGCGGTTGAAGGACAGGAACGAGACCTCGCGGAAGTTGTGGGGTGTGAGCCCCTGGGGCAGGTGCTGCTCGGCATAGCGGGTGGCCGCCACCGCCACATAGGGCATGGCGCCGAGCGGCACCATCTTGCAGCCGCGCAGCGCCTGCTTGAGCGTGGTCACGCAGCCCAGCACCTGGCCCGAGCGCAGCCACTCCTGCGTGAAGTCCTGGTCGTCCACGATGATTTCGAGCGGCAGGCGCTGGCACACCAGGTCGTGCAGCGCCCCCATGGCCCAGGTGGCGATGCTGTCGGCGTTGATGGCGATGGAGATGCGCTCGTCCTCGCGCGTGCCGCCCGGCGCGCTCGGTGCCAGCTCGTGCAGGTCGCGCTCCAGGTCGGCGCGCAACAGGCGCAGCTGCTTGGTGTGCTTGAGCAGCAACTGCCCCGCCGAGGTGGGCCGCAGCGGCCGGCTGCGCACGATGAGCACCGAGCCCACCTGCGCCTCCAGCGCGCGCAGGCGCTGCGAGACGGCGGACTGGGTCACGTTCAGGCGCTGCGCCGCGCGCTCGAAGCCGCCCTCTTCGACGATGGCGGCAAGGCATTCCAGGGCGGCGGGGTCGTAGGTGCTCATGATGTGACAGCGTATGAACCGGGTGCAGCGCGGCCCGCTTCATTAGGCCTGCTGATGTTTTTGGAGTAAGTTTAATTTTGCTTTTAGTGGAACGCAATGTGGATCACACTGCGCCCCATGAAAACCATCATCCTGGGCGCCGGCATCATCGGCATCAGCACCGCCTGGCACCTGCTCGAACGGGGCCATGAGGTCGTCGTGGTCGACCGCCAGCCCGATGCGGCGCTGGAGACCAGTTTTGCCAATGCCGCGCAGATCTCGGTGAGCTACTGCGAGCCCTGGGCCAACCGCGATGCGCCGCTCAAGGCGCTCAAGTGGATGTTCGACAACGAAGCACCACTGCTGTTTCGCCCGCACCTGGACTGGCAGCAGTGGCGCTGGGGCCTGCAGTTCCTCGCGCAGTGCAACGACGCGGCGTTCGAGCGCAATGTGCAGCAGATCGTGGCGCTGGGAGCGTACAGCCATGCGGCGCTGAAGGACCTGGTCAGCACCACGGGCATCGAATACAACCGCCTGGAGCGCGGCATTGCCCACTTCTACACCGACCAGAAGTCGTTCGACGCCGCCGGCCACGCGGTGGAGCTCATGCGCCGGCACGGCGTGCAGCGCCGCCTGGTGAGCCGCGACGAGCTGCTGCAGATCGAGCCCGCCTTCAAGGCCTACGGCGACAAGATCACCGGCGGCACCTACACCAGCACCGACGAGAGCGGCGATGCCCGCGTGTTCACGCAGGGGCTGGCCCGCCGCTGCTTGGAGCGTGGCGCGCAGTTCCTGTACGGCCACGACGTGCTGCGCCTCAACAAGATCGGCGATGCTATCGATTCAGTAGCTGTCATGGCACGCCAGACAAGCGGTGGCGGCAAAAAAGACTTCATAGTGAAGGGCGATGCCGTGGTGGTGGCCTGCGGCTCCTACAGCGCGCCGCTGCTGCGCACCGTGGGCGTGGACCTGCCCATCTACCCCGGCAAGGGCTACAGCGCCACGTTCCCGCTGCTCAAGCCCGAGGGCGCGCCCATGGTGTCGACCATCGACGACGGCAAGAAGATCGCCATGAGCCGGCTGGGCAACCACCTGCGCGTGGCGGGCACCATCGAGCTCAATGGCTACGACCTGTCGCTGGACAGCACCCTCGCACGCGCCCGCTGCCACATGCTGTCGCGCCGCATCGAGACCATCCTGCCCGGCGTGTGCGACACCCGCACGCCCGAAGAAGGCGGCAACCCGCAGTACTGGACGGGCCTGCGCCCCGCCACGCCCACCAACATTCCCTTCATCGGCCAGACCCGCGTGGGCAAGCTCTGGGTCAACGCCGGCCACGGCACGCTGGGCTGGACGCACGGTGCAGGCTCCGGCAAGGCGCTGGCCGAACTCATCTGCGGCGAACGGCCCGCGATGAACTTCGGCTTTCTGGGGACCGAGGCAGCACGCGCGCCCCGCGCCGTGGTTGCGGCCTGAGCCTGCAGAGAAAGGCGGGTTTCGCTACGATGCCCGCCATGTCTTCAGCACCGCACTACCTCTTTCTCACCACCTCCACCCGCGAGCCAGGCCACACCGGCAATACCGAGTGGCTGGCCCGCCAGGCTGCCGCCGCGCTGCCTGCCGGTACCGCGCAGACCTGGCACCACCTGGCGCGCATGGACCTGCCGCCTTTCGTGGACCAGCGCCACACCTCGGGCACCTATGCGCCGCCCGAAGGCGACATGAAGACCCTGCTGGACGCCACGCTCGCGGCCACGCACATCGTCTTCGCGGCCCCTGTGTACTGGTACAGCATCCCGTCGCCGCTCAAGACCTACCTGGACCACTGGAGCGCCTGGATGCGCGTGCCGGGCCTGGCGTTCAAGGAGCCCATGGGCGCCAAGACGCTGGCCCTCATCACCACCAGCGGCGACCGGGCCAAGGCCCAGCCCATGATCGACTCCGTGGAGCTGTGCGCCAAGTTCCTGTCGATGACCTGGGGCGGCGCGCTCTGGGGCAAGGGCGGGCCGCCCAATGCCGTGCAGGCAGATGCACAGGCCGTGGCCGCTGCGGCGACGTTCCTGGCCGCGGCCTGAGGCGCCGGCCACGCTGGCACAACCCCTGACGCACGCCGACATGGTGACCGGGTGACCACCCTCACGCTGCTGCTGTTACCGCCACCGCCCGGGCTGGCGCTGCAGTCCGCGGCACAGCGGGTGTTCGACACGCTGGGCGCACACGCACCGCGCTTCATCGAGCGCCATGGCGCCAACCAGAGCTACGACTTCTACTGGCAGGCGCATGGCGGTGCGGCCCTGGGCCAGGCCATCTGCAGGGTGCGCGGTGACCTGTGGGAGCCAGAGAAGCCGCAAAACAGCATCCACATCGAACTGGAGCAGCACGCCGGCGCGGCGAACGCACTGGCCGATCTGCAGCAGAAGCTCCTGGCCCGGGGCTGGACCTTGCCGCCCACGCAACCCACGCCACCCACGCCACTCACCTAGACTGCAGGCTCAGGCGGAGCCCGCCACCCTGCGCACCCACGCGCCCCCGCGCTGCGCCAAAATGCCCAGCCACTCGTGCAGCGCCAGGCTGCTGTCCGCCAGCGCCGAGGCGCGCGGCAGCAGCCGCTGCAGGCGGTGGGACGATGTGTAGGTGAGCCCCATGGGCGCAGGCAGCACTTCGAGCCCCTGGCGCCGGAACAGATCGGCCGCGCGCACCATGTGCCAGCCGTGGGTCACCAGCGCGATGCGCTCGATGCCAGCGGCCTTGAGCACGGGCGCGGAATTCGCCGCATTGCCCTGCGTGTCGAGCGAATGCACTTCGGTCCAGCGCACGCGGCCGCGCAGCTCATGCTCGGCCACGTCCTTCATGACCAGCGCTTCGGCCCGGGCGCCGCCGAACGAGCCGCCGGTGGCCAGCAGCGGCAGCCCGGTCTGCCGCTGCAGCGCCACGGCGTAGCGCAGCCGCTCGCGCGCGCCGCGGCTGAGCACGTCGGTGCCGTTGTCGGGTGCGGTGGCGTCGGCACCGCCGCCCAGCACCACGATGGCCTGGGCACGGGCCAGGTCGGCCTGCGCGATGGACGGATACCGCTCCAGGCTGCGCACCAGCGCCACAGACACCGGCGGCCAGGACAGCGCCAGCACGGACAGCAGCGACAGCACCGCGATCAGCAGGCCGGTGCGGCGGTGGCGCCGCGCAATCCACAGGCCCACGAAGGCCAGCAGGATGCTGAGCACCGGGGGCATCAGCACGGCAGACAGGATTTTCTTGAGAAGGAACCACATAGAGGCAAAGAGAGGGTCGGCGATCATGCCGGTGCGGCGCGGCCACGGCCGCCGAGGCCCGCGCCGTCCGATGGCGCGCAGGCGCCAGCATGGCCAGGCCGCCAGCGCGGCGCATTCACCCGGCGGGCTTCAATGCAGCACCCGCGGGCGCACCAGGAACTCCATCAGCGCGCCGCCGAAGCCCTCCGGGTCTTCCAGCTGCGGCCAGTGGCCCACGTGCGGCAGGTTCAGGTGCTCGGCATCGGGCATCACCTGGGCCAGGGCCTGCAGCGCTTCAGGCGGCGTGCAGCGGTCCTGGCCGCCGCCCACCAGCAGGGTGGGCAGGCTCAGGGACCGCAGCGCCGCAGCGCCGCGGTCGAAGGTGCCCATTGCCTGCAGGGCACGCCGGTAGGCGCCGGGGTAGACCTGCGACAGCGCATGCGTGGCCAGCCGCACGCCCTCGGGCAGCGCACCGGTGCCGATGAACCGCGGCACCAGGGTGTTCGCCAATTGCTCCATGCTGCCGCCCTGCTCCAGCGCCTGCAGCGCCGCCAGCCGGGGCGCCACCCAATCCTGCGTGGCCTGCGCATCCATGGCCGGGCCACCGGCGCACAGCACCAGGCGTCGCACCGCCGCCGGCTTGCGCACCGCCACTTCCAGCGCCACCATGGCCCCCATGCCGTGGCCCACCAGGGACACGGAGCCACACTGCAGGGCCTCGATCAGCAGGAGACAGCTCTCGGCCAGGCCCTTGAAGCTGTAGGGCTCGATCGGCGCGCTGCGGCCGTAGCCCGGCATGTTCCACGCCACGGCGCGGTACCCGGCGGTCGCGAGCGCCTCCACCTGCGGGGCGAACGTGAGGTGGTCGCCATCGGCGTCGTGCAGCATGAGCACGGTAGCGCCGGAGCCCAGGGTGGTGAAGGTGGGGAGAAGAGCCATGCGGTCGGGGTTGGATGAAGAACAAATCGGCGGGGGCGGCAGACATCCCGCACCTGCCATGCCCCGATTATCGGCAGTCGGGCGCGCAGGCCTTCACGCACCGGCGCAGCCCTGGCGGCGGCGCGGTTACGGAGGGCGTTTCATAATGGCTGCTCTGGCCCTTGCGCCTTCGCCGTGCCGCTGCTGTTGTGAACCTGCCCTTGCCCCGCCCTGCCCTCGCCCGCCCCCCCAGCTTTTCCGTCCGCGAATTCCGCGATGCGCTGGGCATGTTCGCCACCGGCGTCACCATCGTCACCGCGCGCAACGGCGATGGTGCGCTGGTGGGGCTCACCGCGAGCTCCTTCAACTCCGTGTCGCTGGACCCGCCCCTGGTGCTCTGGAGCCTGTCGCGCGCCGCCGCGTCGATGCCAGCCTTTGCCAACGGCTCGCACTACGCCATCAACGTGCTGGCGGCCGACCAGAAGTCGCTGGCCGAGCGCTTTGCCTCCAAAGGCGTGGACCGCTGGACCGGCGTGGACCACAGCCCGGGCATCAGCAACGCACCGGTGCTGGCAGGTGCCGCCGCCACCTTCGAGTGCTTCAACCGCAGCCGCTACGAAGAAGGCGACCACGTGATCTTCGTGGGCGAGGTCGAGCGCTGCAGCCACCGCGCGGGCGTGCCGCCGCTGCTGTACCACGGCGGCCGGTTCTACACCGAGCACCCGCTGTAGCGCACGGCCCCCGGCCGCGGCGTTTTTTGCGTTGGCCACCCACGCACGCCACCTGCTACCGTCCCGTCTTCTTCATGCACATCCGCAGCATCAACATCGGCACCGCGCGCCGCCTGCGGGTGGGCGAGCGCAGCTTGCTCACCGGCATCGGCAAGTCGCCTGTGCAGGGCGCGGTCCCTGCCGGCCCGCTGGGACTGCACGGCGACGAGCAAGTGGAGCTGAGCATCCATGGCGGCCTGCAAAAGGCCGTGTACGCCTACCCGGCCGTGCACTACGCGTTCTGGCAGGCCCAGCGCCTGGAGCGCGGCGTGAGCCTGTTCGACGAAGCGCTGCCGCCAGGGTTCGTGGGGGAGAACCTCACCGTGGACGGGCCGCTGGAGCACGAGATCTTCGTGGGCGACGAGCTGCACTTCCCGGACTGCGTGCTGCGCGTGACGGCGCCCCGCGAGCCCTGCTCCAAGTTCAACGCCGTGATGGGCTTTGCGCAGGCCGGGCGCGCGATGGCGATCGCCGGCTGCTGCGGCTACTACCTGGCGGTGGACCGGCCGGGCAGGCTCGCCGCAGGCCAGACGGCCACGCTGGTGCCCGGGCAGCGCGGCCTGAGCATTGCGCAGGCCTTTGCGGCCAAGTTCGCCAAGCACATCCGCTGACCGGCTGCAGCCCGGAGCCCCCCGCGAACCTGGCTCTCATGGGGGGCAGATGGATCAGGCCCGCCCCGCAGCCCCGGCGTCCGGCTCGACCAGCTGCCGGGCATGTGCCTGCAACTGCGGAAACACCTTGCCCACCAGCAGCAGCTGCGCCGCCATCAGGCTGTGCGCGCTCGCTGGGGGCTGCGGCATGGCGGCCTGCGGCGTGCCGAACTCGCGCAGCACCTGCTCGACGGCAGGGGCTGCCACCGCATGGCGCCGCCGCACGCCCGACTGCTGCTGCGCCCGCTCGAGCTCCTGCGACAGTTGCTGCAGCGACACCAGCAGCGTGCGCGCCAGCGCCTGTGTGGCGTCGTCCACCGGCTGCGTGCCTTGCGCGCCGCGCTGCGCACCCAGGGCCGACAGGTAGTTGAGCTGCGTGTGCGACAGGCACAGAAAGCTCGCCATCACCGCGGCATTGCCGCGCACGCGCAACGGCTCCTTGAGCATGGCGCTGTACGAGTTGGACAGCGCTGCGTCCGCGTTGTGGGCGTTGCGCCGGGCCAGGCGGTATTCGAGGTGGTCGCACTTGCCGCTGTGGTACTGCGCCAGGATGGCGCGCAGGTACAGCGCCTGCGTCTGCAGCACCTGGGCGGCCAGCTGCGGCCACTGGCGCGACTGCCAGTGCGGCCACACCAGCCACGACGCCGCAGCCGCAATCAGGCACCCCACGGCGGTGTCGAGCAGGCGCGCCGCGATGACGCCCTGCGATGTGCCCATCTGCTGAAAGCTCAGCAACAACAGCATGGTGACCGCCGCCGTGGCCAGCGTGTAGCGCGTGTGCCGCGCGCCGAAGAACACCGCCCCGGCGAACACCAGCAGCGCCGCCTGCACCAGCGCCCCCGGAAAGAGCTGGATCGCCGCCCAGCCCAGCGCCAGCCCCATGGCCGTGCCCTTGGCGCGCTGCAGCAGCCGGGTCTGGGTGGCCGCGTACTGCGGCTGGCTCACGAACACGATGGTCAGCAGGATCCAGTAGCCGTGCGGGTCGGCCGTGGCCTGCATCACCGCAAAACCCACGGCCAGCGACAGGCTCAGGCGCACGCTGTGCCGCAGCCAGGCAGAGCGGGCGCTGAGCTGCGCGCGCAGGCGCGAGCCGGCATCGCGCAGGCTGCGGGGCTCGCGGTCGAACAGCGTGTGGTCCACCGCGCTGTCGGCCTGCGGGTCTGCCGGCAGCGCGAGTGCGCCCGCAAACACGCCGGCCATGGCGGTGAGGTTGTGGCCCAGCGCATGCAGCGAGCGCAGCGGGCGGGCCATGGGGTGCGGCGGGGTATTGGCAGCATCAGATGCATTGAGAGCCGCAGCCGCAGCCGCGTCCTGGTGGGCGATGGCCGCCTGCATGTCCTCGATGGCGCGGCCCGTGGCGCCCCAGTGCTGCGGCCGCGACTGTTCCTGGATCGCCACCGACAGCTTGAGCGCCTGCTCGCCCAGCAGCGTGAGCACGCGCTGGCAGCGGTACAGCACGTCGCTGTGAAAGAACGACTGCGCCAGCAGGTCGTAGTGCTCGTGCGACGAGCTCACGCGCTCGTGCACGTCCTGCGCGGCCAGGTACTGGTGCATGGCCGTCTGCAGCCACGGCGGCGGCGTGCCCCGGCCCATGCGGCTCATGAGGCTTTCCTTGGCGGCGTTGAGCGCATCCACCACGCGGCCGTTGTGCAGGGCCAGCGCCATGCGGCGGCGCTCCAGGTCCACGTCGCGCACGGGCTCGAGCAGCAGGGCCTTCAGCCGCAGGTATTCGCCCAGCACCGCATAGAGCCTGGCCATCCGAAAACGCACCGGGGCCCGGGGCATGGCCAGGCTCCAGACCACCGAGACCACGCCGTACCAGGCCGCACCGGCCAGCATCAGCGGCGTGGCCTGCTCGGCCGCGGCGCGGCTGGCGTCGGCGGCCAGGGCCGCGTAGATGAACAGGATGAGCGAGCCGAACGCGATGGCGCGGTAGCGTTCGCTGAGCGCGCCCAGCAGGGTGAGCGCCCAGGCCGACACCACCATGGCCCCCATCAGCGCCCAGGGCCAGGACACCGTGGCCCACACCGCCAGCGCCATGAGGCCAAAGCACCCCAGCGCCAGCAGCTGCGCCCGCAGGCGCCCCCGCCAGCTGTCATCGGTCTCGGTGAGCGCGCTGGCGATCACGCCCAGCAGCACGGGCATGAGTTCGGCCTGCCAGTCGGCCCACCAGCCGCAGGCCAGCACCGCCGCCAGGGCGAAAAAGGCCCGCGCGCCGCGTGTGAAGCCTTCGTGGTGGCGGGCGCGCTGCCAGCTGAGTTTCCAGGATTCGTCCACAGGACTGCCTCGCATTAGGGATTACCCTGATGTTAAGCAATAAACCGGCCATGCCGGCGACCTGCCAGCCTCAACCCAGGCGGTACGGACGGAAGATTCTGCGGTCAGCCTGCCCCGTGGCAGCACACGCACAGCTTGTTGCCGTCCGGGTCTCGGAAATACGCACCGTAATAGTTCGCGTGGTAGTGCGGGCGCAGGCCCGGCGGCCCGTCGCAGCTGCCGCCGTGGCGCAGGGCCAGCGCGTGGACGGCGTCCACCGTGGCCCGGTCGGCGGCCAGCAGCGCGTTCATGGCACCGTTGCCGGGCTGGGCGGCCTGCTCGTCAAAAGGCCGGCCGATGAGGAACAGCGGCCGCGCCACGCCGGGCGTCTGCCAGCCGGCCCAGGGCCGTTCAGGCTCTGCAAACCGCAGCGCCAGGCCCAGGCGCTCCATCACCGGGCGGTAGAACGCCATGGCGCGCTCGAAATCGTTCACGCCGATGAATACATGGGACAGCATGGTGGGGGGTCCTGTCGTCAGGGGTGCGGCCCCGGGCCCCGGCAGGGACGCGTCGGCCGCACCGGCGTGCAGCGCTCAGCGCACTGTGTCCGGCAGCTCGATCTTGACTTCCAGCACTTCCAGGTTGTCCTGGCGCTCCAGGTGCACCTTGAGGTCTTCGGGGTTGATCTTCACGTACTTGGAGATCACGGCCACCAGCTCGCGCTGCAGGGCAGGCAGGTAGTCGGGCTCGGAGGCGTTGCGGCCGTTGCGCTCGTGCGCGAGGATGATCTGCAGGCGCTCCTTGGCGACGCTGGCCGTCTTCTTCTTTTCGCCGAGCAGAAAGGACAGGAAAGAAGCCATGGCTTATTTGCTCCCGAACAGGCGTTTGAAGAAGCCGGGCTTTTCCGCCTCGATGAAGCGCAGCGGCTTGTCGGTGGCGCCCAGGAAGCGGTCGATCACGTCCTTGTACGCCTCGGACACGTCGGTGCCCTGCGCGTGGATGGCCGGCGTGCCCTGGTTGGACGACTGCAGCACCACTTCGGACTCCGGGATCACGCCGATGAGCTTGATGCGCAGGATGTCCTGGATGTCTTCCAGGCTCAGCATCTGGCCGTCTTCGACGCGGCTCGGGTTGTAGCGCGTGATGAGCAGGTGCTCCTTGATGGGCTCGCCGCCGTCGATGGCGCGTTGGGTCTTGCTGCCCAGCATGCCCAGGATACGGTCGGAGTCGCGCACCGACGACACCTCGGGGTTGGTCACCAGCAGCGCCTCGTCGGCGAAATGCATCGCCATGAGCGCGCCGCTTTCGATGCCGGCAGGGGAGTCGCAGACGATGTACTCGAAGTCCATCGCGGCCAGGTCCTTGAGCACCTTCTCCACGCCGTCCTGCGTGAGCGCATCCTTGTCGCGCGTCTGGCTGGCGGCCAGCACGAACAGGTTGTCGCACTGCTTGTCCTTGATGAGCGCCTGGTTCAGGTTGGCCTCGCCCTGGATCACGTTGATCAGGTCGTACACCACGCGGCGCTCGCAACCCATGATCAGGTCCAGGTTGCGCAGGCCGACGTCGAAGTCGATCACGGCGGTCTTGTGGCCGCGCAGGGCGAGGCCGGTGGCGAAGCTGGCGCTGGTGGTGGTCTTGCCCACACCACCCTTGCCGGAAGTCACGACGACGATTTTGGCCATGGGTTTATTGAGTCTCTCTGGGGTTGATACGTACAGGATTTCGCAGCGGCTCGATGAGGAGCTTTTCGCCTTCCAGGCGCACCTGGGCGGGCCGGCCGGCGACTTCGTCGGGCAGCGCGGTCTCGGTGGTGCGGTAGATGCCTGCGATGGACACCAGCTGCGGCTCCATGCAGGTGGAAAAGATGCGGGCTTCGGTGTTGCCCCGCGCGCCGGCGATGGCGCGGCCACGCAGCGGTGCATAGACGTGGATGTTGCCGTCGGCAATGACCTCGGCGCCAAAGCTCACCACGGCCATCACCACCAGGTCGGCGCCGCGGGCATACACCTGCTGGCCCGAGCGCAGGGGCTTGTCGATGACCACGGTACCGGGGCCTGCCACAGGCACTTCGACCTGCACCTCGCGCACCACCTCGACCTCGCGGATCACCTCGCGCACTTCGGGCTCGGCCACGGGCGCGGCTTCGGCGACGCGCACCGGGGCGGCATCGGGCGCGGCGGCCAGGCCGGCGGCGCGAGCGGCCTCCATCTGGGCGGCGCTGCCGCCGCGCACGGCCACGGGCAGCGTGCTGTGGCTGCGCAAGGTGGCCACCAGGGCGGCGAAATCGATGGGGTCCTCGGCGTCCTTGACGGCAGCCAGATCGATCAGCACGGGGTCGAAATCGAAGAAGCCCGGTGCATCGGCCACGCGGTCGGCCAGGTCGGCCGCGAACTGCGCGGCGTCGGTGGTCTTGAGCACCACGGCCACCACGGGCAGCGAGGCGCTTTTGAGATCAAAGCTGGTGCGGGACTGGGCCGCCGTCGTAAGGGCCATGAATGGACGTTGTGGAAAGGGCGCGGGAACCTGTTGGGGAAGGCGCAAAGTGTACCGTGGGGCCACGCCAGCCCTGCCGCAAGGGGGTGGGCGGCAGGCTCTGCCCCCACTCAAGGCCATCATCGTGCAGGCGCCGGCAGCCACCGCCTGCGCCACCACGACGACAAAAAGCCGGGCAAGCCCGGCTTTGTGCAGTGGCAGACAGCGCGTGCTCAGTTGCGGTCAGCGCGTGCTGGACGTGCGGGAGCCGGGGCGATGCCGGAGCCCGACGAGCTGGCGGCATTGCCCGAGCCCATGGTCGCGCCCGAAGAGCCGCTCATGCCCGCGCCAGCAGCGCCAGTGCCGCCGGTAGCGCCCTGGGTGCCCGTGCTGCCCATGGGCGTGTTTTGCGAGCTTTGCTGGCCGGCGCCCGTGGCGGGGTTGGGGTTGGCAGGGGCTGGCGGGTTGCTCTGGGCGATGGCGGTACTCACCACGGCAACGGTGGCCAAACCTGCGAGCAATGCCTTGAGCGAATTCTTGGATGTGGACATGAGGGGACTCCTTGGATCTGTGGATGATGGAATTGGCCAGCACCGTCGCCAGCTGCTGTCAGACTAAGAGGTCCTGGTGCGTTCAGCGTCATCCCCGGTCCGCAGCCTGTGTCGGACAGGGGCCTGCACGCAGCACCCGCTGTCCATCGCCCGCGTTCACCGGCGCACGGGCGCTGCGCTGCCCGGCACCTCGTACGCGCCAAACAGGTCGGCAGCGGGCCGCGTCTCGGGCAGCACGTACACCACCGCGCCGGTGCTGCGCACCGCCGGGCTCAGCACCTTTTCGTAGAAGGCCACCGGCAGGTTGATGCAGCCGTAGGAAATGCGGTTGTCCTTGGGCGTGCTCGACGCCAGCCGTTCGAGCCGGCGCTCGGACTTCACGTTGGCGCGCACGCGGTGCATGGACACCGCCGCGTCGTAGTCCACCCACACCACATCTTCACCACTTGCGTTGGTGCCGGGCTCCGCGACGAAGCGGCCTGCCGGCGTGGTGCGCTCGGCCGGCAGCACCTGGGCGATGGGCTTGTCGCCGATGCCGGGCACCGTGTGGTCGCCGATGGCCGACCCCATGAGCGCGGGCGTGGCGCCCTGCAGCTGGCCGTCAGGGCTGAAGACGTAGACCTTTGCGTCTTTCTTGTCGACCACGACCACAGCCAGCTGGCGATGGTCGCCCGAATGGAACGCCCACTGGGCGATGCGCCGTGCGTCGGCCGAGGCGCTTTCGCGTCCGAACTGCGCAAGGCGCGGCGTTGCCGGTGTCGGCTGCTGCGGCAACTGCTGCTGCTGCGCGAGCGCGCGCGGTGCCGGGCCGGGGCGTGGTGCGGGCGGCGCGGACGACTGCCCTTGCGCCGGGCCCCACGCCAGCGCCAGCACGGCCGCGCCGAGCAGCAGGCCTTGTTGCAGGGTTCGAGGGGCGGTACGACAGGGTGGCATGGGCAACGCGGGCATGGGGCATTGGGCGGTGGCAGGGCACCACCATTCACCTTCACCATACCCAACCCGTTCGCCACGGGGCGTGCGCCAATGCCGCAGCACATGTAGGACGAGCGCTGCCGCCATGACCTGCCGCACGACGATGCACGGTGGCACGGGCGCGTCACGGCCCTTGCGCAGCGCCTTCCATAATCGCCCGATGCCCTCCACCTCCACCCGCAAGACACACATCGACTCCCTGGCCATCGCCATCCTGCTGGCCTGCTGCATGTTCTGGGGCTTCCAGCAGGTGCTGGTCAAAGCCACCGTGGCCGAGGTGGCGCCCGTGTTCCAGGCCTTCGTGCGCTTTGCGCTGGCCACCTTGGCGGTGGTGGCCTGGTGCTTGTGGCGCGGCGTGCGCCTGTCCGCGGCGGCCGAGCCCGCCGGGGCGGCGCGCGCGGGGCTGCTGGCCGGCGCGCTGTTCGCGGGGGAGTTTGCATGCATCTACCTGGGCCTGCAGTACACCAGCGCCTCGCGGCTGACGGTGTTCCTGTACGCATCGCCCTTCTGGGTGGCGCTGCTGCTGCCGCGCTTCATTCCTGGCGAGCGCCTGCAGGGCTGGCAATGGCTGGGCCTGGCGGCGGCGTTCGTCGGCGTGGGGCTGGCCCTGGGCGACGGGCTGATGGGCCCCGCCAATGCCGCCCTGCCCCGCGCCTGGCTGGGCGATCTGCTGGGTTTGGCCGCGGGCTTGATGTGGGCCCTGACCACGGTGGTCATCCGCACCACGCCCCTGGCCGCCGTGCCACCTGCCAAACAGCTGCTCTACCAGGTGGGCGTGAGCACGGCGGTGCTGCCGGTGATCTCGCTGGTGCTGGGGGAGCCCTGGGTCTGGCAGTTCAGCACCTTCGCCTGGGGGTCGCTGCTGGCGCAGGCGCTGGTGGGGGCGTTCGCCAGCTACCTGGCCTGGATGTGGATGCTGGCGCACTACCCGGCGACCAAGATCTCGGTGTTCGTGTTCCTGACCCCGGTGTTCGCCCTGCTGTTCGGCGCGCTGTGGCTGGGTGAGCCCGTGACGCCCGGGCTGGTGGTGGCACTGGTGCTGGTGGCCACGGGCATCGTGCTGGTCAACCGCAAGCCCGCGGCACGCTGAGATTTGAATAAAAATAGCTGCTACCGCTTGTCTGGCAAGCGGTAGCAGCTATGTTTTTAGTAGCAATCAGAACTTCGGTATCTTGATCCGGCTGATCATCAGCGAGCCCGACACCGCGAAGATCAGCACCAGCGGGTGCAGCGTGAAGCCGCCGATCAGCATCTTGCCGAACCACAGGTTCTCGCGCACCGCGCCCAGCCACGCGGCCAGGGCCATCAGGGCGACCAGCACGATGGAGGTGGGGATCGGCGTGCCTTCAAAGTACTTCACCTTGCCCGTGCCTTCGGACAGCGTCTCGGCCGTGACGTTGTAGCGCGCCAGGCGCGACACGCCGCAGGCCACGAAGTACGCCAGCACGATGCGGTCGAACAGCCCCTGCATGCCGCAGGCATACGCGATGATGGCGGGCGCCACGCCGAACGAGATCACGTCGGCCAGCGAGTCGAGTTCGCGGCCCATGGCCGAGCTCTTCTGGCGCCAGCGCGCGATGCGGCCATCGAGCACGTCGAAGATCAGCGCGGCCAGCACCAGGGCGGCGGCGAAGTACACGTGCACCACGTCGCCGGTTTCCAGATACGTCATGGACGAGAACAGCGCGCCCACGCCACAGACCGCATTGCCCAGCGTGAACCAGTCGGCCAGGTGGAATTCGCGGATCATGGAGAAACGCTTGGGATGTTGAGGTGTGTTCATGTCGAGGGCTCCGTTCACGCCGTGGTGGGCAAGAACGCGGTTACGTTCTCAGGACGCCGCATTATGAGCGGCTGTGCGCGGCGTTTTCTGTAGGCACACCGCCCGCCCGGCAGAGCGCAGACGCCCGCCGCGGGCGCCTGGCGCGGCAGGGTTCCCCCTGGGGACGCCCCGACGGTCCCCCCGGGGACGCCCCGAGATTGTCAGGACGGCCCGCCGGCCCAACAATGCCTGATCCGTCCACTGCCGACCCCATGACCACCACCTCCGCAGCCCCGTCCCCCGCATCCGCTCCGCCCCTGAACCCGCCCTTCGCCCGGGTGGCGAGCATCCGCAGCCTGGCCGACGTCGAGCGCCTGGAAGCCCGGCCCCTGGCTGAAGCGCTGCCGGTGCAAAGCACCTACGAAATTTTCTGCAACGCGGCCCATGCATTCGGCGACAAGACCGCACTGACCTTCCTGCCCACCGCCGACCCGCACGACACGCCATTGCGCTGGTCGTTCAACGACCTCTTGGCCGGCATCCACCAGACCGCCAACCTGTTGCACACGCTGGGCGTGGGGCCCCAGGATGCGGTGGCCGTGCTGCTGCCCGGCTGCCTGGAATACCACCTGGCCCTGTGGGGCGGCGAGGCGGCGGGCATCGTGCAGCCGCTCAACCCCATGCTCACCGACGAGAAGATCGCCGCCATGATGGCCCTGGCGCGCGCCAAGGTGCTGATCGCCTGGGGCGACGAGCGCACCGATGGCGATGCGGGCCTGTGGGCCAAGGCCTTGCGCCTGCGCGGCCAGGTGCCGACGCTGACCACCGTGCTGCGCGTGGCGCCGCACGGTGAGGTGGGCTCCACGGTGGCAAGTGCAGCAGCGCTGCCCCATGGCGTGATGGACTTCGCGGCACGCACCGCGCAACCCGCAGACCACCTGGTGAGCCGCCGGCGCATCGCGGCCACCGACATCGCCGCGTACTTTCACACCGGCGGCACCACGGGTGCGCCCAAGCTCGCGCGCCACAGCCACGGCGCGCAGGTGTTCACCGCCTGGGGCAGCGTGCAGATGCAGGGCATCACGCCAGGCGACGTGGGCATCAACGGCTACCCGCTGTTCCATGTGGCGGGCGTCCTGCCGGGCTCGCTGGCCGCGCTGTCGGCGGGGGTGGAGACCATCATCCCCACCACCGGCCTGTTCCGCAACCGCGAGGTCATCGCCAACTACTGGCGCCTGGCCGAGCGCTACCGCTGCACCTACCTCTCGGCCGTGCCCACGGTGCTGGCCGCGCTGGCCAACGTGCCGCTGGATGGCGCCGACATCCGCTCGCTGCGCTACTGCCGCACCGGCGCGGCCATCCTGGCGCCCGAACTGGCGGCGCGCTTCGAGCGGCTGTTCGGCCTGCACGTGCACGAGAGCCTGGGCATGACGGAGATGGCGGGCATCTCCACCATCACGCCGCCGGGCGTGGAGGCCCCCGCGGGCTGCGTGGGCTGGCGGCTGCCGTACACGCGGCTGCGCATCGTGGCGCTGGATGCGCACGGCAATGCGTCGGACCAGGACATGCCGCCCGGCGAGGCGGGCATGGTGCTCTTCAAGTCGCCCAACCTGTTCTCGGGCTTTCTGGACGCGGCCGACACGGCCAAGGCCTTCACGCCGGACGGCTGGCTGGCCACGGGCGACCTGGGCTTTGTGGATGGCGAGGGGCGGCTGCACCTGAGCGGCCGCTCCAAGGACCTCATCATCCGCAGCGGCCACAACATCGACCCCAAGGTGATCGAGGATGCGCTGGGCGCCCACCCCGCCGTGCAGCTGTGCGCCGCCGTGGGCGCGCCCGATGCCTATGCGGGCGAGCTGCCCGTGGTGTACGCCACGCTGGTGCCGGGCGCCGAGGCCACCGAGGCCGAGCTGCTCGCCTTCACCGCCGAGCGCGTGGACGAGGCCGTGGCCCGCCCGCGCTGGGTGCAGGTGCTGGACACCATGCCGGTGACCAACGTCGGCAAGATCTTCAAGCCCGAGCTGCGCCTGCGCGCGGCCTGCCACACGGTGGCCGCGCTGGTGGATGCAGCCTGCGCGGACCTGGGTGCCGACGGCGCGCGCGATGTGCTGCCCGACGGGGACAGCGCCGTGCGCGTGGTGATCGCCAGCGGCGGCAGCCCCGGCGCGGCAGAGGCCCTGAAGGCGCGGCTGGACGCGGTGCTCGCGCCCCTGCCCGTGCGCACCACGGTGCAGGTGGTGCAGGCCAAGGCCTGATCCGGCCGACCCGCCGGGCTGCGCCCACCCGTTCTTTCTATCTATCTATCTTTCTTTCTTGATCTGCCTGTTTTCGCTGCGTTCTGCTTTGCTGCTTTTCCGTCCATAACCATTCCAGGAGACACCGCATGACCACACCGGCCCCGAAGACGACGACAACAACGAAGAACATCCACGCGATGAACCGCCGCGCCTGGCTGGGCGCCGCGGCGCTGGCGCTGTCCGCCGGCAGCGGCACGGCCGCGTTCGCGCAGGCCGCGCCGTACCCGAGCAAGCCCATCAAGGTGGTCGTGCCCTTCGCTGCCGGCGGCGCCACCGACGTGCTGGCGCGCGTGCTGGCCGAGAAGATGGCCGTGGGCCTGGGCCAGCCCATGGTCATCGACAACAAGCCCGGCGCGGCCGGCATCATCGGCACCGACGCGGTGGCCAAGGCCCCGCCCGACGGCTACACATTGCTGCTGGGCCTGAGCAATTCGATGCTCACCAACCAGTTCCTGTACACCAAGCTGCCTTACAGCCCCGAGCGCGACATCGCGCCCATCTACCAGATCGCGATCGCGCCGCTGGTGCTGGTGGCCCACCCCAGCGTGCCCGTGGCCACGGGCCCCGAGCTGCTGAAATACGTGGTGGCGAACAAGGGCAAGGTCGCCTACGGCTCGTACGGCACGGGCGCCTACCCGCACCTGGCCGGCGCGTACATGAGCCAGTCGCAGAACGCCGACATGAGCCACGTGGCCTACCGCGGCGAGGCGCCCATGGTGCAGGACCTGCTGGGCGGGCAGATCCAGATCGCATTCGCCAGCGCGCTGCAGGTCAAGCCCCACCTGGAGGCCGGCAAGCTCAAGGCCATCGGCGTGAGCGGCGAGCGCCGCATGGGCACCCTGCCCAACGTGCCCACGCTGGCCGAGCAGGGCCTGAACGACGAGGCCTACCGCGTGGCGGGCTGGCTGGCCTTTGGCGCCCCTGCAGGCACGCCCCCGGCCATCCTGGAGCGGATCGCCGACGAAGTGCGCAAGGCCACGCAGCTGCCCGATGTGGCCCAGCGCATCGCGGCGATGGGGTTCGACGTGCAGAGCAGCTCGCCCGCGTTGTTTTCCGCCGCGATTGCGAAGGAGCGGCCGGTGTGGGAGCGGTTGATCAAGGCGTCGGGGGCGAAGCTGGATTGAGGCGTGGATGACTGGGGGCCTGTCGCCCTGACCACATCGCCGATAACGCCCCGAAACTCCCTCTCCCCTTGCGGGAGAGGGCGGGGGAGAGGGGTGATAAGGCACGGCGCCTCGCACAAGCCCCCTCTCCCCAACCCTCTCCCACGAGGGGAGAGGGAGCTAAAGCCGGGCGCCGCTAATGCTTGGTGGATCTGGGGTCGACAAGGTCTTCGCGCACTCGCGTAAAACCAAGTCCAAACGGCCGCTACCGCTTATTCCACCTGCGCTAGCAGCTATGCCTTTTGTGGCACCCCTGCCCGCTCCCCCGCAAACGCCACATACCACTCCAGGCACCCCGGATTCGCCATCGCATCCTTGTTGACCACCTTCTCGAGCGGCTGCCCCAGCAGCAGCTTCTTGATCGGCAGCTCCTGCTTCTTGCCGCTCAGAGTGCGCGGCACCTCGGCCACCACAAAGATGTCGTCGGGCACAAAACGGGGAGACAGCGCCGTGCGCACCGCACCGTTGATGCGGCCACGCAGGGCGTCGTCCAGCACGCTGCCGGGGCGCAGCACCACGAACAGCGGCATATAGCTTTCGCGGCCCAGGTACTCCAGGTCCACCACCAGGCTGTCGAGCACTTCGGGCAGGGACTCGACCGCGCTGTAGATCTCGCTCGTGCCCATGCGCAGGCCGTGGCGGTTGATGGTGGCGTCGCTGCGGCCGTAGATGACGCAGCCGCCGTGGGCGCCGATCTTGAGCCAGTCGCCATGGCGCCATACCGCCCCCATGCTGGCCGGGCCGTCGCCACCGCCGGGCTGGCGGCCGTGGCCTGCGGGGTACATGTCGAAGTAGCTCGACAGATACCTCGACCCGTCTTTGTCGCCCCACAGGTAGAGCGGCATCGACGGAATGGGCTGCGCGCAGACAAGCTCGCCCACCGCGTCCATCACGGGACGACCTTCGGCATCCCACGACTCCACCGCCGCACCCAGCATGCGGCACTGCATCTCGCCGGGCACCTGGGGCAGCTCGCGGTGGCCCCCGATGAAAGCGCCGCAAAAGTCGGTGCCCCCGGAAATATTGTTCCACCAGATGTCGTGTGTGCCCAAGGCCTCGAACTGCGCCGTGCCCCACTCCTGCACCTCGGGCGACAGCGGCGATCCGGTGGTACCCAGCGCGCGGATGCGGCCCAGGTCGCCGTAGTCCGCGAGCGTGATGCCGGCCTTCATGCAGTTGGCAAAGAACGCCGCACCGGCGCCGAAGAAGGTCACGCCCGTCTCGGCCGCGAACCGCCACAGCACGCCCCAGTCCGGGTGCTCCTTGCTGCCGCCCGGGTTGCCGTCGTAGATCACGCAGGTGGTGCCCGACAGCAGGCCCGAGAGCTGCGCATTCCACATCACCCAGCCGGTGGAGCTGTACCAGTGGTAGCGCTCGCCGAAGCTGTTGGGCTCGTAGCTGCAGCCGATGTCGTTGTGCAGCACCTTGAGCTGCAGCGCCACCAGCACCGTGCCGCCGTGGCCGTGCACGATGGGCTTGGGCAGGCCGGTGGTGCCGCTGGAATAGACGATCCACAGCGGGTGGTCGAAGGGCAGCCACATGGGCTCGAAGGCCGCGGTGTCGGGGTCGTGGCGGGCGGTAGCGCTCGCCCAGCCCGCCCAGCCGTCCATGGACGCGGATGCATCGAGGTTGCCCAGCAGGACCGCATGCTGCACGCTGGGCAAGGCCTCGCGCAACTCCGCCAGCACCGCCGTGCGGTCGTGGTCGCGCCCGCCGTAAGTGACTCCATCCACGCCGATGAGCACCTTGGGCTCGATCTGGCGGAAGCGGTCCAGCACCGCATGCGTGCCCATGTCGGGCGCGCAGATGCTCCACACGCCGCCGATGCTCACCGTGGCCAGAAAGGCGACCATGGCCTCGGGCACGTTGGGCAGGTAGGCGGCCACGCGGTCGCCAGGCTCCACGCCCTGGGCCTTCAGGTGCAGCGCCAGCGACGCCACCTGGCGGCTCAGCTCGGGCCAGGAGAGTTCGCGGTGTTGGCCCTTTTCATTGCGGCTGATGATGGCCGGCAGCCCGGCCGCGTGTGCGGCATCCACATGCCGCAGCGCCTGCCGTGCGTAGTTGACCTGCGCGCCCGGGAACCACTGCGCGCCCGGCATCGTGTTGCGTGCCAGCACGGCGGTGTGCGGCGTGGGCGACTGCAGGTCGAAGTAGTCCCACACGCTTTGCCAGAAGGCGTCGAGCTCCGTGGTGGACCAGCGCCACAGCGCGTCGTAGCTGTCGAACGCGATGCCGCGCTCGTCGCGCAGCCAGTTCTGGTACAGGCGGATCTGGGGGATGTAGGGCGGTCGTGCGCCCTCGGCCGAGGTACCTGGGCCGCTGGGGGGTGTTGTTGTCTCCATCGCCTGCAAGGTAGCAGCGCATCCGTGCAGGCGCCACCGCGGACAGTCACCTGTTGGACATCCACCACGGCGGCGGCGGACCCCCAGCACGCCGCCAATAAAAAAATGGGCCTCGCAATGCGAAGCCCATTTTTTTGATGATTTCTGGCCCAGCCGCTAGCCTGCAGAGCGCCAGCAGCTATGTTTTCAATAGCATTACTTCTTGCCGGCCGCCTTGTCACGCATGCGGTCGGCGCGGGCGCCTGGGTCGGGGTGCGACGACAGCATCTGGTCCATGCCGCCTTGCTTGCCGCCCAAGGCAGCGAGCTTGCGGAAGGCCCCTTCCATCGCCTTGACGTTGTACTTGTGCTTTTGCATGAAGGCCAGGCCGTAGTCGTCCGACTCGGTTTCCTGGCTTTGCGAGAACTGGCTGTTGAGCAGCCTCTCACCCAACTCGCCCAGGTCCGAATCCGCGATCCGCGACCCGGCGCCGCCCGAGGCCGCCACGGCCTTGCGGCCGGCCGAGGCCATGTAGGCGGTGCGCATGGCGCTCATGGTGTGGGCATGCTTGACGTGGCCGATTTCATGGCCGATGACACCCAGCAGCTCCTGGTCGTTCATCAGGTCCATCAGGCCCGAATAGACGCGGATCGAGCCGTCGGCCGTGGCGTTGGCGTTCACCTCGTTGCTCAGGTACACCTTGAAATTGAGCTTCATGCCGTCTTCGTTGACGTGCTTGGCCGTCAGGCGGGCCAGGCGCTTCGCATGCTTGTTGCCGGCGGGTGCGAGTTTTTCCGTGCGGTCGCCATAGGCGCGGTATTGCAGCGCCACGGACTTGAGTTCGTCGTCCGACACGGTGGCGGCTTTGAACACGTCCAGCACAGCGCCTACCTTGTTCTCTGACTTGCTGGCGCCGGAACCCCCGGAACTGGTGGAGCCCAGGGCGGAAGAAACGGAGGACAGGCCGCTGGCAGAGCCACCCTCGGTGGTTGCACAGCCGGCCAGGCACAGCGCGCACGCCATGGCGATGTAAGTCAGTCGTTTCACAGAATGGTTTCCCTCTTTGGATGAATTTGCGATGGAGCAACGCGCCGCTCCGGCGGCGCAGGCGCAACGGCCTGGTGACGCATTTGCAACCGCTGCAGCGGCTTGTTTCAAATGGCGGGCGATTGTTTCATGCAGCTACCGGCCGCTTCTTGACAGGCTGCACTCGATTGCAACCGTTCGTATCGTCGAGAGCGGGCAGCGAGCCCTGTGCTGGCGGCAGGCCAACGCGCCAACGGCGTCACCGTGATCTGGTGCAAAGCGCTTCAAGTAGCGTATTGCTGCCGCCCTGGCGGCTCAGCGGCTGTGGCCTGAAGTTCAACTGCAAGGCCTCCCGCCAGTGGCGCACGGCTTACATGCACTCACAATTCCGAAGGCTGCCAGCAAGCCATTGCGAAGAGCAAATGCTGGCCTTCAGAGAGCGCGCAGGCTGCCATTTCATTTTTAGCACATGTGTGCTAAATTCCGATCCATGGACGCCAAGACCCAAAAAGCAGAGCTCACCCGCGCCGCCATCGTCGGCGCCGCGCTGGACCTGGCTGCCGCCGAGGGGCTGGAGTCGATCACGCTGCAGGCCGTGGCCGACCGCGTGGGCTTGTCCAAGAGCGGCGTGTTCTCGCGCGCCGGCTCGCGCGAGGCGTTGCAGAAGGCGGTGATCGAAGAGTTCGGCCGCCGCTTTCTGGCCGACGTGTTCGTGCCGTCCATGCAGCACCCTAAAGGCCTGCCGCGCCTGAACGAGATCGTGCGCCGCTGGATCGCCCGCACGCGCGATGTGGAAGCCTTCACCGGCTGCATCTACACCGCCGGCGCCTTCGAGCTGGACGACCGCGACGGCGAGCTGCGCGACCAGCTGCACGGCGAGATCACGCGCTGGCGCGCCGCCCTGCGGCGCACGGTGCTGCAGTCCATCGAGGCCGGACACCTGCCGGCCGACACGCCCGCAGACCAGCTGGTGGGCGAGATCTACGCGATGATCATGGGCCTGTTGCACGATGTGCGCTTCCTGCGCGATCCGCAGGCCGTGCAACGCGTGGAGGCGTCGTGGGCGCGCCTCATCCAGAGTTACCAACCGACGGCGGCCTGAAGACGGTGCGCCATGGAAATCCCTTGCTTTGTTTTGCCCCAATTTCGCACAACCGTGCGAAGAAAGGAGAAGCCATGTTGATCTTTCTGATACTGGCAGCCGCCATCGCCGCTGCGCGCGCCGTGCAGGCACTGCGCGACACACTCGCCCAGCTGCCGCGCAGCAACCGCGACTGGATCTTCTACTGAGCGCGGCTCACACGACGCTGCGGGCGCCGTGGCCGCGCGCGGGTTCGTACGACGACCCGCGCTGCCTGCAACGCAGCGCGTGGCCAGAGCAGCTTTGCCGCGTTGTATGACCCGCCCTCAACGCCCACGCCCGGCCCCAGGCCGCGCCGCGCCAACCACCTCACCCTCCCCTGTGTGTTTGACTTTCCGGAGCACCGCCATGAGCCATTCCAACGCCCTGCAGGCCACCACCCACTTCTACGGCGGACATGCCGGCATGCGGCTGCTGCGCACCGCCCTGGGCGCTGCCGAGCGCCTGTGGCCCGCCCTGGCCGTGCGCGCGGCCTACCGCCTGTTCGGCACGCCCTTGCCTTTGCGCAGACCCGGCGGCAACGCCCTGCCCGCCGGTGCGTGGCGCACCGAGCGCTGGCCGTTCGAAGACGCCGAGATCACGCTCTACACGCCCCAGGCGCAGCCCCATGGCCCCGCCGTGCTGTTGCTGCACGGATGGGGCGGCCACGCGCGCCAGATGCTGCCGCTGGCCGATGCCTTGGCCGCGCGGAGCCTGCGACCGGTGCTGGTGGACCTGCCCGCGCACGGCGGCAGCCGGGGCCGCGTGAGCAACCTGGCGCAGTTCGCCCGGGCCATCGAATACGCCACGGCCCGGCTGCACGCGCAGGACTCGGCGCCCACCGCGGTGGTGGCGCATTCGCTCGCGGCCAATGCGGCTGCGCATGCCGCCAGCCGCGGCCTGGCCACCGGGCGGCTGGTGCTGCTGGCGCCGCCCGCATCGCCGCACGAATACACGCGCCTGTTCGCGCAGGTGTTCGGCCTGTCGGAGCACACGCGCGCCGCCATGCAGCGGCGCATCGAGGCGCGCGAAGGCATTCTGATGCGCCAGTTCGAGCCGCCCGCCGTGGGCCCGCGCATCGCCCTGCCCACGCTGGTGGTGCACGACCGGGGCGACCGCATCAACCGCTTTGCCGACGGCGAGGCCTACCGCGACTGCATTGCGGGCGCCACGCTGATGCCCACCGAAGGGCTGGGGCACCGCAAGATCCTGCAGCACGCCGAGGTGCTGGCCGCCGTGGCGGATTTCGTGGCGCAGCCGGTGCCTGCGCAGCAGCCGGCAGGCACCGGGCCCGGCCGGCTGCTGGCCGACGGCTGCCCGAAGTGATGGGGCCGCGGCTTGAACCGTGGGGCAGCCTGTCGCCAACAGTTACAGCCGCCATGGCGACCCGGGCGGACAGCGCCTATCATCCGGGACGCCGCTGCGCCGCGAGAACCGTTCCTGCGGGCGCAGCGGCCGATGAATGGCCGGTGACCGCACCGGCCGCCCCACGCTGCTATCCGACTGGCGCCTGCAATGCACCTTCTCACGTCCGCCTGGCCCGCACTGGCCTACCTGCTGCCCGCGCTGGTGCTGGTGTCTGCGATCTACTTTCTGGCCAAGGGCGACCGGCGCGCGCTGGCGCACCTGATGGCGCTGCTGGCGTGCTTCCTGATCGGTGCGCTGCTGATGGAGTTCTTCATCTTCATGGCCGCGCGCATGGCCCGCTCGGGCAGCCGCGATGCCGTGCTGGGCATGGGCACCCGCCAGCTGCTGGAGACCATGGCCAACCCACGCTCCATCGCCGCGCAGCCCCTGACGCTGGCGGCCGTTTCCGCCTACAGCGTGCTGGCCGCGTACCTGTGGCTACTGGTCACCTGGGTGCTGCACCTGCGCGGCAAGCCCGCGGGTGGCGCCCGCAAGAAGAAGCCCGCCAAGGCCTCCGCCCGCAAGCCAGCGCGCGCCTGAGCCGCAGGTTTTTTTATCAGGCACCTTTTTTGAAGGTTTTTGATGGCCTACCGCTGGATGGACGGGCGCCAGAAGCTATCTATTGGATAGCAACTGCCTTGACGGGCCATCTGCGTGGCTTCGTCATGCGCCCCACAGCCCGGTAGACCCTCCTCGCCACCGCATGGCGCGTGCGTGGCCGATGTGCGGCCAGCCGCCAGCACCTCCCAAGGCCAGGCTTGATGCAGGGCAAAGCCGGCCGCCCGGGGCGCATCCACAATGCAGGCCGTCGCCTCCGCTTGCAGGGGCGTGCGTACCGGGCGGGTCCACCCGCCCCTCGGCCATGACATCCACCACCACCTCCCCTTCTCACAACGACGTCCTCATCGTCGGCGCGGGGCCTGCGGGCCTGTCGCTGGCCATCTCCCTCGCACAGGCCGGGTTCACTGCCACCGTGGTCGAGCAGCAGCCGCAGGCCGCGCTGGCCGCCCCCGCGCCCGACGGCCGCGAGATCGCGCTGACCCACCCCAGCCGCGCCACGCTGCAGCGGCTGGGCACCTGGGCGCAGCTCGCGCCGCACGAGACCGGCGCCATCCACGCGGCGCAGGTGCACGACGGGCCGCTCGGCCAACACAGCGCGCTGCAGCTCGATGCCCGGCGCGCCGGCGCGGGCCATGAAGCGCTGGGCTTCATCGTCCCCAACCACGCGCTGCGGCGCACCGCGTATGCCGTGGCGGCGCAGACGCCCGGGGTGCGCATCGTCACCGGCGCCCAGGTGACGCGCGTGGCGACCCTGGCCACGCATGCCGAGCTGGAGTACCGCCTGCCGTCCGATCCCGCGGCGCGCCCCGGCACCCACGGCGCGACACCGCCGACCGAGCGGCTGCAGGCACCGTTGCTGGTGGCGGCCGACAGCCGCTTGTCGGCCACGCGGCGGCAGCTGGGCATCGGCGCGCGCATGGCGGACTTCGGCCGCACCGTCATCGTCTGCCGCATGCGCCATGCCCTCGCCCACGGCGGCGTGGCGCACGAGTGTTTTGGCTACGAGCGCACGCTGGCCATACTGCCTCTGCCGGATGCGATGGACACGGTGGGCGCGGCCGACGCGGTCGGCACCGCGCACCGGTGCTCGGTCGTCGTCACCGCAGGCGCTGCAGATGCAGCCGCTCTGATGGCCTTGCCGGCCGGCGCGTTTGCGGCCCAGGTACAGGCGCAGTTCCGTGGCCGCCTGGGCCCTATGCAGCTCGACGGCGAGCGCCATGCCTACCCGCTGGTGGCTGTGTATGCCGACCGCTTTGCCGCCCAGCGCTGCGCCCTGCTGGGCGACGCCGCCGTGGGCATGCACCCGGTGACGGCGCACGGCTACAACCTGGGCCTGGCCGGTGTGGAGCGGCTGACTACCGCCCTGCAGACCGCGCGCCGCCAGGGCCGCGACATCGGCGACCACCGCGCACTGGCCGCCTACGCCCGCGCGCACCACCACCACGCCTGGCCGATCTACGAAGGCACCAACGCCATCGTGCGGCTGTACACCGACGCACGCCCCCTGCCCCGCCTGCTGCGCCAACTGGTGCTGCAAGGCGCGCGCCGCCTGCCGCCCCTGCAAGCCGCCATCGTGGGCCAGCTGACCGGCAAACCGCCTGGCTGGATGCAGGCGCTGGCGCCCGGCCGTCCCACAAATCTTCAAAAAACATAGCTGCCAGCGCACGCCTGGATTGGCTTGCAGCCGTATTTGCACCGCAACCCAACCCCAATAAGCGCCACCAGCTATATTTTCAATAGCAAGCTACCTCTGCAACTGGCGCGCCCCAAGGCCAGTGCCACCGTGGAACTGGCTCCGCCAGGCCACGGGTGGCGTCGCCCTTCGGGGGGAGGCGCCATAGGCGACTCAGGGGGAGTCGTGCACCCCCAGCGTCACCATGCCGTACAGCGGCGCGCCCAGCCAGGGCCACCACAGCGTCTCCAGCGCCAGGCCCGCCCAGCCATAGCATTCCGCCACGCTGTGCTCGTGCAGCAGCTCCAGGCGCGGGTGCACGGCGGCCAGGTCGGACAGGCGCGCCACGCCCCAGCGGAACTCGGCCCCGGTGGGCCCCACGCTCGCATGGCGGGCCGCCGTGCCCACCGCGCGGTGGGTCAGCACATCCAGCACCAGGCGCGAGCCCGCGGGCGCGCACTGCGCGAACTCGGTCAGCACGGCCTCGACCTGCGCGGGCTCCAGGTACATCAGCACGCCTTCGCACAGCACCAGCACGGGCTGCGGCGGCGGCGGCTCGCCGGCGGCGGCATCACGCGTCGGCAGGCCCAGGCGGCACCACCAGCCGGGCTGGGTGATGTCCACCTCGGCCAGGCGGGTGCGCGGGCACTGCGCAGGCAGCAAGGGGCGGCGCAGCGCCATCACCTCGGGCAGGTCGGCGTCCAGCCAGTGGTTGGTACCGGTGTCCAGCCACTGGAAATGGTGCGACAGGCCGCAACCCAGGTTCACGCCCTGGGCCCCGGGGTGCATCAGGAAGAATCCCTGCGCCGTGTCGCGGATGAACCGCGTGCGCCACAGCACGTTGAGCACCGTGGGCAGGTCGTTGAGGTAGGCCTCCACGTCGGCGCCCATGCGCTCCAGCAGCTCGGCAGCCACCGCATCGCCGCACGCCAGCCACGGAAAGTAATGGTCGCCCCGTGCCCGTGCGGCCAGGGGGATGAGCAGGGTGCTGGGTACGGGGGGCAAGGCGGGGCCGCGCGCCTGCGCCTTGCCATCGCAGAGCTGCGCGCTGTGAGCAGCGGCCGGAAATGTGCGAATGGAAGCGGGAGTTAGGAACTGCAGCACGCTGATTACCTCCTGAGCTTGCGACGACGCCGACCACCATCGCGCCAACGCTGCGATCTATTGTGACGTGCACTGATGCGCAAAGGAACGATGGCCCGCCGCTTATTGGGGCATCCATAGCCCGATATACCACCGTATTTCAGCCGAAACCCATCCCCGACGGGGCACTGATTTTCAGCTCTTCAGTTACACACAATACATATTTTTCGTAACGGCAAGTCAGAACCTCCAAACACAAAGAGACAATCCAACCTCATTTTCTATAGGTACCCATGTCTGCAGATATTGCCTCTACATTTTATTTGGTTGGTTATGCAAATGCCGTTTCTCAATCAATGAGCGAAAATCAGGTGGATACACTTGTATTGACGCCTGAAGATTACATCAGCATCCTAGAAGACAGATCAAAAAATAATCCATCCCTGGCTAGCGCACTGCGCAAAATATTGTCCGGCAGCAGCTCAGGAAAGTACTGGAAAACAGTTCTCAGCCCCAACATTGGCGAGCCTTGGGTAGCGCCCGTCGCCATGGGCGTCAATGACGCCGTAATGGTCACAAAAACTTTGAACGCGTTAGGGATATCAGGCATCACCACCTATATCAAAACTACCCCTGCCGGCACTTACATCATTATCAAAGGCTATGCAGCCTATAGAAGTGCCGCGCTCAACGGAACCCGCTACCTGGCCGCAAACCCAAAAATGGTACAGCTCGGCCTTGGAATGAAAGGAATGGCAGGCGTCGTCAAAGGCGGTTTTATTCTGAGCGTAGTTGTAGCAAGTGGAATCGAAATCGCCGAGTTTATTTTTAATGATGAAAAAACAATGTACGACCTAATCGGAGGCATTGGTGTGGAGGCGGCCAAGGCGGGACTTGCTTCCATGGCCGCCTATGCATTCGGAGCGGGAGTAGGATTAGTTACCACAGTAGCCATTGCTCCGCTTGTGGGCGTGGTAGCAGTTACTTTCATTGTCGGTTATGCATTGAACAAAATAGATGGGCACCATAAAATAAAACAAGGGGTTATCGACGCCTTAAAGGCTATTCCAAGCACGGTGACAGAAGGCATTTATGTTATAAATACAACATCGCAAAGCTTTCAAAAGAAAATCAATTCCGACCTCCAAGCAAAATACCAGGAACTGATGGACTGGCTTTGCCCCATTTGCAGAAGGTATTGAATGTCTACCCCAACGATAGATGTTGAAAAGCTCCGGCGTAACCTTTGGTACATCGTTCCCATGTTTTCAGCCATGGCGGCTCTCTGCCTATGGATGACATGGGATTTGGTTACCTTGATGCAACACATCGCGGCCCGCGCACCCATGGTGCGCTTTTGGCCAGGTGCGGTCATCGGCCCGGTTGGATTGGTCTTCTTTGGCGCCGCACTGATATTGGCTTTGGTAAGGGCTACCGCTTACGAGGGCCCCTTCACTCGCATGCTGGACAAGGTCTTGCTCTATTCGGGGCTGGTGCAGGTAGGGCTGATTGGGCTGATTTTCTTCGCGTCATCCATAGCTCAAAACCATGTAATGCCTGCACGGGGCTACACACAATGCTCACTGCTGCAGGGGAATCCCAGTTTATGGTTCACGGACTGGATTCAAAATCCAAATTGGTGTGTAAGCGGGAAGGACATGGCATGGGTGCAGGAGCAAGCGCGCACCACCCCTCGGCCTTGAGAGCCTGTGCGATGTTGGATTGCCAAAGCCCTTCGATTTCACTCGCTGAGCAATTCGCAGCGCCTCCCCGGCGCACAGGCTCGCCGGACTCCCGTCATCGCGCAGAAGTGAGCACACTCCAAACGATGGCCACACCAGCCGCCAGCAGATCGCCGGTGAACGAGTCTTCATCGCGGTCCCGCGTGCCGCTGAACGCGCTCTTTTGCCGCTCCCGCTCGGCCCGGCTGCGGTCGCGCTCCAGCGCCACCAGGGCGTCGCCGATGTCCACCGTCGCGGCCGGCGTGCCGGGTGCGGTGTGGGCGGGGCGGGCGCTGGCCCGGGCGTAGCCTTCCATCGCACGCACCACGGCATCGGGGTCGATGAGCGAGAACGCAGCGCGGCAGTACGGACACGCGTGGTCCTTGCGGATGTCCACCGGCGCGCCGCAGCTGGTGCAATAGATGGCGCCCACGCGCTTGGCGAGGTCGTCGATCTCGGGGCGCGTCATGTGGCGCACGAAACCTTTCTCGACCATGAAGGAAGAGAAGGTGCTGAAGCGCCCGTGCTGGCGCGCGCAGCGGTAGGTCATGTACCGGCCGCTGCGCACCACGTCGAAGCCCTTGTCCAGCGAAGAGTGGCAGCGCGGGCAGTCCATGCGCGACTCCAGCGGGCGGTGTTCGTCGGTGCGGTGCTCGTGCAGCAGCCGGAACAGGTCCACCACGGCCTGGGGCGAGAGCTTGAGGTTTTCGTACCGGTCGAGCCAGATGCCCTGGCAGGCATAGCAGATGTCCAGCTCCAGCGCGTGCCCGGTGTTGCTGGTGAAGGGGTAGGCCTGCATGGGCTGGCGGCACGACGGGCAGGACGGGCAGGACGGTGCGAAAGGCTGCATGGTTTCGTTGCAAGGGTGAAGGCGGGCCCCTCGCGCCCGCCGGTGGCCGCATCCTAACGCCGGGGCGCCGCACGCTCCCCGGCCCCGGGTCTTCCCGGACGTTCGTGGAGCGCGGGCGGATTCATCCACTAGCATTCGCGCCTCGAACTACAAAGTACAAGGAACATCCATGGGATTCATGAACTGGCAAGAAAAAAGCGCTGCCGTGCTGCAGCAAGGCGGGGTGATAGCGCCCGACGAGCGGCTGCCCTGGCCCCAGACCGCCGCCATGGGCGTGCAGCACGTGATCGCCATGTTCGGCGCGACGGTGCTGGCGCCCATCCTCATGGGGTTCGACCCCAACGTGGCCATCCTGATGAGCGGTGTGGGCACGCTGATCTTCTTTCTGGTGACGGGCGGGCGGGTGCCCAGCTACCTGGGCTCGAGCTTTGCGTTCATCGGCGTGGTGATCGCGGCCACGGGCTACGCGGGCAAGGGCCCCAACGCCAACATCGCCGTGGCGCTGGGCGGCATCATCGCGTGCGGTCTGCTCTACACGCTGATCGGCGCGCTGGTGCAGGCCATCGGCACGCGCTGGATCGAGCGCTTCATGCCGCCCGTGGTCACGGGCTCGGTGGTGGCGGTGATCGGGTTGAACCTGGCGAGCATCCCGATCAAGAACATGGCGGCCAGCAACTTCGACAGCTGGATGCAGGTAGTGACCTTCGTGAGCGTGGGCCTGGTGGCCGTGCTCACGCGCGGCATGGTGCAGCGCCTGCTGATCCTGGTGGGGCTGATCGTGGCGAGCATCATCTACGCGGTGCTGACCAACGGCCTGGGCCTGGGCAAGCCCATCGACCTGTCCATCCTGGCGAACGCCGCATGGGTGGGCATGCCCAACTTCGCCGCACCGGTGTTCGACGGCAATGCGATGCTGCTGATCGCCCCGGTGGCCATCATCCTCGTGGCCGAGAACCTGGGCCACATCAAGGCCGTCACGGCCATGACCGGGCGCGACCTGGACCGCTACATGGGCCGCGCGTTCATCGGCGACGGCGTGGCCACCATGGTCAGCGGCGGCGTGGGCGGCACGGGCGTGACGACCTATGCCGAGAACATCGGCGTGATGGCCGCGACCAAGATCTACTCGACCGCCGTGTTTTTGCTGGCGGGCGTGTTCGCGCTGGTGCTGGGTCTTTCTCCCAAGTTCGGCGCGCTGATTCAGACCATTCCGCTGCCGGTGATGGGCGGTGTCTCCATCGTGGTGTTCGGACTGATCGCAGTGGCGGGCGCCAAGATCTGGGTGGACAACAAGGTGGACTTTTCGCAGAACAAGAACCTGATCGTGGCGGCCATCACGCTCATCCTGGGCACGGGCGACTTCACGCTCAAGTTCGGCCAGTTCGCGCTGGGCGGCATCGGTACCGCCACGTTCGGCGCCATCCTGCTATACGCGCTGCTCAACCGCAAGGGCTGAGCGGCTCGGCCAGGGCGGGCGGCCCTTCCATCCAACGCAACTGCCGGCAGGGCGGTGCGGTCCCAGGCCTCCCGCCCCGTGGCGGGGGGCTTTTTTTATCGGCCGGGCGCCACGCTGCCCGGCATCGCGCTGCACGGTGTTCATGGCGGGCCGTGCGGCAGCGAATCCCCGGCCGGGACAGGGCCAAACACGGGGCTGTCACACACCCCTGGTTACAATCAGGGTTAACCCTAGGTCTTTCGACCGCCCCCACCCCTGTGTTCCCTGCTACATCCAGCCCCGCCGGGGCTGGATGTTTTTTGCCCGTGAGTTTTCATTCCATGCAACGTCGCCAGTTCACCCAATCCCTCGTCGCCGCCAGCACCGGCCTGCTGTTTGCCAACCCCTCGCGCGCCGTGGGCGTGCAGGACCCGATGGACGCCAAGAGCGTGGCCATCGGCTGCTCCATCGGCCTCACCGGCCCGCTGGCCAGCTTGGGCAAGGAGCTCAAGCAGGGGCTGGACGCAGGCATCGCCCAGGCGAACGCCCGCGGCATCCATGGCCGCGAGTTGAAGCTGGTGGTGCTGGACGACGGCTATGACGCAGCGCGCTCCGAAGCCAACGCGCGCAAGCTGATCGCCGACGGCGGCGTGGTGGCGCTGCTGTCGTGCATGGGCACGGCCAACAACCAGCGCATCCTGCCGCTGGTGGACGAAGCGCAGATCCCCTACGTGGCCCCGCAAAGCGGCGCGACGTCGCTGCGCAAGGCGGACTACCGCTCGGTGTTCCACGTGCGTGCCAGCTACTCCGACGAAGCCCAGCGCCTGACGCAAAAGCTGGTGGCCATGGGCATCACCGACCTGGCCATCGTCTACCAGGACACGGCCTTCGGCCGCGAATTCCTGGCCGATGTGAACAACGCCATGAAGGCCGCCAAGCAGCCCGCACCCAAGGCCTTCAAGCTCGACGCACAGGGTGCGCAGGTGGCCGACGTGGTCAAGCAGGCCGTGGCGGCCAAGCCCACCACGGTGCTGCTGGGCACCGCGGGCGATGTGTCGGCCTCGCTGATCAGCGAGTTCAAGAAGGTGTCGCCCAGCACCCCGCTGGCCGCAACCAGTGTGGCCCTGTCCGGCGACAACCTGCGCGAGCTGGGCGGCAAGGCCTCCGGCCTGGCCCTGTCGATGGTGCTGCCCGACGCGAGCCGCACCAGCGTCGCCCTGGTGCGCGACTACCAGCGCGCCATGAAGGCCGCGGGCTTCCAGGACTTCTCGGCCCGCAGCTTCGAAGGCTATGTGAACGCCCGCGTTCTGACCGAAGGCCTGGAGCGCACCGGCCGTGAGCTGACACGCGGCAAGCTGCGCAACGCCCTGGCGGGCATCCGCAGCAACGACATGGGCGGCCTGATGATCGACTACGCGGGCAGCGCCCCGTATGTGGGATCGCGCTTCCTGGAGCTGGGCGTGATGGGGTCCAACGGCAAGTTCGTGGGGTAAGCAGCAGGTCCGCACGCCGCCCCGGGCGGCGAGATGGGCACAATGGCCGGTCCGAACAGATCCACACCCTCCGCACCTCCCTGCCCGACCGAAGCCACCATGCCCATCTGGAAAAAGCCTGTCGACCTGGCTCGACTCAACGCCGACCACCACAACACCGCTGCCTCGCACCTGGGCATCGAGATCATCGAACTGGGTGACGACTTCCTGCGTGGCCGCGTGCCCGTGGACCAGCGCACCAAGCAGCCGTTTGGACTGCTGCATGGCGGCGTGAGCGTGGTACTGGCCGAATCGCTGGGATCGGTGGGCGCCTACTACGCCAGCCCCGAAGGCCACAACGCCGTGGGCCTGGACATCAACGCCAACCACCTGCGCTCTGCGACCAGCGGCTGGGTGACGGCCACCGCGCGGCCCATCCACATCGGGCGCACCACGCAGGTGTGGCACATCGACATGGTCAACGACGCGGGCGAGCTGACCTGCGTGTCGCGGCTGACGATGGCGATCCTGGCTCCGAGATAGAGACCATCCCCCTGAGCCGCTTTGCGCCTCGGTGCTGGTCGCCAGAGGCGACAGCTCTTCGGGCCGTCCAAGCCTGCGCAAGCAGGCTCGGAGCCGCGGCCCTCAGCCCCTTCTCTCGAATCGCTACGCGATTCGGGAAGGGGGACGATGCCCTCGCTGCGGGGCGGCCCTTGCTAGGCATCCCTGGTATTGGGGCGTGCCAGTTTCAGAAGTCGCGGAATTGATGGAGAATCGGCCGCCAGCGCTTGTTGAACAAGCGCAAGCAGCTATCTATTCAGTAGCATTCTGCGCCGCAAGACGCTCGCTTTTCCAGTACACGTCGTCGCCGCCGTCCATGCGGTTGAGCACGCGGGCCAGGACGAACAGCAGGTCCGACAGGCGGTTCAGGTACTGGCGCGGGGCGTCGTTCAGGGGCTCGGCGGTGCCCAGGGCGACCACCACCCTTTCGGCCCGGCGCGCCACGGTGCGGCACACGTGGGCCTGCGCGGCGGCGCGGGTGCCGGCGGGCAGGATGAATTCCTGCAGGCGCGGCAGCGCGGCGTTGTGGTGGTCCAGGGCCTCGTCCAGGTCCAGCACCGCCTGGGGCTTGAGCAGTTCGAAGCCGGGGATCGACAGCTCACCGCCCAGGTTGAACAGCTGGTGCTGCACTTCCACCAGCAGGTCGTGCACGTCGCCCGGCAGGGGCTCGCACAGCAGCAGGCCAATGTGGGAGTTGAGTTCGTCCACATCGCCGAGCGCATGGATGCGCAGGCTGTCTTTGGAGACGCGTTCGTTGTTGCCCAGGCCTGTGGTGCCGGCGTCGCCGGTGCGCGTGGCGATTTGTGTGAGTCGGTTGCCCATGGGTGCCTTGAGAGAAAGGGTCGTGTCCGCGCGCCTGCCTGATCGCAAGCGGTCGGCCTGAAAGTCTGCAGACCGGATTTTGCGCCACATGCTGCCTCACACACCGGCATCAGCGCTTCCACATCCACAGCAAAAAGCCCGCACCCACTGATTCACCGCGAGGTGGATCAGTGGGTGCGGGCTTTGCGCAGGGGGAACTGGCCAGCGCCCCCCGCAGGCAGCCATCCACAAACCTTAGTGGGTCGTGGTGGGCATGCGGTTCATGCGGTCGATATCGGCGGTCGACACGCCCGAGCCTGTGGGCTTCATGTTGTTCCAGGACGTGGTGTGGTACGCATCCCATTCCGCGCGGGACACCATGCCGTCACCGTTGGTGTCCATCAGGCGTGCGTTCACGCGGGCGTCGGCCTTGGCAGCGGCCTTGCCGCCGGAGGCGCTGGGGTTGATCTCGGCCACTGGGGCGCCGCGGCCGTCACCGGCAGCGGGGTTGGCGGGCATGGCGGTGCTGCGGGCAGCACGGTCATCGGCCTTGTTCTGTGCATTGGCAGCGGCAGGGCCGCCCGATGCTGCGGGGTTCACTTCCGACGGAGGACGGGGTGCGTTCGGTGCCTGGGCCAGAGCGGCAGTGCAAGCGAGGGTTGCGAGGGCGGCGATGACGGTGTGCTTTTGCATGAAGAGCTCCTTGATGAGTGAGTACAACAGAGGGTTGAATAAAGCACCGCACTGTTGCGGGCTTGGAGTCATTGTTGGAAGCGATGGGCGAACGCCATGTAGGACTTGCGCGGGCACAGCGGTCAGCCTGCAGGGCGGCTCGATACCGGCGCACGCCGCACCGGCGCGCAGTACGTTTGGGTACATGCCTGCCGCATTCGGACACAAACCACGCCCTGGCCGTTACACCGCGCTGGCAAATGTTGGGCAAGGCAACAGCAGGCAAGAGTGCTGGTGTTGGCGCCCATGCTGCGGTGCAATGGAGTCCTGTTCAACTTCGAAGGAATCCACTTCCATGAAGGCACTGCAACGACGCAACTACTCGTTCGACACGCGCAGCGTGATGCTTTTCGCGGCCCTTTCCCTGGGCGGCGTAGGCGCATTGCAAGCACAGACGACTTCCTCGCCCCAGTTCGGCCCCAGTGACAAGACTGCGCCCCACGCTGGCTCCAAAAATTCCACAGGCCCCGCCGTGATAGCGGCGCCTCAAGCCACCGCGGCCTCTGCCGCATTCGACCGCGCCGATGCCAACAAGGACGGCCAGCTCAGCGCGCAGGAAGCCGCCAAGCTGCCCGCCATCGGCCAACGTTTCAAGGAGCTGGATGCCGACAAGAACGGCGCCCTTTCCCGCTCTGAATTCGAGAAAGGCGCCAGTTCCTGATGCCCCTGCACTGACGCTGCCGCACAGGGCCGCCATGCCCTGGGTCGCGGTGTCCCCACGCCATGTGCGGGCCCTGCGGTGACGCAAGGGCTCGTGAGCCTGCCCGCGCTGGAACTCCAGGGCGTGGGCAGGCTCTTGTGCGTGCAGAAAAAAAGCGTGGGTTAGCGTGGGTTAGGCCTGCGGCGCCGATGCGCTGCAACGCGGTCGCCGGCCGGTAGATCGGTAGGCCGGTCAGTCGTGCAGCGACGACAGGAACTGCTGCAGCTCCGGCGTCTGCGGGTTGCCGAAGATCTCTGCCGGCGCGCCCGTCTCGTGCACGCGGCCCTGGTGCATGAAGATCACCCGGTCGCTCACCTTGCGGGCAAACGCCATCTCGTGCGTGACCATCATCAGCGTCATGCCTTCGAGCGCCAGCGACTCCACCACGCGCAGCACCTCTCCCACGAGTTCGGGGTCCAGCGCCGAGGTGATCTCGTCGCACAGCAGCACCTGCGGCTCCATGGCCAGCGCGCGCGCAATGGCCACGCGCTGCTGCTGGCCGCCCGAGAGCTGCTCGGGCATGGCATCGAACTTCTCGGCCAGGCCCACGCGCTCGAGCAGCTTGCGCGCCTGCGCCTCGGCCGTCTTGGCATCGCGCGCCTTCACGAGCGTGGGCGCGAGCATGATGTTGCGGCCCACCGAGAGGTGCGGAAACAGGTTGAAGCTCTGAAAGATCATGCCCACCTGCTGGCGCAGTGCGCGCATGGCGGTGGGGCTCTCGTGCATCAGCTTTTGGCCGTCCACGCTGAGCGCACCTTCCTGGAACACTTCCAGGCCATTCACGCAGCGCAGCAGCGTGCTCTTGCCCGAGCCGCTCTTGCCGATGATGGCGATCACCTCGCCCTTGCGCACCTTGAGGTCGATGCCCTTCAAGACCTCGTTCGTGCCGTACGACTTGCGCAGCGCCGTGATCTCGACGATGGGGCGGCCCACGGGCGATGCGTCTGGTGCAGCCACGGGGGATGCGCTGGTGTCAGTGGCGGTGGCCATGGAGTTTCCTTTCGAGGGACTGTGCGACCAGGCTCACCGGGAAGCACAACACAAAGTACAGCAGGGCCACGCAGGCGTAGACCAGGAAGGGCTGGTAGGTGGCGTTGGAGATCATGCTGCCCGCCTTCGTCAACTCGACGAAGCCGATCACCGACGCCAGCGCCGTGCCCTTGATCACCTGCACCAGAAAACCCACCGTCGGCGGCACCGCAATGCGCAGCGCCTGGGGCAACACCACGTGGCGCAGCTGCTCGCCGAAGTTGAGCGCCAGGCTCTGCGCGGCCTCCCACTGGCCCTTGGGGATGGACGCCACGCAGCCGCGCCAGATCTCGGTGAGGTAGGCGCTGGTATAGAGCGTGAGCGCAAACGCGGCGGCCGTCCACGGCGATGTCTTGATGCCAAAGAGCGCGATGCCGAAGTACGCGAGGAACAGCTGCATGAGCAGCGGCGTGCCCTGGAACACCTGCACGTAGGCACCGATGAGCCGCTCGGTGCCGCGCACCTTGGACAGGCGCAGCACCAGCAGCACCAGGCCCACCAGCCCGCCGCCGATGAAGGCGATGAGCGAGAGCGTGACCGTCCAGCGCGCGGCCATCAGCAGGTTGCGCAGGATGTCCCACAGAGAAAAATCAACCATGGCGATCTACCTTCCCACCAGAAAACGCGCCCCCACCCACATCAGCAGGCGGCGGGTGAGCATGGACAGCACCAGGTACACCAGCGTGGCCAGGATGAAGGCCTCGAACGCGCGGAAGGTGTTGCTCGATATCAGGTTGGCGGCGTAGCTCAGCTCGGGCGTGGAGATCTGGCCGCACACGGCCGAGCCCAGCATCACGATGATGATCTGGCTGACCATCGCAGGCCACACCTTGAGCAGCGCGGGCGGCAGCACCACGCGCCGGAAGGTCTGGCCGGGCGTGAGCGCCAAGCTCTGCGCCGCCTCGATCTGGCCGCGCGGCGTGGCCTCGATGCCGGCGCGGATGATCTCGGCCGAGTACGCGCCCAGGTTGATCACCATGGCCAGCACCGACGCGACCTCGGGCGAGAGCTTGAGGCCCAGCGCCGGCAGCCCGAAGAACAGGAAGAACAGCTGCACGATGAAGGGCGTGTTGCGCACCAGCTCTACATACGCCGCCACGGCCCAGCGCAGCGGCGCCGCACGCGGCCCGAGGTTGCGCGCACGCGCCCAGGCGCAGGCCGTGCCCAGCAGCAGCCCCAGCACGGTGCCCACGATGGTGAGGCCGATGGTCCACGCCAGGCCACGCACCAGCAGCGGCCAGGACGAGAGCACGGCAGAGAAGTCGAGTTGGATCAGCATGGTGCTTGCGGCTTGGGTTGTGGGTGCCTGCGCACTGCAGTGCGCGTCATGGAACGCGGGGTAGCACTTTCACGGCCACCGCCCTCACACCCGTTCGGCCTGAGCCTGTCGAAGCCAGGGCGCGCGCACGGCGCGTCGGGAACGGCTTGCACAGGCTCATCAACGTGAACGGTGGGAAAGAGTCACAACGCGCCGTTGATCACAGAGGCAATTCACCTGCAGGCCGGCCCAGCCACTTGCTCGACAGCTTGTCGATGTCGCCCGACTTCTTCGCTTCGGCAATGATCTCGTTCACGCGCAGGCGCAGCTTGTCCTCGCCCTTGGCCACGCCGATGAAGTTGGGGCTGTCTTTCAGCAGCAGCTTGTATTCGGTCTGCAGGTTGGGGTTCTTCATCATGATGGTGCCGGCCGTGGAGGCGCTGGTGGCTATGGCCTGCGTCTGGCCCGACACGAAGGCCGAGATGCTGGCGGCGTGGTCTTCGAAGCGCTTGACGTCCACGCCGGCAGGCGCAACCTTGCCCAGCTCCTGGTCTTCCATCGCGCCGCGCGTCACGGCGACCGACTTGCCGGTCAGGTCGGCAAAGCTCTTGATCGACAGGCTCTTGCTCGCGAAGACGGCCTGGAAGAATGGCGCATACGAAGCGGTGAAGTCGATGACCTTCTCGCGCTCGGGGTTCTTGCCCAGCGTGGAGATCACGAGGTCGGCCTTCTGCGTCTGCAGGTAGGGGATGCGGTTGGCGCTGGTCACGGGGATCAGCTCGACCTTCACGCCGAGCTTGGCACCGATGTACTGGGCCATCTCCACATCCAGGCCCTGGGGCTTGAGGTCGGTGCCGACGAAGCCGTAGGGCGGGTAGTCGGTGGGGATGGCGATCTTGATTTCCTTGGCCTTGAGGATGTTGTCCAGCGCGTTCTGCGCGTGGGCGGCGGGTGCCATGAGCGCAGCCGACAGGCCGGCGGCGGCGAGCACGCCCAGGGTCAGGCGGCGGGTCGATGGTGCAGGGGTGCGGCGGATGGTCATAGCAGGGCTCCTAGGTAGGTGGATGCGTCGGCGGGTGCTGCGTCGTTGTCGGACGCGGGGGAAAGGGAACGTGCGGTGGCGGCGCGCGGCTTGCGGGGCCGGGGCTTCTTGTCAGGTGTGATTGGGGTTGCAGGCTGGGCCGGCGTGGCAGCAATGGCGGACCTGGCAGCGCCCGGATCGGCGGCGGGGCTCTTGTGCATGGGCGCCAGCGCGTCGCGCAGCCCCGCCAGCGGGTCGGTGCTGGCCTGCAGGCGCAGTGCCGACTGCACCGAGCCGATGTGTTCGGACATCAACGCCTCGGCCCGGGCGATGTCGCCGGCCTCCAGCGCCTCGACGATGCGCACGTGGTCCGCGCAGGACTGCGCCGCATCGTGCGACGACTGGTAGAGCATGGCGATCAGCGTGGTGCGCGCCGTGAAGTCGCGCAGCGTGTCGGCGAGCAGGCCGTTGCCCAGGCATTCGGCCAGGCACACATGGAAGTCGCCCAGCAGGAAGCTGCGCACGCCCACGTCGCTGCCCGCGAGCGCCGCCTTCTCGCGCTGCAAGTGGGCCTTGAGCTGGCGCACGGCGGCCTTGTCGACCGACTTGAGCTGGTGCAACAGGCCGAGTTCGATCACGCGGCGCGCCTCGAAGGCCTCGCGGGCCTCGTCTTCCGACGGTTCGATCACATACCAGCCGCGCCGCGCGCTCACGGTGACGATGCCGCGGGTGGACAGGCGCGTGAGCGCCTCGCGCACGATGGTGCGGCTGCAGTCGAACAGCATCGCCAGCTGCTGCTCGCCCAGGCGCGAGCCGGGGGCCAGCTTCTGGGCCATCACGGCTTCGATGATGCGGTTGCTGATGTCGTTGGCGGTGGTCATTGCCATCCACCGATTGCAGGTTCCGTGCCAACTGGTATACAAGCTCTGCGCACCAGTCTGGCGCACCCGGGCTGCCCATCAGCGTGCCGGCCGGGCGCCCTCGCCCCGGCATGGGGCATCACCGCCTCAGGTCAGCGCATCCCAGAGGTGCAGCAGGTCGTCGTACGGCCGGTCGGTGCAGGCAGACGGCGCACCGAAGCGCATGGTCCAGGCCTGGCTGTCGGTGAACGCCGGCCAGCCCGGGTCGCCCGACACGGCGAACTGTGCCCATGCCGAGTGCATGGCCTGCGACAAGGCCGCCGGCGGCTGCGGGCCAGTGAACTCCAGGCCCTGCGGCGTGTCGAGGTTGGCAAAGACGAAGGGCAGCTCCACCGCATGCGCGGCCCCCAGGCGGCCCCGCGCCTGGGGCGACGGCCATTCGAAGCTGTAGCGATAGGCCCCGCCCGTGCAGCGCGCCGCCAGGCGCGCGATGCCCAGGGCCGGCGCCCGGTAGTAGTAATCGGCCTGCAAGGCGGCCAGCAGCGCCCCCGGGGTGGCCTGGCCGCCGTCCACGCGGGTGCGGTAGGCGGCCACCAGCGCTGCGGGCAGTTCGGCATCGTGTGCGAACGCATCGACGTGTGCGGGCGTGGCGTGGTCCCACAGGCCCGTGGGCAGGTGGTACAGGCGCATCTCGTCGGCATTGCTGCCCACCAGGACCTGCAGCGCGCGGGCCTGCACGGGGTGTGCGGCCCAGCAATGGTGCATGGCGTGCAGCGGCGGCGCGGACAGCACCTCGCCATCCACCACGGGCCGCAGCGGAAAGAACTGGCGCCCGCCCAGGCCCATGCGGCGGCGCAGCGCCGGGTCGATGGCCAGGCGATGCACGGCCTGCAGCACCGCCGCAAGCGGCGCCAGCGCCAGCGTGTCGCGCTCGGGCGCCACGCCCGCCAGCGCAGCGACGGCTTCGCGGGCTGCGGCGGCCTCCTCCAGCGTCTGGCAAGCCACGCTGGGGCTTTGCAGGATGGCCCGCTGGAACAAGCCCAGCGTTTGCGGCATGCCCAGCAGGCAGGCCAGCGCACCCGCGCCGGCAGACTGGCCCATCACCGTGACACGGCCTGCGTCGCCACCCCAGGCAGCGATGTGCTGCTGCACCCAGCGCAAGGCCGCCACGATGTCGAGCAGGCCGCGATTGGCCGGCGCGCCGGGCAGGTGCACAAAGCCGTCGATGCCCAGGCGGTACTGCACCGACACGAACACCACGCCCTGCCGGGCCCACGATGCCCCGTCGTAGAGCGGGTCGCTGGCCGAGCCCCGGAAGAAGCCGCCGCCGTGGACCCACACCACCACGGGGAGCGCCCCCGCAGCGTCGGTGGCGGGTGGGTCGGGCGCCCAGATGTTGAGCGCCAGGCACTCCGGCCCGCCCACCACGGGCGTGTGGGCCTGCGCCACGCGCGGCAGTTGCGGCGCGGCCGGCGCGAACGCCAGCGCATCGCGCACGCCCTGCCAGGGCGGCACGGGTGCGGGCGCCTGAAAACGCAGCGCTCCAAACGGTGGCTGGGCGTACGGAATGCCGCGGTACACCTGCATGCCCTGTTGCACGCTGCCGCGCAGGCCGCCCCCGTGGGCCAGCGAGACTTCGCAGTGCACAGCGCTGCCGGTCATTCGGTGGCCAGGCCCAGCTTGTCGATCAGCGGCCGCCACACCGCCGCATCGCGCTCGGCCCACACGCGCACGTCGCGCGGCGCGGTGGCCGTGAGGCTCACGTTCATGGCGTCGAAGCGGCTCTTGTACTGCGCGTCGCCGCGGCACTTCTCGGTGGCGGCATTCAGGCGGTTGAGCAGCTCGGGCGGCGTGCCGGCGCGCGCCACCACGGCGATCCACGATGGCCGCGCGAGGTCGGCCGCGGCGGGCAGCGCTTCGGCGATGGTGGGCACATCGGGCAGCAGCGGCGAGCGCTGCGCGCCGAACACCGCCAGCGCCGTCAGCTTGCCCGCCTTGACCTGCGCGGCGGCCGTGCCCATCACCAGGGTCATGGCCTGGATCTGCTGGCCCATGAGCGCCGTGAGCCCCGCCCCTTCGCCGACGAACGGAACGTGCGTGCCGGGCGCACCCATCTTGTCCAGCAGCGCGGAGGTGAGCAGGTGCGCCGGGCTGCCCTTGCCCGGCGAGCCGAAGTTGACGCCGCCGGGCGTGGCGCGCGCCAGCCTGTCCAGGTCCTGCAGCCGCGCGATGCCGCTGCCCGCCGGAACGGCCAGCACCAGCGGCGAGGTACCGAGCACGGCCACGCCATCGAAGTCCGCCAGCGGGTCGTACGGGCGCTGGCGGTACACATAGGGCGTGATCGACATCTGCGACATGCCGATGCTCATGAGCGTGTAGCCATCGGCCGGCTGGCCCTTGAGAAAGTTGACGGCCAGGATGCCGTTGGCACCCGGCTTGTTCTGCACCACCACGCTCTGGCCCAGCTCACGCGCGGCGCAGTCGGCCCAGACACGGGTCATCGCGTCCGACCCGCTGCCCGGCGGCTGCTGCGCCACGAGCTGCAGGGGCTTGGCCGGATACGCCGCCGGCTGGGCCTGGGCGAAGGGCCACCAGGCCGCACAGGCCAGCGTGGCCGCCAGCGCGGTGGGGCGGATGCAATGGGCTTTCGAGGACGTCATGCGGTGTCTCCAGGTGGTGGTGAGCGAAGGGCTGCACGCGCGCGCCAGACCGGGCGCTCGGCCGGGCACTTGGCCGGTTGGGCCCGACCTTGCAGGCGGCGTGCGGTGAAACAGTCGTCAGGTCTTCGGGCCGCGCCGCGCGCCGTGGCGGGCTGCAAGTGGCGGTGCGGCGGCCTCGCAGCGGCTGGCGATCAGGCCCGCCAGGCACCGCAGCTGTGCCTGCGGCGCTGCGCTGTCGCCCGCAGCAGGTGCGGTGGCCGTGTCCGGGAACAGCTGCAGCAGCCCCATGCCGCGCAGCGTGGAGAACACCAGCCCCAGGAACGCCGCACGGTCCGGCGCCGTGGCCAGCTCCGGGAACGCGTCGAAGAAGCCATCGCGCATCTGCGCGTTGATCTGCTGGCGCAACTGCGCGATGTGCTCCAGCACCGCGCTCTGGTTGCGGCAACCGAGGTAGATGTTCCAGGCGACGATGAAACGCGGCTGGGCATAGATCAGATCCCACGCGGCCTGCACGAACAGCGTCGCGCGCTGCGCGGCGGGCAGCGTGCGCGCCGGCCAGAGCTGGCCTGCCTCCACGCGCTGCTCCACCAGCTCGCTCAGCACACGCATCATGAGCACGGCCTTGGACTCGAAGTGGTGCTGCACCGCGCCCGAGGTCATGCCGGCCGAGCGCGCCAGTTCGTGGATGGACATCTCCTCCAGGCTGCGGTGCTGGATCACGTCGATGGCCGTGGCGATGAGGTGCTGGCGCGTGGCCGCGCTGCGCTCGGCGTGGCTGCGGCGCTCAGGGATGTTCCGGGTGTTCATGCGGCACAAGCAATATACATTTCAAACGTAATGTAAATGCGGCGCCGTCGCACCCCATCGGGGAATACCCGGTGCGCAACCCTGCCCGCACTGGGGGCCGGCCGCACAGGGCCGGCCCGGCCACCTAGAATGATTTCCAACCGCCGACCTACGGAGACACACCCATGAACGCCCCCACCGCCACCGCCCACCTGATGCCCGAGATCCACCTGCGCGATGTGCCGCAGGCCTTGATCGAGGCACTGCAAAACCGCTTTGGCGCGCAGTGCTCCACGGCCCAGGCCGTGCGCGAGCAGCACGGGCGCGACGAGGGCTCGCTGCAGGCGCCCCCGCCTTCGGCCGTGGTGTTTGCCCAGAACACGCAGGACGTGGCCGACGCCGTGAAGCTGGCCAGCCAGTACGAGGTGCCCGTGATCCCCTACGGCGCGGGTTCATCGCTCGAAGGCCACCTGCTGGCCGTGCAGGGCGGCATCAGCATCGACGTGAGCCGCATGAACCAAGTGCTGAGCGTGAACGCCGAAGACCTCACGGTGACGGTGCAGCCCGGCATCACGCGCAAGCAGCTCAACGATGCGATCAAGGACACGGGCCTGTTCTTCCCCATCGACCCCGGCGCCGACGCGAGCATCGGCGGCATGAGCGCCACGCGCGCCAGCGGCACCAACGCCGTGCGCTACGGCACCATGCGCGAGAACGTGCTGGCGCTGGAGGTGGTCACGGCCAGCGGCGACATCATCCACACCGGCACGCGCGCCAAGAAGAGCAGCGCCGGTTACGACCTCACTCGCCTGCTGGTGGGCAGCGAGGGAACGCTGGGCATCATGACGCAGATCACCGTGCGCCTGTACCCGCTGCCCGAAGCAGTGAGCGCCGCGATCTGCTCGTTCCCGAGCATCGAGGCCGCCGTGCACACCGTGATCCAGACCATCCAGCTGGGCGTGCCCATTGCGCGCGTGGAGCTCATCGACCACCACACGGTGCGCATGGTGAACGCCCATAGCAAACTCACGCTGCGCGAGGAACCGATGCTGCTGATGGAGTTCCACGGCTCGCCTGCGGGCGTGAAGGAGCAGGCAGAGACCGTGCAGGACATCGCCAGCGAGTTTGGCGGCCAGGCCTTCGAATGGGCCAGCACGCCCGAGGAACGCACCCGCCTGTGGACCGCACGGCACAACGCCTACTTCGCCGCCGTGCAAAGCCGCCCGGGCTGCCGCGCCATCAGCACCGACACCTGCGTGCCCATCAGCCGCCTGGCCGACTGCCTGCTCGAATCCGTGGACGAGGCCGAAGCCAGCGGCATCCCGTACTTCCTCGTCGGCCACGTGGGCGACGGCAACTTCCACTTCGGCTACTTGATCGACCCCGACAGCGCCGAAGAACGCGCGAAGGCCGAGGCCTTGAACCACACCCTGGTAGCCCGCGCGCTGAGCATGGGCGGCACCTGCACCGGCGAACATGGCGTGGGCATCCACAAGATGGGCTTCCTGCTGGACGAAACGGGGGCGGGCGCGGTGGACATGATGCGGTCTATCAAGCGGGCGCTGGACCCGAAGAACATCTTGAATCCTGGGAAGATTTTTTCGATGTGATTTTGAGCACGCTGCCCGACGAGCTATTAATCCCATAATTTTTCTCGGGCGTCAACCGATCTCGCGGGCGTCATCTTTGCTTAGCTCCTATAGAGCCTGCGCACTCTGGTCGGCACAAAGCATCTTATCCGCCTCAACGCATGCAATACACAGAAGCATGTCCATATCATCAAAAAAACAGAAGAAAATGCTTTATTCCATTTGCATGTCAACTGTATGATTGCTTCATTCAGTTTTATTCGGGCGAATTTATATTATGCCCACAAAATACCGCCTGCCTAGAATCGCCGAAGACGACCGCGACTCCGATGTGAAGCAGACCGGGTATAGTGTGATGAAATTTTAGACATTCACCGTCAAATTAACACTACCGCCTCTGAGAATAATATGAGCTTAGTTGAGAGCATAAAAAAGAAAGCATCACAGATAAACCCTGCCAACGAGGCAGCAGTCACGATAGGTCGCACCCTTGGAACAGAACCGGCCGTATCAGCCGTCCGAATTGAAGACATAGCAGAACACTTTGAGTTAATTGAAATTCCCGCCGTAATGCAACACAGCATGAACGCTCCCCAAGGAGCGGAGTTGATGCGACAGTGGTTTCAATCTCCTCCATTCGTTTTGCCCGAGTCATGGCGCCCGGGAAACATTAACTCCCTCAGCATCCCAAGTCAGAACCTAAACACAACTACCATCAAGATGAGTTGGGTTGCAGGCTTTCCTCGCGTGGTCAATGGATTGATCAAACTCGAAAGAGAGCGCATCACAACCGCTGCAGCATCGCGAGAGTTGCGACGCATTCTACAACGCCAACAGTTTCTCACCAATAGGCGTGAACCAATAGGCGTATCACGAGACACTGTCGTGTTGCATGAAACTGCGCATCTTAATTCAGAACCCATTCCTTGGGGAGGCACTGTCGATCCATTGGATTGCGCGCTGGCCGCTTTCACCCTCCATATGGCAATAAGCGGTTTTGTTAGTCCCCTCAGCACAAAAAGCACCAGCAAAACGCATGAGGTAGAAATCACAGAACTACACTTCTATGTACGCGATTGCTACGACTTTACTTCAGACCGAGAGCCGCTTGGCTCTTGGAATCGAACTGGCGCGTCGGTTTCACCATATGTACTAGGCAAGTTCTTTGCCGAAAACAACGTATTCAGAAAATGGCGAGACAGACATAATCGTGGCGGCGACTTTGTTATATTTTCCGATTTGCTGACAAAAAGGCTACCGCGCCCGATCACCATCCAAATTTAATCTTAATCTTCGTGCCTTTGTCAATCTCATCTTTTTTCCGTTACGCCTACTTGCTCACGGCAAGTATGATCATGCTCATCGGGCTATTCGGACTGAATAATGTACGGGATGTCACCGGCACCATGCTTGGCGGCGGGTCTGCCGACTTGTTTTCCGCCTACACAACGTTTTTCGCATTTTTGCTATTCTGGGCAGGAATTTCTTTTCGCCTGCGTGGCGCACAATCATTGCTGGGTTCACTACTGCTAATTGGCTGCGGCATTACCGCACATTCTTTATACACCTATCCAAGTCAAGCCGAGGACTTGAGCATATCTATCGTATACAGTCCAAACACGGACAATTTGACGACCACACTTGTCATCTGCATAGCCTTATTGATACTAGTGACGCTGCACTCGCCCAGAACTCGGCGCTGGTTGCGGTTGAAACTATGGCGTCGAAGAATCAAATTCTTAATACACCACAATGTATTTAAGTGGTTTTATTTGGCTTTTTCCAGTTTTGCCTTGTTGATCGGCTGGGCGATCAAGCTCCATATGGCATATGTATTCAATGCGGGTGATTGGCCTATATCCAGCATAGAAAATTTTTATTTTTTCATGACCATGCTAGGGTTGCTGCTATTTGGCATCGGAATGGCATTTCGATGGCACAAGGCACGTTGGGCACTGGTAGGAACGCTATTGCTAGGCATCGCACTTAGCATATTTTCGTTTTTAACATTGCAACCGAGCATGGCGAGTACCCCAACCGCCTTCGCCCCTACCTCTGAAGAATTGAAGTCAATTTTTTGGCGCAGCGTCGTGTTGCTTCTGCTTGTTTTTTTCTCTGCGCCTATCTTTCGCCAATCTTGGAGAAGATGGACAAAATGCCTCAAAATCTAACTGCCTGCTCCCACAAACCAACTCCATACGCAAAGCGACGATGCTGAGCACAGGACAAAACATTAGACATCAGCCCGCCATCTCCTGTATCCGATGCAGAGGCGTGTACTGCGCTGATGCAAGCGGCCAAAAGGGGCGACGACGCGCTAGAAATTCGCAAGAACTTGCTCAGAGTGTTTGGCTGAAAGCAATCCCTGGCAATCTGCGTCGTATTCGCTATAGCTGGCCGCGCGAGTTCTGACGAAATCCTGCAAGAAGTGGCTCTGCACGCTGACGTTTTTCGAGCCATCCCATAGTGTTGAAGGTGCAACAACGCTCATGGACGAACTGCCGACAGTCCCACGCCACGCCAAATTCTGCAGTCCAAGATGCCACTTACTGGTAGACACTGGTCAAGGTACAAGCATTGCACTGATCACTCTGGTGGTGCCATTAATTCCAGGCATCGTGTTTCTTGCACTGGCCGTTGGGTGTTGGGTGCTTTTCACGCTCGTCACCGGTCTTGGACAAGTGGCTGACGACCCACCCAAAAGTTCGGCAAGTTGATCACCAACCGGCAGACGTCTGGAGCGATTTCGCACACCACGAAGTGGGTGATCACAGCCAGCATGTTGGTTATGCTTCCCTCTTATTTTTTTGAAGCGCCTTCACGCGCCATTCAGGCTGCGGTGGCCGCTGGCATGTTGGCTGTGCTGGTGTATGGGCGGCGGAGGCAGGAAGAGGCTGATGTGCCAGTTGTAGCCTAGTCATCCTGGTTGGCACCTGGAAGACCTACACGTCCAATGTCAAAAATCCGGATCATGGTCACAGTCGTACTACTCCCCGGCATGGACGGCACAGGTGACCTTTTCGCACCATTCGTTGCGGCTTTGGGACCGATGATCCGTACGGTTGTGGTGAGCTATCCCACGGATGCGGCGCTCGACTATCAAGCGCTTGAGACGGTGGCGCGAAAAGCACTGCCTACGGACGGACCCTATGTTCTTTTGGGTGAGTCGTTCTCAGGCCCCATCGCACTGTCGCTGGCTGCGTCTTGTCCGCCAGGGCTGGCCGGGGTGGTGCTCTGCGCCACGTTTGCGAAGAACCCGGTCCCGTTGCTACGCGCTGTGAGGGCGCTCGCAGCCATCACGCCCTTCGAGCTTGCACCCGCCTGGCTGGTGGGCAAATTTCTCATGGGCCGGCACGCGTCGCCGGAACTGGGGCGCCTGCTGCACGCAGCGCTGGCTAAGGTGTCCGGTACGGCGCTGCGCGCAAGAGCGAGCGCCATTTTGGGTGTGGACGTGGTGGCCAAGCTTCGCACTGTGCAAGTGCCGGTGCTGTACCTTCAAGCCACGGAAGATCGGTTGATCAAGGACGCATCGGCTCAGGTGATCACGCGCGCGCTCCCCAGCGTCGAGCTTGTTCGCATCGAGGCTCCGCACTTGCTGCTGCAGGTCGCGCCCGCCGCTGCCGCGTCGGCGGTGGCAACTTTTTGTGCGCGGACCGAAGCCGCGTGGAGATCTGTTGCTGCGACGACCGAGGGGCCGGACGACAGGGCCCGTACCGACAGCTTTTCTCATCAACAGTGATGGATTTCACGACGCGATCCGGCGGCATCGCTGCACGTGAAGGCCACCCGGGCGTGCCCATCTATGCTCGACCAATGCCCCAGTTCATTCGCTCGTTCACGCTGCTCATCGCGCTTCTTGGCAGCCTGCTCTTTGGCGCCTTGCTGATCACCTCCCTGCTGCAACCCACCTGGGTCGAGCACACGGCGCGCGACATGATCCGCCAGCACATTGAAAAGAAAACCGGCGAGAAGCTGCAGGCCCTGGATGAGCGCTTTCTGACCGGGCGGGCGCGGCTTCTCTGGCAGGGCAAGCAGCAAGAGATCGACGCGGCACGCCAGGCGCTGTCGGCAGGCCTGCCAGCGCGCGTGGCTGCCATCGCAGCCGAGATGGGCATTCCCGCCTGCGAGTGCCGCAAGCGGCGCGAGCAGCGCCTGCAGCTGGAGATCGGCACGGCGCAGCAGATGCAGGCCCGCCTCGACGCGTTGATCCGCACGGCTTACCTCGACACGGCAGAGAAGCTGCTGCGCGAGCTGCGCATCTTCAGCGGCGCGAATGCGCTCGCGTTTGCCTTGCTGGGGCTGGCCGCATGGCGGCGCCGCGGTGCACAAGCGGCGGCGCTGGTACCGGCCGCGGCCACGCTGCTGGCGGCTACGCTGATCTGCAGCGGTGTGTACCTGTGGGGCCAGAACTGGCTCTCCACCATCGTCTTCGGCAGCTACGTGGGATGGGGCCAGTTGGCCTACATTGCGGTGGTGTACGCGTGGCTGTGCGACCTGCTGTTCAACCAGGCCCGCGTGAGCGGACACCTGTGCCAGGGCATGGGGAGCATCTCCGTGTCACCCTGCTGAAAGTTTTTCTCACCATGCGCATCGCCCTCGTCTCCGACATCCACGGCAATCTGGCGGCACTCGAAGCCGTGGCGGCCGACATCCGACAGCGCGGCGCCGACCGGGTGGTGAACCTGGGCGACAACCTCTCGGGCCCGCTGCTGCCGCGCGAGACGGCGCAGTGGCTCATGGCCTCGGGATGGCTGTCGCTGGCGGGCAACCACGAGCGGCAGGTGCTGCACCTGCAGCCCGGGCGGGGTGGCGCGTCGGACGAGTACGCGCACGCGCAGCTCACGGAGGCCGAGTTCGCATGGATGCGCACGCTGCAGCACCGCGTGCGCTTGACCGACGACGTGCTGCTGTGCCACGGCTCGCCGCGCAGTGACCACGAATACCTGCTGGAGACGCTGGACGGCCACGCCCTGCGCCTGGCGCGGCCCGCAGAGATCCGCGAGCGACTCGATGTAGAGACTGCGGTGTCTGTGATCGCCTGCGGGCACACCCATGTGCCGCGCGCAGTGCGGCTGGGCGCGCAGTTGCTGGTCAACCCCGGCAGCGTGGGATTGCAGGCGTACAGCGACGACCACCCGGTCTACCACGCGGTGGAATCTGGCACGCCCGATGCGCGCTACGCGCTGATCACGCTGCACAGCGGCCAGTGGCAGGTGGAGCACATCGCCGTGGCTTACGACCATGAAGCGATGGCGCTGCTGGCCGAGCAGCGGCAGAGGCCGGATTGGGCGCATGCGCTTCGCACAGGGTACATGCCCTGACGCAGATCGTGCGCCTCAGGCAGGGCCGCAATGCAGCGCACCGCTCAGCCGTGCACCCGGCGTGAATCCGCTGGCGCCTGTGCGCGGTCGTGCAGGCCGTAGTCGCGCACCACGGCGGCCACGCGCAGGCGGTAGTCGGCAAAGATGCCAGCGCGGCCGGCCTGCTGGGTGCTGCGGTGGGCCTCCACCTGGCGCCAGCGGGCCACGGCCTCTTCATCCCGCCAGAACGAGAGTGACAGCAGCTTGCCGGGCTCGCTCAGGCTCTCGAACCGTTCGATGGAAATGAAGCCGTCCATCTGCTCCAGCGCGGGCCGCAGCGCGGCGGCGGCGGCCAGGTAGGCGTCCTTGCGGCCGGGTGCGGGCAGCACCTCGAAGATCACGGCGATCATGGGGCGGACTCCACAGGGTGCGCGGGCAGGCCCAGCGTGCCTTCGACGCCCTGGGTGAAGGTGCGCTCCTCGCGCAGGATGAAGCGCTTTTCCTGCGCCATCGCAAAGTTGGCGCGGCCTTCGGGGTCGGTGCGCAGGCGGGCGCGGTAGGCCTCGTACGCGGCCAGCGAGTCAAAGCCGATGAGGCCCCACGCCTCGTAGTTGGTCCCTTCGTGTGGCAGGAAGTAGCCCAGCAGGTGGCCGCCGCAGCGCGGGATGATCTGCCCCCAGCGGCGCGCGTATTCGGCGAACTGCTCGCGCTGGAAGGGGTCGATGTCGTAGCGGATGAAGCAGGTGATCATGGTGTGATGCCCGGGTCGGGATGCGTGTGGTGTGTGAGGGTTTGACGATAGGCGCTTGACGTGCTGGAATGGTTCGCCCAACATCGAACCATGAAAGACGGCCCCCACATCGCGCGCATTGCCGCGCTCATCGGCGACAGCGCGCGCGCCGAAGTCCTGACCGCACTGATGGCCGACCGCGCCCTCACGGCCACCGAGCTGGCGGACATTGCCGGCGTCACCAAGCAGACCATCAGCGCGCACCTGGCCAAGCTGCTCGACGCCGGCCTGCTGGCGGTGGAGAGCCAGGGCCGGCACCGCTACTTTCGCCTGGCCGACCGCGACGTGGCGCAGTTGCTGGAGTCGCTAATGAACGTGGCGTTCCGTGCCGGCGCGGTGCGCTTGCGCGCCAGCCCGCGCGAACCCGCACTGCGGCGCGCCCGCGTCTGCTACGACCATCTGGCGGGCGAAGTGGGCGTGCAGTTGCACGAGGCGTTGCTGCGCCAGGGCTATCTGCACGCTGCCGATGGCGGCCTCGCGCTGACCACGGCGGGTGCCGAGTGGTTTGCCCAGCAAGGCATCGACACGGCCGTGGTGGAGCGCCAGCGGCGCATGCTGTGCCGCCCCTGCCTGGACTGGAGCGAGCGGCGCCACCACCTGGGCGGCGCGCTCGGTGCCGCGCTGCTGCAGCGCTTGGTGGAACGCGGCTGGGCGCGGCGCGACAAGGACTCGCGCGTGGTGCACTTCTCGGCCGAGGGCGAGCTGGCCCTGCGCGCATGGACGGCGCCTGCCGCTGGCGAGGCAGCGAGCAACGACACGGCCCACCGCCCCCGTCTGGCGAATGCGAAAACGAAAGCGCAGGTGGGCCTGTGAAGACCTTCGCACTCTTCGTGGCCACAGCGCTGGCCGAGATCGTGGGCTGCTACCTGCCGTGGCTGTGGCTGCGGCAGGGCAAGCCAGCCTGGCTGCTGGTGCCCGCCGCGCTGAGCCTGGCGCTGTTTGCCTGGCTGCTCACGCTGCACGACACCGCCGGCGCGGGGCGCGTCTATGCGGCGTACGGCGGCGTCTACATCGGCGTGGCGCTGGCCTGGCTGTGGGCAGTGGACGGCATAAGGCCCACGCCGTGGGATGTGGCGGGGGTGCTGGTGGCGCTGGCGGGCATGGCGATCATCGTGTGGCAGCCCATGAAGTGAGCAACCGATGGGGTGCAGGCGGATGGATCGATCGCGCTGGCTGCCAGTGTGCGCAGAGCGGGGGTTTGTATTGAGGCTCTGCTGCTCACGCCCCCTCTCCCCAGCCCTCTCCCGCGAGGGGAGAGGGCGTTTTTTGGGGGGCTGTCTGCGGCTCCTGTCGCTGTGTGTGCCGCGAGATGCAGTGGATAAGAATGCTATACAAAGAATAGCTTCTAGCGCTCGTAGAAAGCGCGCCAGAGGCCATTTTTGTCAGTGCCTCACCCCACCCCGGCTTCACCCCCTCTCCCCTCGCGGGAGAGGGTCGGGGAGAGGGGGCCGTCTTCCGCGCGCTACGGCTGCTTCACCCCAGTCCCCTTCCAACCAGCAACCCGCCAACCCTCAATTCACCTTGATCAACCGCCAGTCGATGCGGTTGTCCGGCCGCTGCACCAGATCCACGTTCTTCTTCATGGCCCAGGCCAGCATCTGGTTGTGCAGTGGAATGTTGGCCACGGTGTCGTTTTGCAGTTGCAGCCCTTCGGTGAGCAGCCGGTTGCGCACCGGCAGGTCGATCTCGGTCTTCACGCGGTCCACGATGTAGTCCATGCGTTCGTTGCTGTAGCGGCCCAGGTTGTAGTTGCCGTCGCCGCCGGTGGTCTTGGTGCGCGTGAGCGACTGCAGGGTGTACAGCGCGTCGAACGTGGGCACGCCCCAGCTGAGCAGCGCGATGCTGGCCTCGTGCCGCTGGGCCATGGGGTAGTAGGTGACGGCCGGCAGCGTGCGCAGCTTGGCCTTGACGCCCACGCGCGCCCACATCGAGGTGATGGCCTGGCACAGCCCTTCGTCCTGGATGATGGCGTTGTTGCTGCAGGCCAGGTCGACCTCGAAGCCGTCCTTGTAGCCCGCATCGGCCAGCAGCGCCTTGGCCGCGTTGGGGTCGTAGGGCAGGCGCTTGTCCACCGCCTCCGTCCAGCCGTTGACCAGCGGCGAGACGATGGCGCCCGTGGGCTTGGACATGCCGCGCATGGTCACGCGCTGCAACGTACCGACATCGATGGCCTGGTAGAGCGCCTTGCGCACCCGCAGGTCCCTGAGCGGGTTCTTGCCCTTGATGTTGCTGCCCGGCAGCTCGTCGCGGAACTGGTCCATGGCCAGGTAGATGGTGCGGTTCTCGACCATCTCCATGACCTTGAGATTGGGGTTGGCCCGAAGCCGCTCCAGGTCCTGCAGGCTGGTGTCGCGCACCATGTCGACCTCGCCGGACAGCAGCGCCGCGATGCGCGTGGCCTCGGACTTGATGGGCGTGTAGGTGATCTCGGTCACGTTGCCCTCGGTCTTGCCGGCGTTCCACCACAGCGGGTTGGCGGCGAACACGATCTTCTGGTCGGGCACCCATTCCTTGAGCACGAAGGGCCCGGTGCCCATGGCATTGCGGTGCGAAAACGTTTCGTCCTTGGCCTTGATGTCCTTGGGCTCCACCGCGTTGTTCTTCTCGGCCCAGGCCTTGCTCATCACGCGCAGCTCGGTCAGCTGGTTGAGCAGCACCGGGTTGGGGTTCTTCAGGAAGATGTCGATGGTCTCGCCATCCACCTTCGCGATGCGGTCCATGCCCTGGGTGTAGATGGCGTAGGTGGACGTCTTGCTCATCGCGCGCTGCAGCGAATACACCACGTCGTCGGCCGTCATGGCCGAGCCGTCGCTGAACTTCACGCCCTGGCGCAGCTTCAGGCGCAGCTGCGTGGGGGTGACCTGCTGCCACGAGGTGGCCAACAGCGGCTCGACCTTGAGCGTGCGGCTGTTGAACATCACCAGCGACTCGTACACCGCCGCATGGATGCCGTTGCCCAGGGCACTGTTCTGCGAGTGGATGTCCATGGTCTGGATGTCGCTGGAACCGGCCCATTTGAAAGGCTTTGCGCCCGCGATGGCGGGCACCATGCACGCCATCACTGCCGCCAGTGCAGGGGCGGATAGCAGCGAAGAACGATCGAAACGCAGGCGCATACAAACCTCCAATGTGTTGTCAGCACGCAATGTGCAATAGCTCCCCGCTTCTGCGGATATGGAAATCCCTGGGGTGCGGCACCATGGGCGAGCCAAGGGCCTCGCGGTGCATGCACATGACATGCCACCGCCCGGCGCTGCATACGGTCCATTACATCTCTTACACGCAGGCCTTGGAGTTTCACGGCCAGAATCGCCGGTCCTCCTTTGCTCGACCCCGATCCCACCATGCCAGGGCTCTCCCTTCGCACTGTCTTTCGATGGGCCGCCGTCGCGGCCTCTGCCCTTGTGCTGGCGGCCATGGCCACGCTGGGCTATCTCTTTGCCGTGGAAGACTACGTGACACGGCCCGGCTCGCCCGTGTACTACCTGGGCATCTCGTCGCTGGTCCGCGATGTACAGGTGCCCGACGGGGCGCAGGGCCCCGAGTACTTCGGCTCGGTCGGCGATGGGAACAAGCCGGCCCAATCGCAATTGAGCTTCAAGGTGCCGCCTGCAACCGCCGATGCGGTCTGGGACGCAATGACCCGGCAACTGCAAAACCTGGCCCTGCACTCCGTCAGCACCGGCGGCAACGACCCGACCGTGGCCAGCAACAAGCACACCGTCTCCCCGGGACTGCGGGAGGCGCAATACACCTCTGCCAAGCACGACCTGGTCCTGCTGACCACTTATGAGGACAGCGATGGGGGAACCCCGTTGATCCGCTTCGAAATCACCCACTTCGATTGATTCGACCAAGACGCCGCCCTTCGTGCCGGGCACTTCCTTTCCTCCACTTCCCCGTTGAACACCCATGTCATCTCGCTCGGACATTCCCAATCGCCTCATCTACACGTGCAATTGCGGCTGGATCGATATTGGCCACCTGGTGTCGGTCGAGAAGCCGGCCAACCGCCATGCGAGCGCCGCCTATCTGTGGAAGGACGTCTCGCTGGAACGCGGCCTGCAGGTCACGGGCAAGCCGGACCACCATCTGGTGATGTACCGCCAGGGGATGCGCAAGTTCGGCCTCTCGCGCGACTTCACGAAGTTCTACTTCATCCGCAAGGGCCTGCCGCTGGCCACCCAGCGCTCGGTGGCGCTGGCGATCTTCAAGGAAGTCTCCCTGGGTTTCGAAGACGTGCAGGCCTCGCTGTCGGCCTTCACGGACAGCGGCTTCAGCGAAGAAGATCTGGTGTCGAACCTGCTCGGCTTCTACGTGGCCGTGCTGGGCAACGTGGACTGGCGCAACCACTGCAAACCGGTGTCGGCAGAAGCCTCGCGCGTTGTCTGGGACACGCTGGGCCCGGTGGGTTCGCGCAAGAACCGCCAGTTCGTCCCCAAGCTGCATGCCTGCGAAGAGTGCAAGACCCAGCACCACATCACGCAGCCCGTGTTCCCACCCATTTTTTCGTCCATCCGCCCGGCCCAGCAAGGCGCAGATTTTTTTGAAGCCACGGACGCCACGCCCGGCCTGCCCGTCCCGGCGCACATGCTGTCCACCTTGTTCGTCTGATCGCGCCGGCGCGTGGCGCGCTACCGCTACCGCTGCTGGAGCGGCTCTGGCGGCGTCGGCGTCGGCGTCAGCGGCGCCAAGGGATAGCGCGCGGCACCACGCGCCGTGCCCACCTGCAGCAGGTTGACCACCCCCATCACGTCGTCCACCAGTTCCACGGCCTTTTCCATCGCCAGCGCCTGCTCGGCCGACTGCACGCAGCCCATCAGCGTGACCAGGCGGCGCTCGCCCAGCACCCACACGCTGGTATCGCCAAAGCGCCCGTCCTCGCGCAAGTAGTGCTGCACCCGCGGGATGATCTCGGCGTCGTACAGGTACGAGTTGGGCAGCCGGCAGCGCCCCACGCGGTGGCAGCTGCCGCCGTGCTGCGAACGCACATGCGCGAGCTCACGCACCTCGGCCTCGGTGTAGAGCGGGCCCTCGGGCACGGGGCAGGCGCGCATGGCGGACGTGACCTGCACGAACGGGTCGTTGAAGGCGTTGGTGCGGGCTGGCGCCGGGGCGCCAGCGCCTTGCGCCAGGGCGACAGACGCCGTGTTGGCCAGGATTGCCACGACGCACACGGAGCGCAGCAGGCGCCCAGTCAGGACGAGGTGCATGGAAACCACTTCCTTTCGGCAAAAGAATGCGCCATGGTACGGCTCAGCGACCCCCTGTTCGCACCTGCGGATTCCACCCCGTGCTCAGCAACATGCGGCGTTGGCCTGCAGACGGCTGGGCCGATGTGGTGATGATGGCGGACAGTCGCCCAACATCAAGCGCTCACTATTTCATAGCAAAGAGGCTAATTCCATCCAGCGGCAGCACTGCTTTTTATCTGCAGCCCGCGTCCCTGACCATCACGCCATGCCCAGCGACCTCATCGTTCACCGCCCCGAAGGCCTGTACTGCCCGCCCGGCGACTTCTACATCGACCCCTGGCGACCGGTCAGCCGGGCGGTGATCACGCATGCGCATTCGGACCACGCGCGCATGGGCTCGGCGCACTATCTGGCGCACACGGACAGCGAAGGCACGCTGCGCAACCGACTGGGTGCGGACATCGACCTGCAGACGCTGGCCTATGGCGACGTGATCGACCAGCAGGGCGTGCGCGTGTCGCTGCACCCTGCGGGGCACGTGCTTGGCTCGTCGCAGGTGCGCATCGAGCATGGCGGCCAGGTGTGGGTGGCGTCGGGCGACTACAAGCTGGAGGACGACGGCACCTGCCCGCCGTTCGAGCCGGTGCGCTGCCACACCTTCATCACCGAGTCGACCTTCGGCCTGCCCATCTACCGCTGGCCATCGCAGCCGGTGCTGTTCGCTGACATCAATGCCTGGTGGGCTGCGAATGCCGCAGCGGGCAAGGCCAGCATCCTGTATGCGTATGCCTTCGGCAAGGCGCAGCGGCTGCTGCACGGGGTGGACCCGGACATCGGCCCCATCGTCGTGCACGGCGCGGTGGACCCGCTCAACGCCGTATACCGCGCAGCCGGCGTGGCACTGCCGCCCACGCTGCGCGTGACGGACCCGGGCGTCACCAAGGCCGAGCTGCGCCGCGCGCTCGTGCTGGCCCCGCCCTCGGCGGCGGGCACGCCCTGGCTCAAGCGCTTTGGCGAGCATTCCGATGCCTTTGCCAGCGGCTGGATGCTGGTGCGCGGCGCACGCCGCCGCCGCGGCGTGGACCGGGGCTTCGTGATGAGCGACCACGCCGACTGGCCCAGCCTGCAAAAGGCCATCGGGGCCACCGGGGCCGAGCGCGTCATCGTCACCCACGGCAGTACCGAGGTGATGGTGCGCTGGTTGTGCGAGCAGGGCCTGGACGCGCAGGTGTTCAAGACGGAATACGGCGCCGACGACAACGAGGACGACGCCAACGCAGCGCTCCCTGCGGCCCCTGCCGAGGAGCCGGGCACGCAACCCGAGGCCGCGCCATGAGGGCGTTTGCCGAGCTGTTCCAGGCGCTGGATGCCACCACCGGGCAGTCGGCCAAGCTGGCGGCGCTGGTGGCCTACCTGCGCGCGGCGCCGCCGGCCGATGCAGCCTGGGCCACCTACTTCCTGGCGGGCGGCAAGCCGCGCCAGATGGTGCCCACCAAGCGCCTCAAAGCCCTGGCTCAAGAGGCCGCCGGCCTGCCCGAATGGCTGTTCGAAGAAAGCTACCAGGCCGTGGGCGACCTGGCAGAAACGCTCGCGCTACTGCTGCCTGCGCCGGTGCAACCCGTAGACCTGCCGCTGGCCGAGTGGATGGCCCAGCTGCTGCCCCTGCGCGCGCTGCCGCCCGACGAAGCCGACGCCCGCCTGCGCGCGCAGTGGGACAGGCTGGCACCGGAGCAGCGCTTCGTGTACTTCAAGCTCATCACCGGCAACTTCCGCGTGGGCGTGTCGCGCCTGCAGGTGACGCAGGCGCTGGCCACGGTGAGCGCGCTCGACCCCAAGCGCATCGCCCACCGGCTGATGGGCTACACGCAGATCGGCCGGCAGCCCGCAGCAGGAGACTACAGCGCGCTGGTGGCGCCCGTGGGCGAGGCTGCGGATGGGGACGCGGGCGATACGGTGGATGCCGGCATGGCAGGCCAGCCCTACCCCTTCTTCCTGGCCCACCCGTTCAGCCAGCCCGTGGCCGAGATGCCTGCGCTGCTCGGCACGCCCGGCGACTGGCTGGTGGAGTGGAAGTGGGACGGTATCCGCGCGCAGATCGTGCGGCGCGGCGGCGCGGTGTGGGTGTGGTCGCGTGGCGAAGAACTGGTGACCGACCGCTTTCCCGAACTGGCCGAGGCTGCCATGGCGCAGCTGCCCGATGGCTCGGTGGTCGATGGCGAGATCCTGGTGTGGCTGCCCGGCGAGCCCCAGCCCCGCCCCTTCGCCGACCTGCAAAAACGCCTGGGCCGCAAGACCCTGGGCCCCAAGCTGCTGCGCGAGCTGCCCGTGGTGCTGGTGACCTACGACCTGCTCGAACATGCGGGCCAGGACCTGCGCCAGCAGCCCCAGCAGGCGCGCCGCGCGCTGCTGGAGGCGCTGCTGCAACCACCGGCCGATGCACCGCAAGGAACACTCCCGGCCACCGAACTGTTCACGACGGGCTTGCCGAAGCGCGGCGCTGGACTTCGACAGGCTCAGTCCGAACGGATGGTGGAGCTTGCCCCCGAACCCACTCCCACTCCCACACCCACGCCCTCTGCCACCATCGCACCGCATCAGACCCTGCGCCTGAGTACGCTGCTGCACGGCGCCGACTGGGACGACCTGGCGCGCCAGCGCGAGGCCGCGCGCGGCATGGGCACCGAGGGCTTCATGCTCAAGCACCGCCAGGCGCACTACGGCGTGGGCCGCACCAAGGACGTGGGCGTGTGGTGGAAGTGGAAGATCGACCCCATGAGCGTGGACGCCGTGCTCATCTACGCCCAGCGCGGCCACGGTCGCCGCGCCAGTTTGTACAGCGACTACACCTTTGCCGTGTGGAACGGCCCGCCGGACGACCCTGAACGGCAACTGGTGCCATTCGCCAAGGCGTATTCGGGCCTGACGGATGTGGAGATCGGCCAGGTGGACGCCATCGTGCGCAAGACCACGCGCGAGAGCTTCGGCCCCGTGCGCAGCGTGGATGCGACCATGGTCTTCGAGCTGGGCTTCGAGGGCATCGGCAAGAGCCCGCGCCACAAGAGCGGCATCGCGGTGCGCTTTCCGCGCATGCTGCGCTGGCGCAAGGACAAGACCGTGGCCGAGGCGGACACGCTGCAAACCTTGATGGCGCTGTTGCCAGGGCAAGACGCACCGCAATGAGCACCGTTGCCAAGGCCCCGCCGCGCCGCCCGCGCAAGCCGTTGCCCACCGTCGCCCTGAGCGCCGCAGCGGGCTGGATGGCGGCGCGCGGCTGGCAACCGTTCGGCTTTCAGCAAGAAGTGTGGCGCGCCCTGGGCGAGGGCCGTTCGGGCCTGCTGCACGCCACCACCGGTGCGGGCAAGACCTATGCGGTGTGGCTGGGCGCCCTGCAGCACCTGGCAAGGGCTGGGGAGGCACCAGCGCTGGTGCCGACAGCCGGATCGACCAGACCGATCACATCCCCACCCGTTCGGGCTGAGCCTGTCGAAGCCGGGGCAGGTTCCATCGAGGCTGCGACGTCCTCGGCCAGTACCAGCGACCGCACTGCCCTGCGCAAGCGCCGTGCTGCCGCCCCGCCCCTCACCGTGCTGTGGATCACCCCCATGCGCGCCCTGGCGGCCGACACGCTGCGCGCGCTGCAGGCCCCGCTGCCCGACCTGGCGCCCGACTGGACCAGCGGCCTGCGTACCGGCGACACCGCCAGCGGCGAGCGCGCCGCGCAGGACCGCCGCCTGCCCACGCTGCTGGTGACCACACCCGAAAGCGTGTCGCTGCTGCTGGCCCGCGCCGACGCCCACGAGCGCCTGCGCCATGTGCAACTGGTGGTCGTGGACGAATGGCACGAGCTGGTGGGCAACAAGCGCGGCGTGCAGGCGCAACTGGCGCTGGCCCGCCTGTCGGGCTGGAATCCGGCGTTGCAGGTGTGGGGCATGTCGGCCACGCTGGGCAACCTGCAGGAGGCGCTGGACACGCTGCTGCCCCGCCCTGCCCCGGGCGCCCCCGCGGCACCACCGGCCGTGCTGGTGCAGGGCCGCGTGGACAAGGCGCTGCAGGTGCAGGTGATGCTGCCGGCCAAGGTGGACCGCTTTGCCTGGGCCGGGCACATGGGCCTGGCACTGCTGCCGCAGGTGGTGGAGTCCATCGAGGCCTGTGCATCCTCCTTGGTGTTCACCAACACGCGCTCGCAGGCCGAGCGCTGGTACCAGGCCCTGCTGGAGGCGCGGCCCGACTGGGCCGGCACCCTTGCGCTGCACCACGGGTCGCTGAGCCAGGACGTGCGGGCCTGGGTGGAGAACGGCTTGAAAACCGGCCTGCTCAAGGCCGTGGTCTGCACGTCGAGCCTGGACCTGGGCGTGGATTTTCTGCCGGTGGAGCAGGTGCTGCAGATCGGCTCGGCCAAGGGCGTGGGGCGGCTGGTGCAGCGTGCGGGCCGCTCGGGCCATGCGCCGGGGCGCACGTCCAGCATCACACTCGTGCCCACCCACAGCCTGGAGCTGGTGGAAGCCGCCGCCGCACGCCACGCGCTGGCCCAGGGCCGCATCGAAGACCGGCACACGCCGCGCGCACCGCTCGATGTGCTGGTGCAGCACCTGGTCACCATTGCGTTGGGCGGCGGCTTCGAACCCGATGCGCTGCTGGCCGAGGTGCGCCGCGCCCCGGCCTATGCCACGCTGGCCGACAACGACTGGCAGTGGGCGCTGCAGTTCGTGCGCCAGGGCGGGGCCTCGCTGGCAATCTACCCCGACTTCCAGCGCGCCGCGCCCGACGAGGAGGGCATCTGGCGCGTGCCCGATGCGCGGCTCGCGCGCCGCCACCGCAGCAACATCGGCACCATCGTGAGCGACGCCAGCATGCAGGTGCAGTTCCTGAGCGGCGGGCGCCTGGGTTCGGTGGAAGAGAGCTTCATCGCCCGGTTGCGCAAGGGCGACGTGTTCATGTTCGCCGGCCGCCTGCTGGAGCTGGTGCGCACCCAGCAGATGACGGCCTACGTGCGCATCGCCCCCAAGGGCAGCGCCGCGCTGCCGCGCTGGAACGGCGGGCGCATGCCGCTGTCGAACACGCTGGCCGACGCCATGCTGGAGATGCTGGAGCAGGCCGAGCGCGGCGTCTACGCATCGCCCGAGATGCAGTGCGCCCAGCCGCTGCTGGCGCTGCAGCATGCCTGGTCGGCCCTGCCCACGCCCAGCCGCCTGGTGGCCGAAACCCTGCACACGCGCGAAGGCTGGCACCTGTACCTGTACCCGCTCGCGGGCCGCCTGGTGCACCTGGGCCTGGCGGGGCTGCTGGCCTGGCGCGCATCGGAGCAGGTGCCCAACACCTTCTCCATCGCGGTCAACGACTATGGGCTGGAGCTGCTGTCGGCCAAGCCCGTGGACTGGGCCGCGCTGCTGCCGCGCCTGATCGGCGAGGGCACGCACACCACCATCGGCAGCGGGTTGGAGGACGAAGTGCTCGCCAGTCTGAACGCGACCGAGATGGCGCGCCGGCGCTTTCGCGAGATCGCGCGCATCGCAGGCCTCATCTTTCAAAGCCACCCGGGCGAGCAGCGCAGCAGCCGCCAGCTGCAGGCCTCGTCGTCGCTGTACTACGACGTGTTCGCGCAGTACGACCCCGACAACCTGCTGCTGGCCCAGGCCCGTGCCGAGCTGCTGGCCAACGAGCTCGACATGGAGCGGCTGGCACGCACGCTGCGCGGCATGCAGGCGCAGACCCTGTCCATCCATGCCCTCACGCGCCCCACCCCGTTCGCCCTGCCGCTGATGGTGGAGCGCTTTCGCGAACGCCTGAGCACCGAAACGCTGGCCGACCGCCTGGCGCGCATGGTGCAGGCGCTGGAGAAGGCCGCCGACGACAGCACCGGCACCCACCTCGCCGACAATCCCGTGGCCCCGGCCGACATGGCCTGGGACGTCCCCGACGGCGCCACCGCATCCCCCCGGCGCGCACGCCGCGGCGACGCCGGTGCCGCGCCGCGCCGACCCCGGGGACGCCACGGATTCTGAGCACGACGACGAAGACGACGACCGACCGACCTTGCCCGTGACCGCAGACACCGACACCACCACCGCCTCTTCGCTGGCATCCCCACCTGCTGGCGCCCACGCCATCACCCTGCACTGCGGCACCGCCCTGTGGCTGCTGCCCCAGCGCGCCGTGTGGTGGCCCGCCGCGCGCATGGCCTTCGTGGCCGACGTGCATTTCGGCAAGGCCGCCACCTTCCGCCGCGCAGGCCAGCCCGTGCCGCACGGCACCACGGCGGACAACCTGGCCCGGCTCGACACCGTGCTGGCCGTGACGGGCGCGGAGCACCTGGTCTTTCTGGGCGACTTTTTGCACGCCCGCAGCGGTGCGGACGAGCGGCTGTGGAACCAGCTGCTGCCCTGGCGCCAGCACCACGCGCACATCGCCATGACCCTGGTGCGCGGCAACCACGACCTGCACGCGGGCGACCCGCCGCGCGCCCTGGGCATCGACCTGGCCGACGAGCCCTGGCAACCCCTGCCAGGCGCCCCGGTGGCCGCCTGCCACCACCCGCAGACCGCGGAAGGCGCCACTGTGCTGGCCGGCCATCTGCACCCCACCACCACGCTGTACGGCCCGGCGCGCGATGCCATGCGGCTGCCCTGCTATGCCCTGACACCCGGGCTGCTGGTGCTGCCGGCATTCGGTGCCTTCACGGGCACATCGAGCCAATCGGTGCCGCCGATGGCGCGGCGGTTTGCGGTGGTGGGGGACCGCGTAATGGCCATCACGCTCCCAGCTGCGGCCCGTTGAGCCCTGGTGCTTGGCCCTGCCTGCCATGGGGTTTAGCGTTTTTTTGAGAACCCCTTTTCGCTTGGCGAATGCCCATGCCTGCATGGAAACGAGCGAAAAAAATGTGTTTACCCACCCGTAAATTTTGCATCGTGGAATTCGATTGCAAAAACCGGGGCCCGAGAAAGCGCCAAGGAAGGAGAATGCGAGAGCATCCGCGTTTGGCCTCTGTCCTGCACCGGTAGGGGCCGTCCACATACTCGTTTCGTGAGACAAGCCATGACGACTCAGCAACCGACCATCATCTACACCCTGACCGACGAGGCACCTCGCCTGGCCACGGCTTCCTTTCTTCCCATCATCCGCACCTTTGCCGCACCGGCCGGCATCAACGTGGCGGAATCGGACATCTCCGTGGCCGCCCGCGTGCTGGGCGAGTTCCCCGAATTCCTGAAGGAAGACCAGCGCGCGCCGAACACGCTGGCCGAGCTGGGCAAGAAGACGCTGCAGGCCGATGCCAACATCATCAAGTTGCCCAACATCAGCGCGTCGGTGTCCCAGCTCAAGGCAGCCATTACCGAGCTGCAGGGCAAGGGCTACGCACTGCCCGACTACCCGGACCAGCCCAAGGACGACAAGGAAAAGGACATCAAGGCCCGCTACGGCAAGTGCATCGGCTCGGCCGTGAACCCCGTGCTGCGCGAAGGCAACTCCGACCGCCGCGCGCCCAAGGCCGTCAAGGAATACGCGCGCAAGAACCCGCACAGCATGGCCGAGTGGAGCCAGGCCTCGCGCTCGCACGTCTCGCACATGCACGCCGGAGACTTCTACCACGGTGAAAAGTCCATGACGCTGGACCGCGCCCGCGAAGTCAAGATGGAGCTGATCACCAAGAGCGGCAAGACCATCGTCCTGAAGCCCAAGGTCGCGCTGCTCGACCGCGAGGTCATCGACAGCATGTTCATGAGCAAGAAGGCGCTGCTGGCCTTCTACGAAAAAGAGATCGAAGACGCCCGCAAGACCGGCGTGATGTTCTCGCTGCACGTGAAGGCCACGATGATGAAGGTCTCGCACCCCATCGTGTTCGGCCACTGCGTGCGTATCTTCTACAAGGATGCTTTCGAGAAACACGCCAAGACCTTCGACGAGCTGGGCGTGAACGTGAACAACGGCATGGTCGACCTGTACAGCAAGATCGAGACGCTGCCGCAAAGCCAGCGCGACGAGATCAAGCGCGACCTGCACGCCTGCCACGAGAACCGCCCCGAGCTGGCCATGGTCGATTCGGCCAAGGGCATCACCAACTTCCACTCGCCCAACGACATCATCGTGGACGCCTCCATGCCCGCCATGATCAGGAACGGCGGCAAGATGTGGGACGCCAACGGCCGCCTGAAGGACGTGAAGGCCGTGATGCCCGAGTCGACCTTCGCCCGCATCTACCAGGAGATCATCAACTTCTGCAAGTGGCACGGCGCGTTCGACCCCAAGACCATGGGCACGGTGCCCAACGTGGGCCTGATGGCCCAGCAGGCCGAGGAATACGGCTCGCACGACAAGACGTTCGAGATCGCCGAAGACGGCGTGGCCAACATCACCGACCTGGCCACGGGCGAAGTGCTGCTGTCGCAGAACGTGGAGCAGGGCGACATCTGGCGCATGTGCCAGGTCAAGGACGCCGCGATCCGCGACTGGGTGAAGCTGGCCGTGAACCGCGCCCGCAACTCGGGCATGCCCGTGGTGTTCTGGCTCGACTCGTACCGCCCGCACGAAGCGCAGCTGATCACCAAGGTCAAGATGTACCTGCACGAGCACAACACCACGGGCCTGGACATCCAGATCATGAGCCAGGTGCGTGCGATGCGCTACACGCTGGAACGCGTGATCCGCGGCCTGGACACCATCAGCGCCACCGGCAACATCCTGCGCGACTACCTGACCGACCTGTTCCCCATCATGGAACTGGGCACCTCGGCCAAGATGCTGTCCATCGTGCCGCTGATGGCCGGTGGCGGCATGTACGAAACGGGTGCCGGCGGCTCGGCGCCCAAGCACGTGCAGCAGCTGGTGGAAGAAAACCACCTGCGCTGGGATTCGCTGGGCGAGTTCCTGGCACTGGCCGTGTCGTTCGAAGACCTGGGCCTGAAGACCGGCAACGACAAGGCCAAGGTCCTGGCCAAGACGCTGGATGCCGCCACGGGCAAGCTGCTGGACAACAACAAGAACCCCTCGCCCAAGACCGGCCAGCTGGACAACCGCGGCAGCCAGTTCTACCTGGCGCTGTACTGGGCGCAGGAGCTGGCCGCGCAGACCGGCGACGCCGCCCTGGCCGCCAAGTTCGCGCCCCTGGCCAAGCAACTGGCCGACAACGAGCAGAAGATCGTGGACGAGCTCAATGCCGTGCAGGGCCAGCCCACCGACATCGGCGGCTACTACCTGCCCGACACCGCCAAGCTCGACACCGTGATGCGCCCCAGCAAGACGCTGAACGACGCGCTGAAAAGCGTCGCAGCCTGAGAGCCACGCCCCTGAGCCGCTGTGCGCTGTCCCCGAAAGGGAACGCGCCAGTTATCCAGTGGGAGGGCGGATGGTGATTTATTGATGAAATAAGCCTCTACCGCGCTCCCAATAAGCGCTATCAGCTATATTTTTCATAGCGCATTAAAACAAAGGCCCTGCTGACCAGCAGGGCCTTTGTGCTTTGCGGAGCCTGTTGCCGTCGTGGGCTCAGGGCCGTGTGCGGTCGTACACCCGGCTGGCCAGGGGCGCCGGCACGTAGTCGGGCAAAAACGCGCAGCCCTTGCCGAAGGCAGCTTCGTTGGCAGGGCACTGCTGGGCGATGCTCTCGGGCGTGGGTTTGACGCCTTCATCCGCCCAGCGCAGCAGCGCGGTCAACAGCGTGGGGTAGGTCGGGTCGCTCAGGTAGCTGTGGGTGTTGTGGCGCGTGAAGGTCTGCACCAGCCGCGCGCCGCTGCCGCCCTGCTCCATCGTGGCCTTGAACTGCGCGTCCAGTTCGACGAACGCGGTGGGGTCGTCCACGCCCTTCACCGTCAGCACCGGCACGGGGATGCGGCCCGTGGGGTCGGTGTCCTGGCCGAAGCGCGCCACGGCCTGTGGGTCGGCCTGGTAGCGCAGCACGCCCGCGTTGAGCGCCGCATCGTCCGGCGAACCCTTGTAGACCACGCCCCGGTTGCCGAACGGGCTGGCGCCGCCGGTGCGGTGCTGCACCACGTCGCGAAAGTGGAAGGTGGCCCAGTTCATGTGGCCCTGGATGGAGCTGGCCGGAATGCGGATCACATCGACGATGGTCTTGACCTTGGCCTGCTGCTCCGCCGTGCGCTCTGCGGCCGGCTTGTTCAGCCCCAGGCATTCGTTGAGCCGCGCCTGCAGGTCGTTTTGCGACATGGTGGCATCACGCGGCAGGCCGATGTTGAGCGGGTACGCCGCCTCGGTGGGCCGGGGGTGGTTGTGGCACAGGTACTGGTAGACCACGCGCAGGTCGGTGCGAAAGTCGTACGACCGCGTGCCGCCCGCCAGCACGCCGCTGGTCAGCAGCACCGCGTCGTACGGGCGCTTGCCGTCGGCCGTGCGCTGGAACATCCCGGCCCCCTGGGCCGCCACGCTGGCGCCCCACGACTGGCCGTGCAGGATGGTGCGCTGCGGCTGGGCCACGTGCTGCACGAAGATCTGCCGCAGGCGCTCGGTGTCCTCCGCCGCGGCGCGCACTTCCACGCCGCCCTGGCGGAAGGTGCTGCCCGCCCACGCATAGCCCGCGCGGACCATGATGGACCAGCGCTCCAGGTCCTCCACCGACCGTTCGGGCTTGGGCGCGCCCAGGGCCGGGCCGCCGTGCGCGTGCAGCACCAGGCGCTGGTTCCAGGTGGTGGGCATGGCGATCAGGTAATAGGCCCCGGCGGAATCCTGGCCTGCGAGGCACTTGGCGATGGCGGCCAGCTCCTTGGGACAGGCCGTCGCCGTGGGCGCCGCCTCGCGGGTGGCCTGGGCCGGCACCGCCTGCGCAGCCGAGGGCGCACGGGGTGGCACCGGGGCGCAGGCGGCCACCAGGCCGGCGAGCGCCACCAGCGTGAGGCGTGCGGGCAGGGGCGTGCGCGGGATGAGGGGATGGTGCTGCGGTGCAGTCATGCGGTTGTCTCCGTTGGAATAGTCATGGAATCGGCTGTCGCAGCGCATCGTAGGAACGCACGTTCCATACGTCAAATATGCTGAATTGCGGCATGCCATACGATTCACCTATGACCTGCTTTAACGCACCCTGCAGCCACTGACATGGACATCCGCCAACTGCGCTACTTCCTGGCCGTCGCCGAGGCGGGCCACATCACGCGCGCCGCCGAGCAGTTGGGCATGGCCCAGCCACCGTTGAGCCAGCAGATCAAGGCGCTGGAAGGCGCGGTGGGCCTGGCCCTGTTCAAGCGCCATGCCAAGGGCGTGGCGCTCACCGAGGCCGGGCGCGCGCTACAGGCCGATGCCACGCGCCTGGTGCACGACTTCGATGCGCTGCACAGCCGCATGCAGCTGCTGGCCGAAGGCAAGACCGGGCGGCTGTCCATCGCGTTCACCAGTTCGGCGGCGGCGCACGAGTTCACGCCGTTTGCCCTGCGCGAATGCCGCGCGCGGCACCCCGACCTGGTGCTGGAGATCGGCGAGAACAACGCCGCAGAGATCACCGAGGCCGTGGCCGATGGCCGCCTGCACTGCGGCCTGCTGCGCGTGCCTGTGGCACGGCCTGTGGGCCTGGCGTTCGACACCCTGCAGCACGAACCCGCCATGGTGGCGCTGCCCATCGACCACCCGCTCGCGCTGCGCCAGCGCCGCGGCAAGCCGCTGCCCATCGAAGTGGCCGACCTGCACGGCGAGCCGATGATCCTGGTGCGCCGCACCGGGGCGCCGGGCCTGTACGCCAACCTGCTGGCGCTGTGCGACGAGCACGGCGTGCAGCCCCGCGTGGTGGCCGAAGTGGCGCGCATGCTGACCAACCTGAACCTGGTGGCCGCAGGCACCGGCATTTCCGTCGTGCCATCGTCGATGCTGGGCGTGCACCGCCATGCGATTGCGTACCGGCCGCTGGTGGACCACGGCCGGCTCGAAGTGCCGCTGACGCTGGTCTACCGCAGCGACGACAACGTGGGCCCCACGGCGACCTTCACCGCGCTGCTCAAGACACTGGCGGGTGCACTGCCGGCGGCAGCGCCACGCCGGACAACGCCGCGCGGGTAGTGCCGACAGCGCCGATAGTGCCGCGGCGCACAGTGCCGTTGCTATAGTCGTTCGATCATTCGACAGGAGGACGGCGATGGCAGGACAGGGCTGGCGGCTGAGGGCCGTGATGGTCGCTACAGCAGCCGTATGGGCTGCCGCGGGCGCGGTGCACGCAGAACCCACGGCGTGGCCGGACTACATGCCGCGCCTGTCCGCTGGCGTGTCGGAAAGTCCCATCGACGCCGCACTGCCGGCCGATGTGGCGGTGGTCGCGCCCGACAGCACCGTGCCGCCCGGCATCGCACGCTGGAGCGGCCTGTGGCAGGGCTGGGCCTGTGTCGCCCAGGTGTGCGATGTGAAGCTGGCCGTCGAGAAACTGTCACCCACCGGCGCCACCCTGGCCTACGCAGCGGCCAGCAGCGGGCAACCGGCCTTCACCGAACGCACGGACGCCCGCTTTGTCGACGGGGAGCTCGTCGCGCAGCTCAAGACCGGCACGAAGCTGGTGCTGCGCCTGCGGGCCGACGGCGACATGGACATGTCGCTGTGGCGCCCGAATGCGCAGCTGCTGTCGGCGGGCGTGCTGACGCAAAAAGCGCAGGCCCGGCCCTACCGCCGCAGCACCGAGCGCGTGCCCACGCCCTGGACGGAGAACGGCCAGGCCCAGACGCTGGAGATGGTGGTGTACCGCCCGGTGGCAACGCCCGGACCCTGGCCCACGCTGGTCTTCAACCACGGCTCCACCGGCGAGGGCAATCAGCCCGCGTGGTTCAAGTTCACCTCGGCGAGCCCCGAGGTCGGCCGCTACTTTGCCGAGCGCGGCTGGCAGGTGGTGTTTCCGCAGCGTCGCGGGCGCGGCCAGTCCGACGGGCTGTACGACGAGGGTTTCGAAGCCGACCGCTCGCGCTATGCGTGCCGGCCCGAGCGGTCCCTGCCCGGCGTGGACCGTGCCATCGCGGACCTCGACGCCACCATGGCCTACCTGCGCCAGCGGCCGGATGTCGACACCACCCGCCTGCTCATCGGCGGCGTGTCGCGCGGCGGCATCCTGTCGGTGGGGTATGCGGGCAGCCAGCCGCAGATGTTCGCGGGCGTGATCAACTTCGTGGGCGGCTGGGTGGGAGACCTGTGCCCTGCGGCAGACCAGATCAACCCGGTGGCCTTTCGCCGGGGCGCGGCCTTTCGCAAGCCGACGCTGTGGCTCTATGGGGACAAGGACCCGTACTACTCGCTGCAACACAGCCGGCAGAATTTTGCGGCGTTCGAGGCGGCCGGCGGACAGGGCCGGTTCATCGCACTGCCCGCGCCCGCGGGCGGCAACGGGCACTTCATCCACACCGAAAGGCCCCTGTGGGAGGGTGCGGTTACGGACTATCTGCAACGGGTCGTCCCGCCGCGCTGAGCATGTGTCAGTGGGCCGATGGGACGGTAGGCCGGCCACAAAAAAAGGCCGCCGCGCCCCCTCGGAGCGCGGCGGCCTTTCGCACATCAACCGATCAGTTGTTGCCCTGCGCCGTGCCCTCGCGCCGTGGGTCTGCACCACCGGCAAAAGTGCCCGCGCCCGGGTTGCGCGCGAACAGGCCGGGGGTGCCGTTGCCACGCACACCGTTGTAGACCGCGCCGTGCAGGCCGCTGGTGAAGGTGTCGGTCTGCGCCACGGTGTGGCCGCGGGCCTTCAGGCCGTCGCGGATGGCCACCGTGTCGATGACCGAGCCTTTTTCGATGGACGTGGTGGCGTTGGTCTGCGCGCCGAAGTTGGGCAGGTTGATCGCCTGTTGCACGTTCAGCCCCCAGTCCGTCATGCCCAGGATGGCCTTGGCGGTGTACTGGATGATGGCGCTGCCGCCGGGCGAGCCGATGGCGCCTTCCAGGTCGCCGGTGGTGGCGTTGAAGACGATGGTGGGCGCCATGGAGCTGCGGGGGCGCTTGCCGGGCTGCACGCTGTTGGCAATCGGCAAGCCTGCAGCGTCGGTGGCGGTGAACGAGAAGTCGGTCAGCTGGTTGTTGAGCAAAAAGCCCCGCACCATCTGCAGGCTGCCGAAGCCGTTCTCGATGGTGGTCGTCATGGACACCGCATTGCCCGCGTTGTCGATGATGGACAGGTGGGTGGTGGACGGCAGGGCGGCCGAGTTGTCGAGGCCCTTGGCGCCGCTCACGCCGGGAGGCGTGCCTGCGGTGGGCGTGCCGATGCTCTTGGTCAGGCTGATGAGCTTGGCGCGGTCCTTGAGGTAGTCGGCGTTGATGAGGCCGGCCTGCGGCACGTTGACGAAGTCAGGGTCGGCCACATACACGGCGCGGTCGGCATACGCCAGGCGGTAGGCCTCGGACACCACGTGCACCGAGTCCAGCGTGTTGGGCTTCATGGCCGCCAGATCGAACCCTTGCAGCAGGCCCAGCGTCTGCAGCACGGCGATGCCGCCCGAGCTCGGCGCGGGCATGCCGCAGACGCGGTACTGGGTGCGGTACACGCCGCAGACGGGCTCGCGCACCTTGTGGGTGTAGCTGTTCAGGTCGTCCAGCGAGAGCTTGCCGGGGTTGGTGGGGTGGCCCGTGACCTTGGCCACGATGTCCTTGGCAATGTCGCCTTTGTAGAACGCATCGGCACCGCCGGCTGCAATGGCGCGCAGCGTGGCCGCGAGCTCGGGGTTTTTCAGCAGCGTGCCGGCGGCCTTGGCCGTGCCGTCGGCGTTGAGGAAGTAGCTGGCGCCGGGCTCACCCTGCGCCTTGATGCGCGCGGCCGAGCCTGCGATGGACACGCTCATGCGCGGCGAGATGGCAAAGCCGTTGTCGCTGAGCGCGATGGCGGGCTCGAACAGGTCCTTCCAGGGCAGCTTGCCGTGCACCTTGTGCGCGGCTTCGAGCATGCGCAGCACGCCGGGCGTGCCCACCGAGAGGCCGCCGTCCACCGCTGCCAAGAAGGCCAGGGGCTTGCCGTCTGCACCGATGAAGAGGTTGGGGGTGGCGTTCTTGGGCGCGGTCTCGCGGCCGTCATAGGCCAGGAGCTTGTTGGCGCCCTTGTCGAAATGCAGCATGAACGCGCCGCCGCCGATGCCCGACGACTGCGGCTCCACCAGGTTCAGCACCATCTGCACGGCAATCGCGGCATCGAGCGCGGAGCCGCCCTTGGCCAGGATGTCGACCCCGGCCTTGGTGGCCAGCGGGTTGGCCGTGGACACCATGTCCTTGTTGGCATAGCTGATGGTCTTGGGCGTGTAGCCCGAGGGCGGCTCTGGCGGCACGTACTGCTCGACGGGCTCGGGCGTGGCGACGGGGGTGGAGGGGCCGTCGCTGCCGCCGCAGGCCGACAGCACCGCCAGCGCGGCAAGGCTCAGCGCCCAGAGGGCGGGTTTGCGTGAAAAGTCTGAAGCCGTCATGAATGAAGTCCTTGTATGAGGGAAGGGGAAACGGGCCGACCGCACCGCAGTGCAGGGCGCTGCGAAACAGCACCCCGCACCACGTTGGCGTCAACCCGGCAAAGCACGCCACGGCGAGCGCAGGTTCCGTGCCAGAACGCCCGCCCAGTATGTGACGAATTGATGAAAATCATTTTGCTTTTATTCCCGCGCAGGCGCCAAATAGGAGAAACGAGTTTTCATATTTGCCGTGAAACAGAATCTGGATTCCATCGACCGCCAACTGCTGGCCTTGCTGCAGCACGACGCCGAGACGCCGCTGGCCACGCTGGCCGAGGCCGTGAACCTCTCCAACACGCCCTGCTGGCGGCGCATCCAGTGGCTGCGCGAGAAGGGCTACATCACCCGGCACGTCGCGCTGGTGGACCCGCGCAAGGTCAACGTGGGCGTGACGGTGTTCGTGGCCATCAAGACCAACCAGCACCACCAGCAGTGGTTCGAGACCCTGCGCGACGTGGTGATGGGCATCCCGGAGATCGTGGAGTTCTACCGCATGAGCGGCGACGTGGACTACCTGCTGCGCGTGGTGGTGCCCGACATCCGCGCGTACGACGCGGTGTACAAGCGGCTGACCCGTGCCGTGGCGCTGTCGGACGTGAGTTCCAGCTTTGCGATGGAGGAGATCAAGTTCACCACGGCGCTGCCGCTCGACTACGCGCAGTGACGCCTTGGCCTGCGGCGGCCCGTCCGCTCGCGCCGTGCGCACGGCACAATCCGGCCACTGCGCCGCACCGCGCCCGCCGCCATCGCCGCCGCCCGCCCTCCAGCAATCCAGCCAGGACTGGATTTTGTTAACCAAATAGTGAACTATTCGGGCATGACCAAAGACACCGAGACCCCCGCCAAGGAGCGCCAGCGGGACGCAGACCGATCGCAGGGCGCGATCTTCAGCGCCGCACGCGACGAGTTCGCCGAGCACGGCCTGGGCGGCGCCCGCATGGACCGCATCGCCGAGCGCGCGGGGCTGAACAAGCGGCTGATCTACTACTACTTCGAAGACAAGGAAAAGCTGTTCCAGGCCGTGCTGGAGCAGGCGTACCTGCACATCCGCGAGGAAGAGCGCAAGCTCAACCTGCTGGAGCTGGCGCCTGCCACGGCCATCCGGCGGCTGGTGGAGTTCACCTGGACCTACTACCTGGAGAACCCGCAGTTCCTCACACTGCTCAACAGCGCCAACCTGCACAAGGCGCGGCACCTGCAGGAGTCCCAGCGCGCCCGGGAGATGAACTCGCCGCTGATCGCCACCCTGGCCGAGGTGCTGGAGCGCGGCCGCAGCGACGGCAGCTTTCGCGGCGGGGTGGACCCGCTGCAGCTGTATGTGTCGATCGCCGGGCTGTCGTATTTCTATCTGTCCAACAACCACACCCTGTCGGCCATCTTCGGGCGCGACCTCATGGCGCCCAAGGCGTGCAACGAGCGGCTCTCGCACATGTGCGACGTGATTTTGGGGTACGTGCTGCGGGCGTGAGCGTCTGAGCACCAGGGGCGCTGCTGCAGCACTTGTTGCTTGTCAGGCACTAGCCCCTCTCCTCCTTCGGGAGAGGGGTTGGGGAGAGGGGGCCGGATTCCAGCGCCGCGCCTGTATCGCCCCCCTCTCCCCGGCCCTCTCCCGCGAGGGGAGAGGGAGTGAAGGCAGGGCTTCGCGCGTGTTGAGGCCGTCGGCCGTGTCGGTCTCCCCCACCGTGACTGAAACACGCACTACGGACACGCGGCACCGTCGTCGCACACCCCGGCTTATCCCCTCTCCCCTCGCGGACACCGCCGCCATCCGCGCCCCTGCCCCATCCCCTCTACCCTCGCGGGAGAGGGAGTGAAGAGAACGCAAGTGGCGCCTTCAAGGTCCCGCCACCACCTCCCAAAATCCCCAACCGACAAACCGCGAGCCGGGTAAACCCCTAAATCCACCGTGTCGAACCGCGTTGACGTGCAAGGCATGTTCCTGAAAAATGCACTCTATTCACCAATCAGTGAATTAAAGAGCAAGTCCAAGCCTGCCAACGGAGACAAATCCATGCCCATCACCCGCACCACCCGCCGCGCTGCGGCCACCGCCCTGGCGGCGGTCGCGCTCACCACCCTGTCCTTGGGCGCCCTGGCGCAAGGCAGCTACCCGACCAAGCCGGTGCGCGTGATCGTGCCGTTCGCCGCGGGCAGCACCACCGACATCATTGCGCGCGCCATTGCCGACAAGATGGGCCAGAGCATGGGCCAGACGCTGGTGGTGGACAACCGGGGCGGTGCCAGCGGCACCATCGGCCAGCAGGCCGTGGCCACGGCCGCGCCGGACGGCTACACGGTGATGATCCATTCGTCGTCGCACACGGTGAGCCCTTCGACGTTTGCCAAGCTGCCGTTCGACACGGTGGGCGACTTTGCGGGCGTGACGCCGATCTCGTCGCTGCCCAACGCGCTGGTGATCTCGCCCGCCAAGGGCATCAAGACGCTGCAGGACCTGGTGGCCACGGCCAAGGCCAAGCCCGGCACGGTGAACTTCGCCTCGGCCGGCCAGGGCAGCGCCACGCATTTGAATGCCGAGAAGTTCAAGTTGGCCGCCAAGATCGACGCGCAGAACATCCCCTTCAAGGGCTCGGCCGAGGCGGTGACCGAGGTGCTGTCGGGCCGCGTGGACTACTACTTCTCGCCCATTGCGCCCGTCATCGGCCAGATCAAGGACGGCCAGCTGCTGGCGCTGGCCGTGGGCTCGCCCAAGCGCGCCGCCGCCCTGCCCGATGTGCCCACCACGGCCGAGGCCGGCGTGCCCGGCTCGGAGTTCAACTTCTGGATCGGGATGATGGTGCCGGCCAAGACGCCGCGCGACATCGTCAACCGCCTGCACGACGAGGTGGTCAAGGCGCTGGCCACGCCCGAGGTGAAGGAGCGCTTCCTGAAGCTCGGCGCGGATGCCTGGACGCTCAAGCCCGAGCAGTTCGACGCCTACATCAAGGACGAGATCAAGAGCAACGCCACGCTCGTCAAGGCGGCCGGTCTACAACCCACCCAGTAATCCCCCGCGCGCAGCACTGCAACGCCCGCCCCTGCCACGGGGTGGTCAGGCCGCGCCTTTGCCCCTTCTTTTTTTGCAATCTTTGAACTGTACGAACGGACCCACACCATGGCAACCCAACGACTCGGACTCATCATGCACGGCGTCACCGGCCGCATGGGCATGAACCAGCACTTGATCCGCTCCATCTGCGCCATCCGCGCGCAGGGCGGTGTGGTGCTGTCCAACGGCAACCGCGTGATGCCCGACCCCATCCTCATCGGCCGCAATGCCGAGAAGATGGAGGCCCTGGCCAAAGCCCATGGCATCGCGCGCTGGGGCACGGACCTGGACGCCGCCCTGGCCAACCCCGAGGACACGGTGTTCTTCGACGCCGGCACCACGCAGATGCGCCCCACGCTGCTGGCCAAGGCGATCCGCGCAGGCAAGCATGTGTACTGCGAAAAGCCGATTGCCACCAACCTGAACGAGGCGGTGGAGATCGCGCGCCTGGCGTCGGGCTCGGGCCTCAAGCACGGCGCGGTGCAGGACAAGCTCTTTCTGCCCGGCCTGCGCAAGCTGGACATGCTGCGCCGCGCGGGCTTCTTCGGCCGCATGCTGAGCGTGCGCCTGGAGTTCGGCTACTGGGTCTTCGAAGGCGACCTGCAGCCCATCCAGCGCCCGAGCTGGAACTATCGCAGCGAAGACGGCGGCGGCATGATCCTGGACATGATGTGCCACTGGCGCTACGTGCTGGACAACCTGTTCGGCGAGGTGAAGTCGGTGTCCTGCATAGGTGCCACGCACATCCCCACCCGCTGGGACGAGGCCGGCCAGCCGTACCAGGCCACCGCCGACGACGCGGCCTATGCCACCTGCGAGCTCACCGGCCACAACGGCGAGCCGGTGATCGCGCAGCTGAACATGAGCTGGGCCACGCGCGTGCGGCGCGACGACCTGGTGACCTTCCACGTGGACGGCACCGATGGCTCGGCCGTCGCGGGCCTGTCGAGCTGCCGCGCGCAAAGCCGCGTGGCCACGCCGCGCCCGGTGTGGAACCCCGACGAGAAGCAGACCATGAACTTCTTCGACCAGTGGCAGGAGATTCCGGACTCGCAGGTCTACGACAACGGCTTCAAGATCCAGTGGGAGCACTTCATCCGCCACGTGGTGGAAGACGCGCCGTACCGCTGGACCCTGCCCGAAGGCGCCAAGGGCGTGCAGCTGGTCGAAGCGGCCCTGGAGAGCTGGAAGGAACGCCGCTGGGTAGACGTGGCGCCATTGCAGGCGTGACGGCTCTCCAAGGCAAACACTATCAATTTAATAGCTGCTAGCGCTTACCTAACAAGCGGCAGGCAGCATTTTGACTTCAATCCGCGAGCACACCATGGCCCTTAGCCTCCCCTTGCCCACGGCCGATGGCCGCACCAGCCCCTACACCCTGCAAGGCCGCCCGCCGGTCGTGCCGCAGCAGGGCGCGGCGTTCAACCGCATCGCCTACTCGGCCGCCCACGTGGTGGCCAACCCGCTGGCCGCGATCGACCCGTGGCTGCAGTGCGCAGTGGACTGGGACGCGACGATTGCCTACCGCCAGCGCCTGTGGTCGCTGGGCCTGGGCGTGGCCGAGGCCATGGACACCGCGCAGCGCGGCATGGGGCTGGACTGGCCGACGTCGCTGGAGCTGATCCGCCGCTCGCTGGACGCGGCGCGCGACTTCGGCCCCGGCGCGCTGGTGGCCTCGGGCTGCGGCACGGACCACCTGGTGCTCGACGAGGTCAAGTCCGTGGACGACGTGATCCGCGGCTACGAGGAGCAGATGGAAGCCATCGAGAAGCTGGGCGGCAAGCTCATCGTGATGGCCAGCCGGGCGCTGGCCCGCGTGGCGCAGAGCCCGGCCGACTACGAGCGTGTGTACGACCGCATCCTCTCGCAGGCACAGCAGCCCGTGGTACTGCACTGGCTGGGCGACATGTTCGACCCGGCCCTCGCGGGCTACTGGGGCTCGCGCGACGTGGATGCGGCCATGGACACCGCCCTGGCCGTGATCGCCGCGCACCCGGACAAGGTCGACGGCATCAAGATCTCGCTGCTCGACAAGGACAAGGAAGTCGCCATGCGCCGCCGCCTGCCCGCCACCGGCGGCACCGACGGCCAGGGCGTGCGCATGTACACCGGCGACGATTTCAACTACGCGGAACTCATCGCCGGCGACGGCGCGGGCGGCACGCCGCGCCAGGGCCAGAGCGATGCGCTGCTGGGCATCTTCGACGCCATCGCACCGGCCGCCAGCGCGGCGCTGGCCGCCCTGGCCGCGGGCGACGCGGCGCGCTTTCACGCCATCCTGGGCCCCACCGTGCCGCTGTCGCGCCACATCTTCGCGGCGCCCACGCGGTTCTACAAGACGGGCGTGGTCTTCATGGCCTGGCTCAACGGGCACCAGAGCCACTTCACCATGGTGGGCGGGCAGCAGAGCACGCGATCGCTGGTGCACTTTGCCGAGCTGTTCCGGCTGGCCGACCAGGCCGACCTGCTGGAGCAGCCCGAGCTGGCGGTGCAGCGCATGGGCCATCTGCTGGCACTGCATGGCGTGAGCGCCTGACCACCATGCGCGATTTCACCCAAGACCACCGCTGGCTCTCCATCAACACCGCCACCGTGCGCAAGCAGCAGGGTGCGGAAGTGCCGCTCGCACGCATCATCGACCAGTGCGCGGAGCGCGGCATCCGCGCCATCAGCCCCTGGCGCGACCAGGTGGCTGCGGCCGGGCTCGATGCCACCGCGCGCCAGCTGCGCGCCCACGGCATGGAGCTGTCGGGCTACTGCCGCGGGGGGTTCTTCCCGGCCGCGGACGCAGCGGGCCTGCGCGCCGCGCTCGACGACAACCGCCGCGCCATCGACGAGGCCAAGACGCTCAACGCCGCCTGCCTGGTGCTGGTGGTGGGTGCGCTGCCCGGTGCGCTCGACGGCACGCCGCACTACACCGACCTCGCCCGTGCGCGCAGCGAGGTGTTCGACGGCATCGCCGCATCCTTGGAGTACGCGCGCCAGGTGGGCATGCCCCTGGCCATCGAGCCGCTGCACCCCATGCAGGCGGCCGACCGCGCCTGCATCAACACGCTGGAGCACGCGCTCGACATCTGCGATGCGCTCGACCCGCTCACCACCGGCGCGAATGGACAAGCGCGGCCAGCCGCGCTGGGCGTGGCGCTGGACGTGTACCACGTGTGGTGGGACCCCAAGCTGCAGCAGCAGATCGCACGCGCCGGCAAGGAGCGCCTGCTGGCCTTTCACGTCTGCGACTGGCGCCTGCCCACGCGCGACTTGCTCAGCGATCGGGGGATGATGGGCGACGGCGTGATCGAGCTCAAAAAGATCCGCCAGTGGGTGGAGGCTGCGGGCTTTGCGGGCTATGCCGAGGTGGAGATTTTCTCGGCGCTGGACTGGTGGCAGCGCACGGGCGAGGAGACGCTGGACACCTGCATCGAGCGGCACCGCAGCGTGGTCTGACCCGTCAATGCAGGCGATGCGATCGCCGCGATCGCCGACATCACTCTGGCATGGCACGGCATGGCCGTGACGCCGCGATGGGGTGCACCAGCGCGGCACGGGGCCGCGTCAGTCGCGGGGTGGTACGCGCATGCCTTGCAGCACCTGGCGCGTCGAGGCTTCCACACGCTCTGCGCTGGACTGCAGTTGCGGGCCCTCCTCCACCAGGCGCTTGACGACGTCCAGCAGGCTGTCGAGTTCGATGGGCTTGACCAGGAAGGCGTCGTAGCCCTGGAAGACCCGTCGCACCACGTCCTCGCTGGTGCCGCTCATGAACACGAACGGGATCTGGCCCAGGGCAGCATCCTGCTTCAACACCGCACCGAACTCGCCGCCGTTCATGATGGGCATCATGAAATCGGACAGGATCAGCGCGGGGTGCTCACCGGTTTGCAGTATGTCCAGCGCGTGCTTGCCGTTGGACGCCACGGCGACGCGGTAGCCCTCCGCCTCCAGCAGGAGCTGCAGCACTTCGGCGTTTCCATATTCGTCCTCGACTATCAGAACAAGTTTCATCGAGACGATCTTTCATTTAAACAGCGGAGGCCTCACCGGCCTTGGAGAATGAAACGAACAGGTCGACCGTCGACTGTGTGGCCCCGCCACCGCCACCGCGCACCTTGCCGATCGTGAGCACACGCTGGTCCACCTTTCTGTCGCGCGTGGGCCCCGTCTCGAACGTGAACACGTTGTCGAACCAGCCCGTCACACCATCGGCCAGCGGCGTTCCTGCAGCGACGGCCAGCGCATCGGGGTCGACCGTGAACAGCGATGTCACACCGCGCTGCCTCAACTCGATCAGCAGGCGGCCGAGGAACCGGTAGCCACGCTCCGGAAACGCCAGGGTGTCCGCCAGCCCGGCAACCCCATCCACGACCAGCCGCCGGATCTTCAGCTCATCGACCAACCGCAGCAGTTTGTGGCCCATCTCGTCCATCGACTCGTCCTCGTGTCCCAGGTTCCTGATCGACAGGGCCCCGGAGGCGACCGCGGCCTCGATGCCGAGCCCCAGTTCCGAGCCGAGCTGGCGCAGGTCGCTGCCCAGTTCCGTGCACGAAAGCACCAAGCCTGGCGCGTCGGGTGTGGAGCAGGCGGCAAAGGCCAGAGCCAATGTGGTTTTTCCTGTGCCAGTTTGCCCTATCACCGCTGACGCACTGCCGGTCAGGATGCCGCGGCCGTGTAGGACGCCGTCGAGCGCGGGCATGCCGGTGGAGATGGCGGTCTTGCCCAGCCTGGCGTGGGTGCCGGTCAGCGGCAGGCTCTCCAATCGCGGAAAGAACTGCAGGCCCTGCGTGGAGATGCAGAACGTGTGCTGCCCGCGGATGATCTGGCTGCCGCGGAACTTGCGCACCTGCATGCGCCGCTCGGCGCGCCAGTGAAAGCCGTGGTCCTCGAACGAGAAGATCCCGTCCACCATGGTCTGCTCCGCGCTCAGCGCGTTGCCGTTGCCGCTGGTGAGAACCAGGCTGGTGCAGGACATGGCGCTGACCAGGCTTTGCAGCTCGTGCACGAACTGGCGCACCGAGTCGTTGGTCATGGTCTCCAGGCTGTTGACCACCAGGCCGTCGATGACGAGCAGCGATGCCCGGTGGCGCATCAGCTCGGCGCGCAGCAGCTCGACGACGGACTTGAGGCCGCCCTGCTCCAGCTCGCGGTAGCCGCTCACGTAGAACACGGTGGCGCTGACTTCCTGCTGGTCGAAGAAGATCTGCTGCTCCATGTGCTGCAGCATGCGCGCATGGGATTCGGCCAGCATGGTGACGTACAGCGTGCGGATCTCGCGCCGGGCCAGCGTGTAGGCGATCTGGTTGGCCAGCGTGGTCTTGCCGACCCCGGGCGGGCCCTCGAAGATGTACACGCCGCCCTCGAACAGACCGCCGTTGAGGATCTCGTCCAAACCTTCCACAAGGGTGGGCAATCGTTTCATTCTTATTGGCGTGACAGGAGGTGGTGGAGAACAGACCCGCGCCACCGCACGCCGGCGGCGCGCGAGACCGGGGTACCGGAAATGCCGATTCTAGGACGGCACGCGGCCTGCGAAACGCGCGCAGAGCGCCCGCCACCGGCGCGCCGCACAGCCGCCGCAAGACGCCCAATCACCATGGCATCCATGGGGTAATCGGTCGAGGGACGGCATAATTACGAATCAGTCTCATCACCAATCCCACTCGCATCTTCGCACCCATGGCCACCAGCGCAGTCTCCCGCCTGAACATCGTTTCGCGCATCGCAGCGGGGGTGCTGGGCGGGTATGCCTTCACCTGGGGCTTCATCGCGCTGGCCATCGGCCTGCTGTTCGCGGCCCGCATGGAGTTCCACGACGCCGAGGCGCTGGGCTACATCGTGGGTTTTATCGTCTTTCTGGTGGCCTTTGTGTGGGCCTTTGCGGCGGCGAGCGTGAAGCGCGTGTGGCTGGTGCTGGCCGGCGGCGGCGCGGTGATGACGGGTGCTGCCTGGCTGGTGCAGCGCGCCATCCTGTGATCCGCACGCCCTGAGGAGATAGGTCCCATGTTTCAAAATTTCCGGCTCACCATGGCCTGGCTGCACACCTGGTTCGGCCTGGTGCTGGGCTTCGTGCTGATGGTCGTTTTCTTCTTCGGCTCGCTGTCGGTGTTCGACCGCGAGATCGACCGCTGGGCGATTCCTGCGACGCGGTTCGAACCGCAGCCGATGCCCTCGTTCGACAAGGTCCTGAAGCCGGTGTTCCAGGACATGAAGCCCGATGCGGCCAACGTGGAGGCGGCCAAGAGCCGCGTGAACGGGCCCATCGCGCAGAGCTTTCCGGTCATCAACACCTGGAGCGCCTACACCACCCACCGCGACCCGGTGCTGGGCCTGTTTGCAGGCTACGAGCTGCCCAACGCCAAGGACCCCGAAGACACCGTCTGGGGCAGCCGCACCATCGACCCGCGCTCGGGCGCGGCGCTGCCCGATGACCACCTCAAGATCGGCAGCCAGTTCTTCTACCCGCTGCACTACAGCCTGAACCTGAACTGGAAGAACCTGGGCACCTGGGTCGTGGGGTTCGCAGCGCTGATGATGCTGGTGGCCCTGGTCAGCGGCGTGGTGATGCACCGCAAGATCTTCCGCGAGCTGTTCACCTTCCGCCCGAAAAAGCACACGCAGCGCAGCGCGCTCGACCTGCACAACCTCACGGGCGTGGTGGCGCTGCCGTTTCACTTCATCTTCGCGTTCTCGGGGCTGGTGATCTTTGGCGGGACCTACTTTCCCATCACGCACACGCAGCTGCACCCGCTGCACGAGCTGCATGAAAAACACGAGGCCGCCGAGACCGGCCTGCCCCACGACCGCGCGGGCGTGCCCGGGACGCTGGCCTCCGTGGACACCATGGTCACCGAAGCCCAGCGCCGGTGGGCCGCGCAGGGCATGGCGGGCGACGTGGGCTTTCTGGTGGTGCGGCACGTGGGCGATGCCAATGCGTACGTGAGCATCTACCGCGCGGGCACCGACCGCATCGCGCTGGTGGGCAACGGCATCCACTTCAAGGGCAGCACCGGCGACGTGCTGCGCGAAGACCCGCCCCAGACCGCGGTGGCCAGCGTCAACACCTTCCTCACCGGCCTGCACCTGCAGCACTTTCGCCACTGGCTGCTGCGCTGGCTGTATGTGCTGGGCGGCCTGTCGGGCTGCGTGTGCATTGCCACCGGCTTCATCTTCTTCGTGGAAAAGCGCAAGCGCCAGCACGCCAAGCAGGGCGTGACCGGTGCGCGCTGGGTGGATGCGTTCGCGGTGTCCACCGTGACGGGCATCGTCATCGCAGCGCTGACCATGCTCATCGGCAACCGCCTGCTGCCCACAGACCTCGCCGGGCGCGGAGACTGGGAACAAGCCATCTTCTGGGGCGCCTGGGCCCTGGCGTTTGCGCACGGCATCTGGCGCACCGCCCCCGTCGCCAGCGCCCGCATGGCACCGGCCTGGGCCGAGCAGTGCTGGGCCATCGCCGTGCTGGGCGTGGCCGCGGTGCTGCTCAACTGGGTGACCACCGGCGACCACCTGCTGCGCACCATCGGCAACGGCTACTGGCCGGTGGCCGGTGTGGACCTGGCCATCCTGGCCAGCAGCGCCATCGCCGTGCTCGCCGCGCGCAAGCTCCATCGCCGCGCTCAGGGTCAGTTGACCCCCTCTGGCACAGATGCAGGCGCCGCCGCTGCGCTGGAGACCGCCCGTGCCTGACGCCCTGCTGCTGACCGCCGCCGTGGCGGTCAATGTGATCAGCCTCGGATGGCTGGCCTTGTCGATGGACGCGCACTGGGAGCAGGTGCGCGGCACCGAGCCCCTGCAGCGCCACACCGTGCGCACCCTGCGCTGGATGGGCGCCACCGGCCTGCTCGTGGCCCTGGCCCTGTGCCTGGCCGTGGACCACGCATCGATGGCGTCGCTGGTATGGTTCATGGCGCTCGCGGGCGCGGCGCTCACCATCGCGTTCACGCTGTCGTGGCGCCCGCGTGTACTGAGCGTGCTGATCGCCTGGGTGCGGCGCAGTCCGGCTGGCGTGGCCAGGTAACCGCCGTCACCCACAGATTGCTCGCTGAACTCAGGGCTTGATGGTGCAACGTTTGCGCACCGGCTTCGACAAGCTCAGCCCGAACGGGTTGTGAAATATCGGGAGGCGCGGCTGCCCAAGCCCGATTCCGCCACGCCCTCAACCACTGGCGCGCCCCCAACGCCAGTGCACCCGTGGAACCGGCTTCGCCGGGCCACTGGGTGTGTCCCCCTGAGGGGGAAGCCGCGCAGCGGCTCAGGGGGCTTCAGGCCTTGCCCATGTAGTCCCGCTTGCCCAGCTCCACGCCGTTGTGGCGGGCCAGCGCATAGGCGGTAGTCACGTGGAAGAAGAACTGCGGCAGGCCGTAGTGCAGAAGGTACTGCTCGCCCACAAACTGCTTTTCCTTCGGCGTGCCGGCCTGCAGGACGATGGTGCGCGTGGCGGCATCGGCAAAGGCCTCCACGGGCAGGCTCGCGATGAAGGCGAGCACGGTGTCGATGCGCTGGTTCAGATCAGCAAAACCGGGGCGGTCCGCGTCCGGGTACGAGGGCACGTCCACACCCGCCAGCCGCGCCGCCACGCCCTTGGCGAAGTCGCAGGCGATCAGCACCTGGCGCGCCAGCGGGAACATGTCGGGGAACAGCCGCGCCTGCAGCAGGGCGTCGGGCTCGATCTTGCGGGCCGTGGCGTGGGCCTCGGTCTTGGCCAGGATGTCTTTGAGCGAGTTCAGCATCTGGCGAAGAACCGGGACGCTGGCGTTGTACAGGGGAGAGGTCATGGCAGGGTTTCTGGTCTGGGGATGGGGTCAAGCACAGGGAAAGAATGGTCAGTGCCCGGCGGCTGGGTTGTTCGTTGCCTGCCGGGACCGGAGCGCATTGCAGCACATCGGCGCACTCCGTGCTGGCACCCTGCCTTTTTCTGCGCGCCGGCCCGGCCGCGTCAGGCCAGGCGCTGGCGCAGCTGGATCACGTTGCCTTCGGGGTCATGGCCATCGCAGGCCCGAAAGCCCCGGGCCTCCCATTCCTTGCCTGCAGGCGCTATCTGCCCGCCCAGCTCCGCAGCCCGCAGCCGGGCCTGGGCGAGGTCCGGCACGGCGAAGAACAGCTTGATGGGGGTCTCCTCGCGCACCACGGGCGGCTGCGTGATGGTGATGGTCCGGGCGATCCGCTTCGGAATGGCGTGGACCACGATCTGCACCGCGCCCGACTCCAGCACGATGTGGTCGCTCTCGGCATGCACCACGGTCAGGCCGCACAGCTGCTCGTAGAACGCAGCGAGCCGCTGAATATCCTTGGCAAAAACGACGGCGCCGGACGGGGGCATGGTGGACACAATTTTTCCTGAAGCTATGGTGGATGAAAGTCTAGGTGAACTCTGCCTCTGGCGCGTCGCTCAGTGCCCAAGCCAGCAAGGCCTCCTGCATCGCACGCAAGGCTTCGGCTGGACGTGTCCAGTGCCCTGCGGCTTCTGCGGCATGGTTGAGATGACTCGTGCTGCGGGCACCCCAGGTACCGCTGGCGACTCGGGGTGGAGGGCCGTCATATTCCGTCAGGTCCATGGCGTCCCCCGCCAACGTGGCGGCAAACCAGGGAGCGCCTAGGTGTTCCCAGGTGGCACGGGCAGCAGCACTGTCTGGGTTGCGGTGCTTTTCCCAGTGTTGCCAGCAAGCCTCGGATGCCTGTACCGCAGCCAACCGGGTGGCGTCACAGGGACAAGCGATGTAGTTGCGGGCCGCGGCCATCGCAGCGTTTCGCAACACCAACAACGCAGCAGGAGCGCGGTTGCGCGCAGCGAACTGCAGCTCTGCGCACGCGAGAGCCGCGCGCTGTATCGACTGCGCGCCCCAGAAGGCCACGCAGCGCACAAAAAGATCCGTAGCTTTTTGCTCCACAGAAAGCCCCAGGCCATGGGGGTCGGGTTTCAATTGTGGATCGCGTGCAAAGATTTTGGAGTGGGGAATCGCCAGACCTTGCCGCTCCAAGGCCGCAATGGAATCGCGGTGTCCTAGCCAGGCAGCCAAGCTGGTCTTCGGCGCTGCAGTTATCGAGGTCCCGAGCGTCTTCCAGGCAGCGAGCCCTTTGCGCCTCGAAGACGAAAACAGGATTTTTCCGGTGTCCAATATTGCCGTCTGCGCATGTTCGTCGTTGGAGTCGTTCTCCAGCAATGCCAGCAGTTCACTGAGCGGCATGCCGTCAGGATTACCAGGCAATGCCACCCCTTTGGTGGTCAATTTCTTTTTAGCCATCTTTCAGTCCACTATTGCCACAACGAAATAGGCTCTCGCTGAACCTGCGGCTGCGGTGGACATCGCGTACAAAGTCACGGCTTGCACCGTCCAACGCACGGCTACATTGTCGCCCAGCCTCGTCGCACGATCTCACCGCACAGGGGTCGCAACAGCTGGTGGCTCAGTCAGTTCTCTCCATCAAGCCAGGGCTGTCCTGCGCACCCGGCGCACATTGAACGCGCTGGCGATCAGCACGCCCTGCACCACGGCCAGCCCCAGCAGCACTGCCGTGAAGCGGCCCTGGTCGAGCAGGACGCCGAACAGCAGCGGCGACAGCGCCTGGCCGATGTCGAGGCCCGAGTACACGATGCCGTAGACACGGCCGGTGGAGCCCTCGGGCGTGGAGCGCTTGACCAGCAGGTCGCGCGACGGGCCGGCGATGCCCGCGCAAAAGCCCATCACGCCGAACAGCACGGGCACCAGCACGCCGGGCGGGTGCGCCAGGGCCAGTGCCACGGCCACGCAGGCCGCCAGGCCGAAACCGATGCCCACGATGCGCTCGCAGCGGGTGGGGTCGGCCGCGAGGAAGCCGCCCAGCACCATGCCGCCCGCGCTGGCCACCATGTAGACCGTGAGGCACATCGCAGCCAGCGCCACGGGCACGGCGTGCAGCTGGCGCGCGGCCTCGGGGGCGAAGGCCTGCACCACGTTCAGCGCCACGGCGTAGAAGAAGAAGAACGCAAAGCACATCCACACGGCCGGGATGCGCAGGAACGCGAAGTTGCCGCCCTGCCCCGCCGCAGCCGTGGCGGCGGACTTGGCCGCAGGGCTCGGCGCAGGCAGGGGTGGCAGCGCCAGGTGGCGGCGGCTGACCAGCAGCACCAGCAGCACCGAGAACGCCAGCACGCCCGCGCACACCAGCGCCACGCGCCATGATGTGGCGATGGCGATCGGCACCAGCATGGCGGGGGCGAGCGCCCAGCCCAGGCTGCCGGTGATGCCGTGCACGCTGTAGGCATGGCCCAGGCGCGGCGCGCTCACCCGGCGGTTGAGCAGCGTGTAGTCCACCGGGTGGAACACGCCGTTGCCGATGCCTGCCAGCACCGAAAAGCCCGCCAGCATGGCGTAGCTGGTGCTGGCCGCAAAACCGAAGGCCGCCAGGCCCAGCAACGCCAGGCCGCCGAACAGGATGGGCCGGGGCCCGAAGCGGTCCACCACGAAGCCCGAGCCCGCCTGCACCGCGCACGAGACCACGAAGAAGATGGTCATGAGAAAACCCAGCTCGGTGTAGCCGACCTGGAACGCGTCTTTCAGCCACGGGAACAGCGGGGCGAGCAGCAGCTGGCTGTAGTGGCTGATAAGGTGGGCGATGCCGACCAGCCCGATGACGCTGGCGTCAGCGCGCAACGGGATGGGGGCAGGCGGAAGGCTGGTGGCGTTTGCGGTGGTCATGGGGGCATCGTAGTATTGGGCCCCGGTTTCTGGAATGCGACGGAACGACAGCTTTCGGCGAATTTGCGCCAACCCGTCGGTCTGCGGCAGACCGCTAGCGCAACACACCGCTTTTTTTGCCAACCCCGCCATGGCCCGCACCAGCCAAGCCGCTCCGCTTGGAGACATCGACCCGTTCACCCCCACGCCCGAGATCCCCGTGCGGGTGCGGGCGCGCGACATGCCGGCCGACATGCACTTCGAGCCCCACCGCCACGCCTGGGGGCAGCTGGCCTACTGCGCCAGCGGGGTGATCCAGGTGAGCGTGCACGCCGCGGCCGCCGCCACGGCGTACATCGTGCCGCCCTCGCGCGCGGTGTGGATCGCCCCCGGCGCGCTGCATGCGGTGGCGGTGCTGGAGGCCGCGGCCTTTCGCACGCTGTACATCGACCCGAGCGTGGCGCCGGCCGTGGGGGCCCACTGCCGCGTGATGGCGGTGACGCCGCTGCTGCGCGAGCTGGTGTCCGCGCTGGACCCGGTGGGCGGCCCGCCGCCCGGCCCCGCGCGCATGGCGGCCCTGACCGGTCTGGTGCTCGATGAGATCGGCCACGCCGAAAGCCTGGCCCTGGGCGTGCCACTGCCCGGGCCGGGCAGCGACAAGCGCCTGCGTGCGCTGTGCCAGGCCGTGCTGGACGCGCCGGGCCGCTACGCCACGCTGCACGACTGGGCGGCCGACAGCGGCGCCAGCGAGCGCACGCTGGCGCGCCTGTTCCGCGCGCAGTTCAGCATGGGTTTTGCGCAGTGGCGCCGCCAGGCGGTGCTGGCCCACGCCCTGCCCCGCTTGGCGCGCGGCGAGCCCGTGGCCCAGGTGGCGGCGGCCAGTGGCTACGCGAGCGACAGCGCGTTTTCGGCGATGTTCAAGACGGCCATGGGGCAGCCGCCAAGCTCTTTCATCGGCAAAAGCACTGCCTAGCGCGCTCTCGGCAAGCGCAAGCAGCTATTTATTTGATAGCAAATAATGGAGCGTACGTTGTGCCTCCCCGCGGTGCCGGCGGCGCGCCAGCCGCAGACTCCGCTCAGCGGGGCGCGCCCGTTTGCTGCGCCAGCTCCATGGCGAACCGGCCGTGGCCCACCGACCAGTCGGAATAGTCGTTCTCGTGCATGAAGATGAATACGTCGGCCGGGGCCACGCCCGCCATCGACTGCAGGTTGCGCGCAACGGCGGCATACAGGGCGCGCTTCATCGCATCGCTGCGCCCGCGCCGCAGGGTGATCTCCACCACCACCACGCGGTCGGAGCGGGCCACGCCGTTGAAGGTGCGGCTGCAGGCGAAGTCGCCTGGCGCATAGCCGGCCACCAGGTTGAACAGTTCGTCCGGCGGCATGCCGATGCTGTCCACCAGTGCCTGGTGGATACCTTGCACGATGGCTTCGCGCGTGGCGGCGGGGGTGTCTTGCGGAACGTTGGTACGGATGAAGGGCATGAAGTGCTTCCTGTATGTTCTTCAATATCAAATAATCGGAGTTCGGTGGGTCGGGGCAGTCACACGCCTTTCAGGCCGCCACCGCACCAGCCGGCGGCCATTCTTGCCATCCGCCTCTTCCATGAAAAGCGATGATTTCTCCACCCATGCGCGCCATAAACTCACATAGATGAGCCACCACCGCCTGCCCCCGCTGAGCGCTCTGCGCGCCTTCGAAGCCGCTGCCCGCCTGGGCCGCATGACCGCTGCGGCCGATGAGCTGTCGGTCACGCCCGGCGCGGTGAGCCGCCAGGTGCGCCAGCTCGAGCAGCACCTGGGCGTGCCGCTGTTCGACGGCAGCAAGGCCCGGCCCACGCTCACCCCGGCGGCGCGCGTGCTGCAGCCCGTGCTGACCACGGCGTTCGCGCACATCGCCAACGCCGTGCGCGAGGTCAGCGACGGCAGCCGCGGCCCGGTGGACGTCGCCTGCTTCAGCACCCTCACCGTCAAGTGGCTGATCCCGCGGCTGTTCGACTTCCAGGCGCGGCACCCCGGCATCGAGGTGCGCCTGCGCACCGGCCCCGGAGCCGACCCCACGCACTGCGACGTGGCCATCACCGCCGAAGCCTGCGACCACTCGGGGAACGCCCCGGAGTACGGGGGTGAGCCAGGCACCGGCACCGCGCCGCCGCGCCTGTTTGCCGAACACCTCGGCCCGGTGCTGAGCCCCGCGCTGGCACAGCGCCTGACCCTGCGCCAACCCGCCGACATGGCCACCCCGGCCCTGCCGCCGCACATGCTGCACACCCGCACGCGGCGCAATGCCTGGGCCATGTGGGCCGCAGCCTCCGGCGCGCCGCTGCCCACGGCGGGCCCCACGGCGCCCGAGTTCGAGCACTACTATTTCACCCTGGAAGCCGCCGTGCGCGGCCTGGGCGTGGCCGTGGCGCCCTGGCACCTGGTGATGGACGACGTGCAGGCCGGCCGGCTGGTGGCACCGCTGGGCTTCGTGGCCTCGGGCTACGACTACCTGCTGCGGCGCCGCGCGGGCACCCACCCGCGGCTCGACGCGTTCTGCGCCTGGCTCCTGGCGCAGGCCGCGGCCCAGGCGATACCCCCAGGCCCGCACGCAGGCTGAGTTGGTTCTACGATGGGCCTTCCTGCGTCCCTTGCATCCAACCCGCTCCCGCCCAGCGCGCCCGCCATGACCGATTCCGCCATCCACAGCTACGAACCCCGCCAGGGCCACGGCCTGCCGCACGACCCGTTCAACGCCATCGTGGGGCCGCGCCCCATCGGCTGGATCTCCACGCAGAGCGCGGCGGGCGCCACCAACCTGGCGCCCTACAGTTTTTTCAACGCGTTCAACTACGTGCCGCCCATCGTGGGCTTTGCGAGCATCGGCTTCAAGGACACGGTGCGCAATGTGCAGGAGACCGGCGAGTTCGTGTGGAACCTGGCCACGCGCGACCTGGCCGAGGCCATGAACCAGAGCTGCGCCAACGCGCCACCCGAGGTCAGCGAGTTCACCCTTGCGGGCCTCACGCCGCGGCCGTCCGCGCAGGTGCGCCCGCCGCGCGTGGCCGAGAGCCCCGTGGCCTTCGAATGCCGCAGCACGCAGATCCTGCAGCTGCAGGGCGCCGATGGCGTGCAGGTGCCCACCTGGCTGGTGCTGGGCGAGGTGGTGGTGGTGCACATCGACCAGCGGCTGCTCAAGGACGGTGTGTACGACACCGCCAACGCCGGCCACATCCTGCGCGCCGGGGGCCCGGCCGACTACTTCACGGTGGGGCCGGAGCAGCTGTTCAAGATGTACCGGCCGCGCTGAGCAGGAGCGCCGGGGCTACGGCGACTCCAGCGGCAGCGTGACGCGCACCTCGAACCACGGGATCTGCGCCCAGTCGCTGCGGCGCGTGACCAGGGTGTCGCCGGCAGCCATCTCCACGATGTACGCCTCGGCCGGACCCGGCAGGCTGCCGGCGCCCTCGCGGCCGCGGCGGTTGCGGGGCTCCCAGCCGCAGCACACGAAGTGCAGGCGCGCCATGCCGGTGCGGCGCACGAGGTAGCGCTCCACGGCGGCGGCCTGGGCGCCCGGCACGCGGTAGGTGGCGACCAGGGCGCGCAGTTGGTGAAAGTGGTCTTCGGTGCATCCCGTCCATTGCAGGCCCGGCGGCTTGTGCCGCTGCGCGGCCAGGAAATCACCGCACGCGGGAGCAGGCACCGTCTGGCCGACAGCGGCGGGTGCCAGCAGGGCCAGCGCAAGGCTCAGACACAGTGCAGCGGTGCGCGCCATGGCTGGTCAGCGCCCGAGGGGCGCGCACAGCCCGGCGGCCGGGGTGCGTGCCCATTGCTCGGTCCAGGCCCAGACCTGCTGCACCCCGTCGGCGTTCCCATCGGCAGTGCGGCGCTGCAGGCCGTGGTCGGCGCCGGCAAGGCTGCGCGCGCAGTACGGCACGGTGCGCACCGCGGCCAGCCCGGTAAATCGCTCGTAGGCCGCAGCGGGCACCAGCGCATCGTCGGCGCCCCACACCTGGAGCAGCGGCCAGGGACTGTGCACCAGCGGCAGCGTGAGCGGCCAGCTCCACAGGTCGCGCCAGTAGCCCAGGCTGCGGCCCTGTGCCACGGCGGTGTCGGGCTGGCGGCTGGCCACCCTGCGGGCCAGTGCGTCCCAGTCCGCCTGCGCGCCCAGGCGCTGCGCCTGCAGCGTGCCCGCCTCCTGCGGATCGAGCCCACTGGCCGACAGCAGCACCAGGCCCGCCAATTGCGGCACGTCGGGCGCCAGGGCGGGCAAGAGCTCGGCCCCTTCGGAGATGCCGACCAGCAACTGGGGCAGCGCGGGCCCGCCATCCCGCGCGCGCTGCTGCGCATCGGCCTGCAGGGCGGCCCGCGCGTGCGTGAGCCAGGTGGACAGGCGGTCCTGCTGCACAAAGTCCCGCGCGCAATCGCCCGGGGCCGTGCGTGCCTGCGGGTCCACACCGGGCTTGTGCAGCACCAGCACCTGCGCGTGCAGCAGACCGGCGAAGTAGCGCTCGGCGATCGGCCCCATGCCCGCGCAGCCGGAGCCCGGGATGACGATCACGCGGTAACGTAACGGCGCGGTGCGCGCGTCGCGCGTGAGGACCTGCAGCGTCGTGGCCCCGTCCGCACCTGGCAGCGACCGGCGCACGAAGTGCTCGCCCTGCGCTGCAGCCACTGCAGCAGCGTCGGCGTCATCGGCAGAAGCGGGTTCATACCCGCCCGCCATGGTCTCGGACACTGCCGGTGCATCAACCTGCACCGGCCCCGCGCACCCGGTCAGCAGCCCCGCCACACCACCCAGCGCCATGCAAAAGGCCAGCGCAAGGCTGGCCCGGGGCCGCAGCGATGCGGCGAACGACCGAAAGGAAAGGGTTCGGAGCGGTGGTTGCCGGGCGTGGTGCACACCGAAGTCTGGCATGGCCGCAATGTCCTCAGAAATGCCGTCAAACACTATGGCACAGCGCCCCGCACTGGCACGCCCCAGGCCAGTGCCACCGTGGAACTGGCTTCGCCAGGCCACGGGTGGCGCCCCCCCTTGGGGGAAGCGGCAAAGCCGCTCAGGGGGTTACTTCAAGATGATGACTTGCTCAGGCTGCTGCGGCTGCGGCACGGGCATGGGCTGGCCGCCCTGCTGGTACACGGGTGCCGGGCGCACGCCGCGCGCCAGGTGGGCGTCGGTGTAGCCCAGTTGCATGGCCATCTGCTGGTACACGTCCTGCGCCAGCGACAGCGAGGTCTCGCGGATCACCTTGGCGCGGTTGGGCGGGGCGATGTCGCCACGGATCGACAGGATCTTGGTGTCGTTGCCCTCGCCCTGGGCGGAGAACGCAGCCTTGATCTCGTACGTCTTGGTGTTGATCAGCGAGAAGTCCGCCAGGAGCTGCAGGCCGTACTGGCGCGTGGCACTGGTGGTGCCCTGCAGGGGCGAGAGCGCGTCGGTGAAGTCGATGCTCGACACCACGCCGAACAACACGTAGTCGGCGCCGTTGAACTCGCCCTTCTTGATGCGGCTGATCACGTCATTGACCTGGGGCTGCACCTGCGGCGTGGCCATCTTGCCGCCCTGCACCTGGTTGAGCACCTGCTCGGCCTTGGAGGGCTGGGGCTTGCCTGCGTCGAAGCCCTTGCCCTGGATCAGGCGGAAGTAGGTGCCCTGCAGGATGGCGCCCTTGATGTCGTTGGTGTAGCCGCCCAGTTCGCGCTGCTCGATGTAGCTGTAGCGGCCGGCCACGTAGGTGCCGCTGGCCTGCTCGGACGCCTGCATGGACTGCTGGCCCGAGTACGAGCCCGAGCCGCCGTACATGCCGTGGCTGTGGCCGCCGCCGTGGCTGGCCTGCGCGCTCATCTGGCTGCTGCGCTGGTAGGTGCCGGCCAGGAAGTACTCGGACACGCGCTGGGCGTAGGCCAGGTCGGTCACGGCGATCTTGGGCGCCGCGCCGGGCTGCTGCGCCAGGGCGGTGCCGCCCCAGGCCATGGTGGTGGCGGCGATCACGGCCAGGGCCGTGTGCAAAGTGGTTCTGCGTTGCATGGTGTGCTCCTTGTGAGCGTCTTCAATGATTCATTCGGACGGCGCCGGAGGGACCCCACGCCGCATGAAGTGAGCGCGCCGCCCGCCAGCGCCACCGTGGAACTGGCTCCGCCAGGCCACGGGTGGCGTCCCCCTCGGGGGAAGGCGCGCAGCGACTCAGGGGGGCTTCTTACCTTTTGCTTGTTTTGCGAATCTCTTTTTCGTCCTGCCATTCGATCGTGCCTTCTTGCACGTCAAACAGCTTCAGCGTGAACTTGTAGTACACGTCCTTGGTGGCGTTGTTCTGCTTGACGATGCTGGTCAGCTCGCCTTCCATGGTGTATTTGGCCGCCGTCATCTGGCCGACCTTGGCGGTGGTGCCCTGCTTGTACAGGCCGCTCTGGTTCTGGCGCTGCAGCTCGTCCACGCCCTGCTGCATCTCGTTGATGGAGCGCACGAAACGCACCTTGCCCGACTTGACCAGCGCGGTCTGGATCGAGCTCATCACGTTGGTGGTGTCGATGTATTCGCTGGTCTTGTTCTTCACGGTCGAGATGGTCACCGTGGGGCGGCCCTGGAAGATGCCGGTTTCCAGCAGGCCGCCGGTCATCTTCTCGGCAATCATCTGCAGGTCGGTGGAGCCGAACTCGTTGGTCACCAGCTCCACAGCCTTGGCGTCGCCGTAGTTGACCTGGCGGTCAAAACGCACGGTGGGCGAAGACAGGTTCTGGCAGGCCGACAGGGCCAGGGTGCTGGCGGCGAAGGCCAGGACGAGCGCAGTGCGCTGAATGGTGTTGATGCTCATGGTGTTGATTCCTTAGTGATACATAGCGCTTTGCGCTGACTGCAACGCTTGAAACTGGCGTGCCCCGAGCGCGGGTAGCCGCGCAAGGGCCGCCTCGCCGCGCTGGCTGCGTCCCCCTCCCACGCGAAGCGTGAGAGAGGGGGAAGTCGCGCAGCGACTCAGGGGGTGTGTCATGTCAGCGCGGCTCGACGTTCATCTCTAGGCGCAGGTCGACCGCTGCGGCGGTAGGGGCCACGCTTTTCACGGTCTGCTGGCCCAGGCCGAGCACGCTCATCTGCTTCCAGGATTCGCCGTCGCCCACCTGGTTGCCGACGTTGTCCAGCCACTTGAATCGGTAGAACACGGTGCGGTCGGTGCGGCCCATGTTGGCCATGTCGGCCTGCACCACCAGGATGTCGTTCTTGCGCACGATGCGCATTTCGCGCACGGCGATGCTGTTGGCTTCGCCGCGCAGGGCGACCTTGGAGGCCACGGCCAGCGGGGTGGCCGGGTCGTGCAGCTGGGCGCTGGCCGCGGTGGCCAGGGTCAGGGTGAGCGCCGCGCACGCAATGGCAGGTGCTGCGGCAGCAAGGGCGATACGGGTTCTCATGCCAGAGGCTCCTTGGATATGGGACATGGTGGTTTTCAGTTCTTCGCGGCAGGCGCGGGCTTGGTCGAGGTGGACTTGACCGCCGACTTGGGCACCTGGCGGGCGCGGTTGTTGGTGGTGGTCGTCGTGGTGGTGCGGGTCGTGACGGCAGGCTCTGCAGCGGGCTGCGATGCAGCGGCCACGGCGGGCAACTGGCCCAGCATGGCCACGTCGCCGGTCAGCACGCTGTTGTCGTACATGCGCAGGGGCACCAGGGCGTACTGGCCGTCGATCTTGATGGGCTGGGGCAGTGCGCGGCCGTTCACCGTCACCACGTGCTCACCCGGAGGCAGGTAGCCGCGGGCCACGTACACGCGGCCGGGCAGCATGCGCCACATGCGGTCGTCCGCCTGCTCGGTGGCCACCGAGGCGGCTGCGCCGATCAGGCCGCCGACCAGGCCGCCGCGCTTTTGCAGCTCGTTTTGCAGCACGCCCTTGGCCACCGCGCGGGTAAAGCCACGCAGCACCATGCCGGGCATTTCGTCCTTGAGCGCACGGCGGGCCATCACGTTCACATCCACCACTTTTTCCAGCTTGAGGTTGGTGCCGGCGGCCGAGATCGTGGTGAGCAGCGCGTCCTTGGAGGGCTCGATCACCGGGTAGGAGATGCTGGCCGTGACCAGGCCCCGGCCCGTGGGAACGGGCAGCGTGAACGCCTTGGGCTTGCGGGCGGGCGCGTCACCGGCTTCGACGATGAAGAGCACGTCCGTCATGCGCTGGCGGCGCTTCCAGGTGAAGCCGGTGCGCGTGTCCAGGCCGCGCAGGCCTTCTTCGAGCACGCCGGTTTCGGGCTTGAGTTCGATGGCCTTGCGGTAGCCAGGTGCTGCCAGGCCGGGCTCGTTGAGCATTTCGTACAGGAAACCCGCGAGGTAGTGGCTCAGGGCGTTGGAGTAGCCGTTCTTGAGCGCCAGCACTTCAGGGTCGCTGAGCGTCTCGACGGGGTAGCCGTTGAGTTCCTTGCCGCCCGAGGTCGCGCCCTTGGACTTGGCTTCTTCTTCGGCCGCCAGGGTTTCCTTGGCGCGGAACTCGGCAATGATGGCTTCGCGCTCGTGCGTGCGCTTGATGTCCACGCGGGCGTTCTCGAAGTCGCCCACGGCCATGCGGTTCAGGGCCAGGCGCGTGGTGACCCACACCTTTTCATAGTCCTGGCCTTCGTAGACCTTCAGGCGTTCGCTGATCAGCGCGGCGCCCACGGTGCCCATGAGTTTGCTGGGGTTGGTCTTGGCGGTCTCTTCCCATTCCTTGACCTTGGTGTCGGCCAGCAGGAAGGCGTTGGTGCTGTCGGGGTAGCGGCGGTCCATGCGCAACAGCTCGCCACGTTCCATGTTGTAGAGCAGCGCTGTCTTTTCATCCTCGGTCTTGGCCGTGCTTTCCAGCTGCGCGATGGCCGCGGGAATGCCGCCCGTGCGTCCGGCGGCCTGCATGTCGGTGGCGAGCTTGTCGTGGCTCTGCATGGTGGCGCAGCCGGTCAGGGCGGCGCTCAGCGTCAGCACCCACAGCAGGCGTGGGCGAAAACGGGACAGTTGGGTGGTCATGGATGTTCCTAGCAGGACGGTCGGTTGCGCACCAGAAAACCCCGGCACGGCCCGCACGCAGGACGACCCCGCGCCACGATGGCGCCGCCGCAAGCGTGCGCACCATGACGGCGTTGAAAACAACGGGTGTCTGCAGGGTGGGACGGCCGGATGAGGACGGTGCTGGCGGCACGTGCGCCCCCTCTCGGCGCATGAACGTGCTGCTGGCGACCCCCTCTGGCTGTGAGTTTCTTGGTTGTTTTGTATGGGGTTGTAGCCAGACACGCAATGTAGCAAAAGCTTGTATCTTTTCTGTAACCGACAGTGATCGTGTTGCAACCGCACATATCAAGCCTCCGCACGGTGTAGCGGCATGCGGTAGAGCCACACCACGCGCCCGCCCGGCACGCGCAACTGCACGCTGGGCAGCACGCCGGGCACCGCGAACTCCAGGCTCACCAGCCACGCGCCGGGGGCCAGCTCGGCCTGGGCCTTGGCGGCGGCGCGGGCCATGCTCTCGGGCCGCTGGAACACATACACCATGCGGTAGGGGCTCCAGTCCTCGGCCCACATGTCGGCGCGGCGCACGTACGCCCAGGGGCAGCGCAGCGCGCACAGCAGGCGCAGGGGCCAGCTCCACTCGATGCCCTCGAGCTGCGCGGCCGGGTAGGCCTGGCGCAGGGCCTTGAGGCCATCGCCCAGCCCGCTGCCGGCATCCAGGATGCGGGCATCGAGCGGCAACGGCGCCTGCGAGGCCAGCGACTTGAGCGCATGCGGGGGCGTGGGGAACACCGGGGCATCGCGCCAGGCATTGAGCGGGTAGACCAGCAGCAGCAAGATCAGCGGCACCAGCCAGGCCCAGGTGGGCAGGCTGGCCGCGCCCAGCAGCGCCAGCGACAGCGGAAACCCCGCGGCAATCAGGCCGCGGCGCCACCAGCTGCCGCCCAGCAGGCTGGCCGCCGTGCCCAGCACGCAGGCCACGCCCAGCGCAGCCACGGGCGGCACGGCCGCGCGCTGCAGCGCGACGAAAACCAGCCACGCGCAGGCCCACGCGACCAACGCGGGCAGGGGCCAGGGCATGCGCAGGGACGGCATCGCTGGTGTGTCAAAGGTTGAACAACTGCCGGCGCGCAGCGTGGCCGCGGCGGGCTGCAGCACGCCCCTCAACGCGCCCGGCAGGGCCGTGCAGGGCGGAACGGGGAGCGCCTGTCTCGTTCGCGGGCGCACAGGCGGCAAGGCCGGGCCCCGGCAGGCCGCAGGGCTTGCCCAAGGACGAACGAAGCGCGAAAGAGAGCATGGTCTGTGGATTCCAGAAGGTGGATCGATCACCCGGCAAACCATCGTGGACTGCAGCACGCACGCCATGTGCGTAGCGGTTCTGAAGCGGCCTGGCCATCGTCAACCCGGGGTGTTGAACGCAGCGCAGTGTAGGCCTCGCACACATGCATTTTGCCTGTGCAAGTTACGTGTGGAAACTGCTTGTGTGCGCTATTTCACGCATCGCACCGGCAAGACGGGGCGCGCCACCCTGCCGCGCCCCTGCCGGGCCACCGGGCGTTGGCGCATCCGCTCGCCGCAGGGCGCCACCCGCCGCCCGGGCGGGCATCTACTTTACTTACTTCCGCAGCCGATCAATCAGGCCGTTGAGCGCCTCGAGCGAGCCGAACTGGATCGCCAGCTCGCCCATGTCTTCCACGCGGCCGTGGCGCTTGACGCGTTTCTTCACGCGCACCTCCACCTCGGCCATGAGCAGGTCGGACAGCTCTTCTTCCACCCGCTTCAGGTCGCGCGACTTTTCCTTCTGGGGCTTTTGCGGCACCAGGCTGAACTCGGCGCCGATCTTCTTGACCAGGGCCTCGGCCTCGCGCACCGACAGCTTCTTGGCCGCGATCTGGTTGCCGGCGGTGATCTGCGCGGCGCGGTCGAGCGACAGTAGCGCGCGCGCGTGGCCCATGTCGATGTCGCCCGCCATCAGCATGGTCTGCACCGGCTCGGCCAGGTTCAAGAGGCGCAGCAGGTTGCTGGCCGCGCTGCGCGAGCGGCCCACCGCCTGCGCGGCCAGCTCGTGCGTGAGGCCGAACTCGCGGACCAGGCGCTGCAGGCCGTGGGCTTCTTCCAGCGGGTTCAGGTCCTCGCGCTGGATGTTCTCGATGAGCGCCATGGCCGCGGCGGACTCGTTGGGCACGTCGCGCACCAGCACCGGCACGGTGTCCAGGCCCGCCAGGCGCGCGGCGCGAAAGCGCCGCTCGCCCGCGATGATTTCGTACTTGCCGGCGTTGTCCCCATCGGCCAGGCGCCGCACCAGAATGGGCTGCATGATGCCCTGGGCCTTGATGGACTCGGCCAGCTCGTACAGCGCGCCTTCGTCCATGCGGGTGCGGGGCTGGTACATGCCCGCCACCATCTCGGTCAGGGGCAGGGTGCTGGGCAGGCCGGCTTCGGCGGCCTGCGCCTGCTCTGCTTTTTCAGCGACTTTGGGGCCCAGCAGGGCTTCGAGGCCGCGGCCGAGGCCCTTGGGTTTCTTGGTGACCATGGGTGAGTGTCCGGAAGATGGATGGAAAGAATGGGTGCCGATCAATGCCGCTCAGCGGTCGATGATCACCAGCGTGCCGTGGCTGCCCTCGGCCACCGCGTGCGGGACGCCGGCCGGGACGATGTAGACCTCGCCCGCGCCCACCTGCACGCGCCGGCCCTGCAGGTCCAGGTTCATCTGGCCGTCCAGGACGAGCAGCGCTTCGTCGAAGTCGTGGGTTTCGTCGGGGTAGGCCTGCGCGTCCATGCGCAGCACCTTGACGTTGGCGCCCGCCGCCCGGCCCACGACGGTGGAGCGCCAGGCATGGGGCAAGGTATGGGCGACGGAAGGCAGATGGATCTGGGACATGCGGCAAGGTGGGTCAGCGGGAGGATGTTCGCGAAGGGAATGCGGGGGCCAGGCGGCGCTGTGCGTGCGGCATCAGCCCTTGGGGCGCCCTGCCCCGCGCCCCCGCACCCGCCCGCGCCACAGGCGCAGCCAGATGCCACAGGCCACCACGCACAGCACGGCGGCCAGCACGAACTGGCCCAGCGCCGCCACCACCACGGCGCTGCTGGGCAGCAGCCAGGCCAGCACCGCCTGCAGGGCATCGCCCAGCCAGAAAGGTGCCGCACGCCGCCGGGGCGTTGCAGGGGCGGTGGCTGCGGGCTGCGCAGCGCCCCGGCGCCCGAAGAAGAAGAAGGGCCATCGCATGAACTTCATGCCACCGGCTGCGCCTGCAGCAGTGGTTGCAGCCAGCCATGGCCTTCGTCCCAGTCGGCAAGGCCCGACTCGGCATTGATGTGGCCGCGCTCGCCGTAGTCGACGAACCGGGCGCCCCAGGCCTGCGCCATGCCCTGCGCGCGCTCCAGGCTGCAGTAGGGGTCGTTGCGGCTGCCCACCAGCAAGGCCGGAAACGGCAGCGGCTGGCGCGCGATCGGTGCCCAGCCGTGGATCTGCGCGGCCAGGTCGGGCCGCTCCACATCGCCCGGCGCCACCAGCAGCGCGCCGCGCACGCGGTGGGCCAGGGGCGAATGCGCGGCCCACCACGCCGTGAGGATGCAGCCCAGGCTGTGGGCGACGAGCACCACCGGGCCGTCGACATCCACCACCGTCTCCTGCAGCCGGGCCGACCAGTCGCCCCGCAGCGGGCGCATCCAGTCGTGCTGCTCCACGCGGTGGTAGCCGTGCACAGCCTCCCAGCGGCTTTGCCAATGGCCGGGGCCGGAGTTCTGCCAGCCGGGCAGGAGCAGTATGTTGGATGCCTTCATTGCTATTAATTTAGTAGCTGCTAGCGCTCGCCTATCAAGCGGTAGGGGCCATTTTGACCACCGAATCGGCCGTTGCCGCCCCCGGTGCGGGCATGGTCTGCACGCGCTCGACCATCTCTTGCGCGAACTCGACGAACGCCTGGCTGCCCTTGGCCGCCGGGTCGAACACCACGCCGGGCAGGCCGTAGCTCGGCGCCTCCGCCAGGCGCACGTTGCGCGGGATCACGCTGTTGAACACCTTGTCGCCAAAGTGGCCCTTGAGCTGGTCGCTCACCTGCTGCTGCAAGGTGATGCGCGGGTCGAACATCACGCGCAGCAGGCCGATGATCTGCAGGTCGGCATTGAGATTGGCGTGCACCTGCTTGATGGTGTTGACCAGGTCGGTCAGCCCTTCGAGCGCAAAGTACTCGCACTGCATCGGCACGATGACCCCGTGCGCGCTGCACAGGCCGTTGAGCGTGAGCATGGACAGCGACGGCGGGCAGTCGATGAGCACGAAGTCGTAGTCGCCGTCCACCTCGGCCAGCGCGGCCTTCAGGCGCTTTTCGCGGTGCTCCAGGGTCACCAGCTCTACCTCGGCGCCCGCGAGCTCCCGGTTGGCGCCCAGCACCCAGTAGCCGCATTTGTCCGAGTGCACCGCGGCTTCCTTGACCGAAGCGGATTCGAGCAGCACGTCGTACACCGTGAGCTCCAGGCTGCGCTTGTCCACGCCCGAGCCCATGGTGGCATTGCCCTGGGGGTCCAGGTCGACCATCAGCACCCGCTGCCCGATCTTGGCCAGCCCGGCGGCCAGGTTGACGGTGGTGGTGGTCTTGCCGACCCCACCTTTCTGGTTGGCAACGCAAAAGATCTTGGCCATGTGGATGCAGCAGTCCGTGTAGTTTTATTTGGAGATGGCCAGCTTGATGCCAAAGCCGATGAGGAACACACCGGCCAGCTTTTCCAGCCCGCGGCCGATGCGCGGATTGGCGCGCATGCGCTCGGCCAGAAAGTGGGTGAGCAGCACGGCGATCAGGCCGTATGCGAACGTGAGCGCGGCCACGGTGGCGGCCATCACGCCGAAGGTCAGCATGCCCTGGTGGCGCGCCGGGTCCACGAACAGGGGGAAGAACGCCATGTAGAACACGATGGCCTTGGGGTTGAGCAAGGTGATCAGCGCGGCCTGCTTGAAGTAGTGGCGCGGCTCGATGTTCAGGACCGGCTTGGCACCGGGCCTGGCGGTCAGCATCTTGAACCCCAGCCAGGCCAGGTAGGCCGCGCCCAGCCACTGCACCGCATGGAAGGCCGTGGGGTAGGTGGCCAGCAGGGTGGCCACACCGGCCACCGCGGCCCACATCAGCACCTGGTCGCCCGCGATCACACCCATCGTGGCGCCGAGGCCGCCCCGCACGCCGCCCTTGCTCGTCGAGGTGATCAGCGCCAGATTGCCAGGACCCGGGATGGCCAGGAACAACACGATGGCGGCGACAAAGGCGCCGTAGTCTGCGATGCCGAACATGATCTCTCCCGGTGTGCTGGGTGGGTGCCGCGGTATGCGCACCCACCGAATGAGCAGCCGAGTTTAAGCGACCACCCTGCCCTGCTCCGTCGTTCGCGTGCCACCCGCCGGTCCACACGCCCCAAAAACTTCAGGCGGGCTTCAACCAGATGATGCAGCGCTCGGCCTCCAGGCCCGGCACGGACAGTGGTTCCACGTGAAACACCGATGCACCCGCGGGCAAGGCGGCGATCTCATCCTCGGGGTGCTTGCCCTTCATGGCCAGCCACACGCCGTGGGGCGTGGCCAGCGCGCCCTGCGACCAGGTCACGAAGTCGGGCAGCGAGGCAAACGCGCGGCAGCTGATGATGTCGAACGGTGTCGTCAAGGTCTCCACGCGCGCATGCACCCCGTGCAGGTTGCGCAGCTTCAAGGACACCGCCGCCTGCTGGATGAAAGCCGCCTTCTTGCCCACGGTGTCCACACAGCTCACATCCACCCCCGGGCAGCAGATCGCAAACACCACCCCGGGCAGACCGCCGCCCGAGCCCACATCCAGCAGGCGCACCGTGCCCGCCGCCAGGCCCTGCGACTCCAGGGTGGCGAGGTGCCGGCGCAGCGGCGCCACTGCCGCCAGGCTGTCCAGCAGGTGGTGCGTCATCATCTCCTGCGGGTCGCGCACCGAGGTCAGGTTGTAGACCTTGTTCCACTTCTGCAGCAGCGCCAGAAAGTCCATCAGCTGGCCGACCTGCCCATCCTCTAGGCCCAGGCCCAAGGCCTCGGCGCCCGCCTGCAACTGGCTGCGCAACGCGTCGTTGTGGGATACCGTCATCGTCATGCCGCCACTTCGCCTTCGGCCTTGGACGGGGCCACGGCAAATTCCTTGAAGCCGCCCTTCTTCAGGTGGACCATCAACAGAGAAATCGCCGCCGGGGTGATGCCGGTGATGCGCGACGCATGGCCCAAGGTCTCCGGCCGGTGGCGGCTCAGTACCTGGCGGGCCTCGAAACTCAGCGCAGTGACCTGCAGGTAGTCCAGGTCGGGCGGCAGGCGCAGCTTCTCGAAGTGGGCGGCGCGCTCCACCTCGCCCTTTTGCCGGTCGATGTAGCCCGCGTACTTGGCGGCGATCTCGACCTGCTCCAGCACCGAGTCGGTCAGCGCACCCAGCGTTTCACGTGAAACATCGGCCGAGGCATGCTTGCCGCCGTCCAGCGACATCAGGTTGGCGTAGCTCACGTCGGGGCGGCGCAGCAGTTCAAACAGGTTGTACTCGTGCTCGATGCTCTTGCCCAGCACGCGCTCCGATTCGGCCGCAGGCAGGCTGCGCGGGTTCACCCAGGTGGCCTTCAGGCGTTCTGTTTCACGTGAAACAGCGTCCCGCTTGCGGCTGAAGGCATCCCAGCGCGCGTCGTCCACCAGGCCCATGCGGCGCCCTGCTTCGGTCAGGCGCATGTCCGCGTTGTCTTCGCGCAGCTGGAGGCGGAACTCGGCCCGGCTGGTGAACATGCGGTAGGGCTCGGTCACCCCCTTGGTGATCAGGTCGTCCACCAGCACGCCCAGGTAGGCCTCGTCGCGGCCTGGCAGCCAGGGGGCATCGCCTCGGCACTGCAGCGCGGCGTTGATGCCGGCAAACAAACCCTGCGCCGCCGCTTCTTCGTAGCCTGTGGTGCCGTTGATCTGCCCGGCAAAGAACAAACCCTGGATCTGCCGCGTCTCGAAGCTGCTCTTGAGCGAACGGGGGTCGAAGTAGTCGTACTCGATGGCGTAGCCGGGGCGCAGGATGTGCGCGTTCTCCAACCCCGGCATGCTGCGCACCAGCTCGTACTGAATGTCGAACGGCAGGCTGGTGGAGATGCCGTTGGGGTAGAACTCGTGGGTCGTCAGGCCTTCGGGCTCCAGGAAGATCTGGTGGCTGTCCTTGTCGGCAAAGCGGTTGATCTTGTCTTCCACGCTCGGGCAGTAGCGCGGGCCCACGCCCTCGATCTTGCCGGTGAACATGGGGCTGCGGTCGAAGCCGCTGCGGATGATCTCGTGCGTGCGCTCGTTGGTGTGGGTGATCCAGCAGGGCATCTGGCGCGGGTGCATCGCGGCACCGCCGTGCGCATGGGCCATGTAGCTGAACACCGGCACCGTGCCCTCGTTCACGCCGCCCGGCATGCCGTCGCCGGGCTGCTCCAGGCACTTCGAAAAGTCGATGCTGCGCCCGTCCAGGCGGGGGGGCGTGCCGGTCTTGAGCCGGCCCTGCGGCAGCTGCAGCTCCTTGAGCCGCGCCGACAGCGACACGGCGGGCGGGTCCCCTGCCCGGCCGGCCGCGTAGTTGTTCAGGCCCACATGGATCTTGCCGTCCAGGAAGGTCCCGGCGGTGAGCACCACCGTGCGCGACCGGAAGCGGATGCCCACCTGCGTTACGGCGCCCACCACCCGGTCGCCCTCCACCATCAGGTCGTCCACCGCCTGCTGGAACAGCCACAGGTTGGGCTGGTTCTCCAGCATGCGGCGGATGGCGGCCTTGTACAGAATGCGGTCGGCCTGGGCCCGGGTGGCACGCACGGCCGGGCCCTTGGAGCTGTTGAGGATGCGGAACTGGATGCCGCCCTCGTCCGTGGCCAGCGCCATCGCGCCGCCCAACGCGTCCACTTCTTTCACCAGGTGGCCCTTGCCGATGCCGCCGATGCTCGGGTTGCAGCTCATCTGCCCCAGCGTCTCGATGTTGTGCGTGAGCAGCAGGGTTCTTTGCCCCATGCGCGCGGCAGCCAGCGCGGCTTCGGTGCCTGCATGGCCACCGCCGACAACGATCACATCAAATTCCTGGGGGTACAACATGGAGAACTCCGAGAGCCTGGTGGGCCCGATAATGAAAACCCGGGGGTGTGCAGCGGCTGACTGGCAGGTGCGCAAGCCCCTCGGCCCGCCTCGGCAGCCTGGGCACAACGGCCCGGAGCCCGGCGGGTAACCCGCGATTTTCCCACTTTGCGCTGGCCGTGTCTGTTTCTACGCCCCTTACCCTGTTCCTGACCCAGTTGCTGGGCTCCGCGCCGCCCCCCGTTCGGGATTGGTGGGCCAGCGCCCAGCGCCTGCAGTTGCAGCGTGGGCAACCGCTGCTGCAAGCGGGCGATCGCTGGCAGCACCTGTGGTGGGTGGAGCGCGGGGCCCTGCGCCTGTACTACCTGGACAGCGAAGGGGCAGAGTCCAACAAGAACTTCTTCCTGGACGGCAGCATGCGCTGGCCTGTCACCCCTTGGCTGCGCGAAACACCGGCAATGTTTCACGTGGAACCGATGGAAGACGCCACCGTGCTGTGGGCCCTGCCCTGGCCGGCCACGGTCGAGCCAGCCGCCACCTGGCCCGCATGGGCAAGCCTGGAACACCGCACGCTCTGCGCACTGCTGGACGGCAAGATGCAGCGCGAGCAGGAGTTTTTGCAACTCGGCGCCCGCCAGCGCTACGAAAAGCTGGTGCGCGAACGTCCCCAGTGGGCCGACCGCATTCCGCTGCGGCACCTGGCCTCGTACCTGGGCATGACGGACGTCACCCTGTCACGGGTGCGCAGCGAACTGGGGCTTATCAAAGGTTAAGGCGCTGGATGCCGAAGGTTGCGACAGTGGGCAGGTCGCCACTCCCCGCACCGCCAGACCATGCCCAACAGCCCCTCTACCTTCACCACCTCCTGCCGCTCCCCGCTCGCACTCGCACCCCATGCCTTGGCCGTGCTGTGGCTGGGCCTCATGGCCGGTTTCTTCGGCACCTACAGCGCCAACGTCAACCTGGCGCTGCTGCAGATGGACGGTGCGATTTACGCCACCGTGCAGTCGGCCCTCAACCGCAACGTGCGGCATGCGCTGTTCTTCACCCTCTTCTTCGGCCCGCCCCTGTGGTGTGCACTGGCCCTGGCCACGGCCTGGCGGGAGCACCGCGCGGGCTGGTGGCGCGTGCTGGGGCTGGTGGGGGCGGCCTATGGCTTGGGCATCGTGTTCTTCACCCAGGAGGTGAACCTGCTGCTGAACCACACCACCGAATCCTGGACCCCCCAGGCCCTGCCGGCCGACTGGGCGGGTGTGCGCGACCGGTGGAATGCCGCCAACCTCTGGCGCGCCGGGCTCAGCCTGGCGGCGTTTGCCGCCGCGCTGGGCACGCTGGTGTGGCGCAGCGTGCCACAGGCCCGGCCCGGGCTGCCGGCCGCACCCATGCACGACCGCTGAGGCATCCCCACCGTCGGGCACGTCTTGCAGGATTCCTGCCGCGCGCCTGTGCTCCAATCGCAGGCACCATGCCCACAACCACTCCCTCCCTCCTCGTCTTCGCCGGCAGCACGCGCCAGCAGTCCTTCAACCGCAAGCTGGCCCACGCCACCGCCGCCATCGCACGCGATGCCGGTGCCACGGTCACGCTGCTGGAGCTGTCGGACTTCGACATCCCGATGTACAACGCCGACCTCGAAGCCCAGGGCACGCCGGCCGACGTGATCCGGCTCAAGGAGATCCTGTGGCGGCACCCCGCCTGGGTGATCTGCTCGCCCGAGTACAACGGCAGCTACACCGCCCTGCTCAAGAACACCATCGACTGGGCGTCCAGCCCCGTCAAGGGCAACCCCGACTGGGAAGACGGCGGCAAGTCCTTCCGCGGCAAGGTGGTGGGGATGCTCAGCGCATCGCCCGGTGCCCTGGGCGGCCTGCGCTCGCAAAGCCACCTGGCCCCGCTGCTCATCAACGCCGAATGCTGGCTGGCGCCCAAGGCGTTTGCGCTGGGCTCGGCCGGCAGTGCCTTCGACGAGGCGGGTGCCCTGGTGCAGCCCGCCCACCGCGACCGCGTGCGGGGCGTGGTGGACCAGGTGCTGTGGGCCTCTGCCCGCCTGCACCCCGAAGGCGCCCCCGCCTGACGCCCTGCCCCGCCCAGCCCCCCCCGCCAGCCACCACAACCCCCATGGACTGCCGCCCCGGCTGCGGTGCCTGCTGCACCGCACCTTCCATCAGCTCCGCCATCCCGGGCATGCCGCAGGGCAAGCCCGCCGGGGTGCGGTGCGTGCAACTGGGCGCGGGGGAGCGCTGCCTCATTTTTGGGCAACCCGAGCGCCCCGCGGTGTGCGGCGGCCTCATGCCGTCGGCCGAGATGTGCGGCGCCAGCACCGCAACGGCCTTCGTGTACCTGGAGCGGCTGGAGCGGCTGACCCAGCCGGGCGCGGCGCCGTCCCGGCCTTGAGCCGCGGCGTGCCGCCGCGCGGGCGCCAGGCACTGCGGTTGACCATCAAAACCTGCCCTACCGCTCATCTGGCAAGCGCCAACAGCTATCAAAACAGGAGCAAACCACTCCACACTGTCACACACCGGCAGTCTCCCCCGTCTGGTCAACATGGCCAGACAACGCGCAGCGGCGGTTGATCTGCTTCACCACCCCCAGCCCAGGCACCAGCCCATGACCTCCGCAGCCCCTCCAGCGACCTCCGGCGCTTGCGCCACCGACCCCTTCACCACCCTGCGCCCCCGCCTCTTCGGCATCGCCTACCGCATGCTCGGCGTGCGCGCCGATGCCGAAGACGTGCTGCAGGACGCCTGGCTGCGCTGGAGCCGCACCGACCCCGCCGCCCTGCAGTCCGCCGAGGCCTGGCTGGTCACGGTGGTCACGCGCCTGTCCATCGACCGGCTGCGCGCGCTCAAGACCGAGCGCGAGGCCTATGTGGGCTGGTGGCTGCCCGAGCCGCTGGTGGAGCTGGACGGTGCGCACACGCCCGAGTCGGCCGCCGAGCTGGCGGGCGAGCTGTCGGTGGCGTTCCTGTACGTGCTGGAGCGCCTGGGGCCCGAGGAGCGCGCCGCCTTTTTGCTGCGCCAGGTGTTCGACTACGACTACCCCGAGATCGCGGCCCAGCTGGGCAAGACCGAGGCCAGCTGCCGCCAGATGGTGCACCGTGCAAGCGAACGCGTGCAGCAGGCGCGCACCCGCTTCGAGGTGCCGCGCAACGTGCACCACCAGTTGCTGCAGCGCTTCATGCTGGCCGCGCGCAGCGGCGACCGCAACGCCATCGAAACACTGCTCAGCGAAGACGCCCAGCTCATCGGCGACGGTGGCGGCAAGGTGCCATCCTTCGCCAAGCCGCTGGTCGGCCCCTTTCGCATCGCCAACCTGTACTGGGCCCTGTTTCGCCGCCTGGGCGCGCAGGTGGTCTACCGCATGGCGCTCATCAACGGCGAGCCGGGGCTGCTGCGCTACCTGGACGGCCAGCTCGAATCGGCGCAGGCCTTCGTGACCGACGGCGAGCGCATCGTGGCGATCTACGCGATCCGCAACCCGGACAAGCTCGCGGGGATCCCGCTCTCGCTGGACTGACACAGGCACGGCGCTGGGCGCTGGGGTGGCGAAGGGTTCATGGATGGGTGGTTGTGTTGTGGAGTGGAGTGGAGGCTGCAAAAAAACGCCGCCCGCTGTCACACCGGACAACACGCGCACGTCTTGAAAGGTATGGAATGCGATGGCCTGTGCCGCGCACCCATCGCCCCCTTTCATCCACCACCGCCCCACCAGGGCACACCCAGGAGTTTTTTGATGTCCCAGCACACCGCCCGCCTGCCCTACCACCAGCTCTCGTCCAAGGCCTTCATGGGCCTGGTCAACGTGTCCGAAACCATCAAGAAGGGCGCCCTGGGCGCGCGCCTGGCAGAGCTCGTGTTCCTGCGCGTCTCGCAGATCAACGGCTGCGCCTACTGCATGGACATGCACTGGAACTACCTCGTCAAGGACGGCGTGGAAGCGCGCCACTTGAACGCCGTGGCCGGCTGGCGCGAGGCACCGTTCTTCAACGAACGCGAGCGCGCCGCCTTCCGCTGGGCCGAGATCCTCACCGCCACGCCGCACAGCGACGCGAGCGACGAAGAGTTCGCCAAGCTCAAGGCCCTGTTCACCGACGCCGAGATCTCCGACCTGGGCTTTGCGATCGCCACCATCAATGCCTGGAATTTGCTCAACGCAGGCATGCGGGCGCCGATTCCGCAAGCAGGCTGAACGCTCCGTCCCCAGGTGCCGGCACGCGACGTGCCGGCAGCCCCCCCCCACCACAGGGCAGAGAGGGGAACGCGGGAAGGGCTGGAAGGCCGGAAAGGCCGGAATGGCCAGAGAAGGGGCGAAGGGCTGCGTCGAGCGCACGACACCCTGGCATTTCACGATTGACGCGTTAGCGGGGCTCATTCAGACTCGAATGTTTCCGCGGGTAACTGCGGCGGCGCAGCCACGCGCCTTGCCGCTGCCCCCGACGCCAGACATTCGAAAAGTTCGAAGAGCCCCCGGCCCGCTTCAGAGACCACCTCCATGCACCCTTTCCACAAAGCCTCCCTGGCGCTGGTCGCCAGCCTGGTCGCTGCGGCCTGCGCCGCGCAGGCCCCCGCGGCATCCATCACCGCGGCACGCCAGAGCGACCGCATCACCTGGACCGCCCAGGCCCCGCACGGCGCAGCCAAGCTGCGCCTGGTACGGCCCGACGGCACCGTCACGGACCAGGTCTTCCCGCGTGCCCCCATCGTGCTGGAGCCCCGCCAGGCGCGCCTGCCCGATGGCCGCTATTTCTACGAGCTGAGCCTGGACCCCCCCGCCACCATGGACCCGGCCCAGGCCCAGGCCACCCTGCACCAGCGCATCGTGTCCGGCTCCTTTGCCGTGGCGCAGGGCCAGGTGGTGGGCGCTGGGGCCGATGCCACCACCGCCGCGCAGCGCAACACCGCACCAGCCGCCACCACGTTCACCACCAAGGACCAGGTCGTGGCCGACGACCTGGTCGTGCAGGGCAGCCTCTGCGCGGGCCTCGATTGCGTGAACAACGAAACCTTCGGGTTCGAAACGGTGCGGCTAAAGGGAGGCAACCTCGCCATCCATTTCGACGACACCAGCAGTGGCGCGGGCTTTCCCGCCAACGACTGGCGCATCAAGGCCAACGACACCTTCTCGGGCGGCGCCTCCTACCTCGCCATCGAGGACGCGACGTCCGGCAACCCGGTGTTCACCGTGAGCGCCGGGGCGCCCACCAACAGCCTCTACGTGAGCGCGAGCGGCCAGCTGGGCCTGCGCACGGCCACGCCTGCGCTGGACGTGCACGCATCCACCGGCAACACGCCCGCCTTCCGCCTGGAGCAGTCCTCCGCGGGCGGCTTCACCGCACAGACGTGGGACATCGGGTCCAACGAGGCCAACTTCTTCGTGCGCGACGTTACGAACAGCTCGCGCCTGCCCCTGCGCATCCGCCCTGGCGCGCCCACCAGCAGCGTGGACATCGCTGCATCGGGCAATGTCGGCTTCGGCACCGCATCGCCTGCCGCCGCACTGCATGTGATGCGCACCGACGGCAGCGCCCAGGTGCTGGTGCAGGAGGCCAGCGGCACCGCGGCCCAGCGCACCTTGCTGAATCTGGCGAACAACGGGCCTGCCACGCTGCGCTTCACCACCGCGGCAGCCACCGGCTGGGACATGACGGCCGGCACCGCCCTCACCCTGGCGACACAGGGCGCAGGCACGCCGCAGTTCACGCTCGCGGCCAACGGCAACCTGGCCATCACCGGCACGCTGAGCACGGGCTCCAGCCGCACGCTCAAGACGGGGATCGAACCCATCAACGGCACCAGCCTGCTGGAGAAAGTGCTGAGCCTGCCGCTCTACCACTGGCGCTACACCGCCAGCCCCGCGCAGGAACGCCACGTGGGCCCCATGGCAGAGGACTTCCGCAAGATCTTCCAGCTCGGGCAGGACGACAAGAGCCTGGCCCCCGGCGACCTCGCCGGCGTGACCCTGGGAGCCGTGCAGGAACTGGCGCGCAAGGTGACCGAGCGCGAAGCCGACATCGCTGCGATCAAGGCCCGCATCTCCCTGCTGGAAGCGCAAATGGCGGCCCCCGCCAAGCCCGCGCGCTGAGGGAGCTGCCGTCCATGTCCCACGACCGAACCGCCTTTTACGGCCGTCCGCAGCCACGCGCCGTGCGCCTGGCCGTGGCCGCGGCCATCGCCGCCTGCCTGCTGGGCCAGAGCGCCCAGGCCCAGACCACCCCAGCCGCAGGCACCCCACCGGCTGCCACCCCCATCACAGCCCGCCTGCAGGCCCAGCGCCTGGAATGGACCGTGGCCGTGCCCCACGGCCGGGCCACGCTGCGAATTGCCCGCGAAGGCGGCGCGCCGCAGGACATCGTGCTGCGCGAGCCCCTGGCCCTGGCACTGCAGGACACGCCCCTGCCCGACGGGCGCTACACCTACGAGCTGATGCTCGCCCCCGCCACCGCCGCCCTCCGGCGCGAAGAGGCCCCGGTGGCCCCCACCCGGCCAGAAGGGCCTGTCGGCGCCGTACTCAGCGCCAGCGTGACGGTTGCCGGGGGCGCTTTCGTGCTGCCGCCGCAGGTGCCTCCCCGCGGTGAGACCGGTGCGGCCGGCGACAACGCCAGCAGCGCCAGCACCGCCCGCACCCAGGCCGTCACGTCGGCCAGCGCAAGCCAGCGCATGGTGCTCAAGGACCAGGTGGTCAGCGACGACCACATCATCCAGGGCAGCGTCTGCACAGGCCTGGATTGCACCAACGGCGAAACCTTCGGCAACGACACCCTGCGGCTGAAGGAAAACAACCTGCGCATCGGGTTCCACGACACCCGCGCCGCACCCTTCCCCAACTCTCCCTGGACCTTGCTCACCAACGACAGCGCCAGCGGCGGTGCCAGCTACCTGGGGATCGCCGATGCTGCAGGCACCAACATCACGTCCAGCCAGGTCAAGGCGCTGTGGATGGCCGGTGCACCCGCCAACAGCCTGTACGTGAGCCCGCTCGGCCGCGTGGGCATACGCACTGCCGCGCCCGTGCTGGACCTGCACGTGCTGTCGTACAACACACCGGCGCTGCGGCAAGAGCAGAACGGCCTGAACGGCTTCACGCCCCAGACCTGGGACATTGCCGCCAACGAAGCCAACTTCTTCGTGCGCGACGTCACCGGCGGCTCGCGCCTGCCCCTGCGCATCCGGCCCGGGGCGCCGCACGCCAGCCTGGACATCGCCGGCGACGGCAACGTCGGCCTGGGCACTCCGCGCCCAGCGGCGCCGCTGACCCTGCGCCGCTCCGACGGCACGGGCAGCTTGCGGGTCGACAACACGACAGCCGCGGCCTCGACCGCGCGCGTGCAGATGGAGCTGCGCAACAACGGCGACATCGCCACGCGCCTTGCGCATGGCACGGGCACGGCGTACTGGACGCAGCTGACCACCGCATCGGGCGTGAGCCTTGCACCGAGCGGCAGCGGCAGCCCTGCGCTGTCGGTGCAATCCAATGGCAACCTTGCCGTGGCCGGCACGCTCAGCCAGGGCTCCAGCCGCACGCTCAAGCACGACATCACCGCCGCGCCGGTCCACGCCATCCTTGGCGAAGTGGCGCAACTGCCGGTGTATGCCTGGCGCTACCTGAGCGATCTGAGCGCCAGCCTGCACCTGGGGCCCATGGCGGAAGACGTGCACCAGCGCTTTCAGCTGGGCGCCAGCCCGAAGACGCTCGCACCCAGCGATGTGGCGGGCCTGGCCGCCGCGACGGTGCAAGCCTTGCACCAGAGGCTGGCCGCCAGGGACGAAGAGCTCCTGGCCCTGGCGCAGCGGCTGTCGGCCCTGGAAAAGCAAGCCGAACGCCAGCAGCGGGGAGGCCACCAATGACCGCCCGCGCAAGACCGGCTGCATTCCCCTGGAGCCATCGCATCGTCGCCGCCGTGGGCGCCGCCTGCGTCCTGCTGTGGGGCGCTGCCGCCTCCGCGCAGAGCATCAGCGTGACGCCGGCGTCCGTTCCGGTGCCGGTGCAAGGCACGCCCTACAGCGTGACCTTCACCGCCAGCGGCGGCGTGGCGCCGTACCAGTTCCTGGTCAGCACCGGAGTCCTGCCCACGGGCCTGAACCTGTCGGCGGGCGGCGCGCTCACCGGCACACCCACCACCGCCGCCGCCTACAGCTTCACCATCACGGCCTCCGACTTCCTGGGCCGTGAGCGGGACCTGGTCGCCGCCGGCACCGTCGCCGGCGTGCTGGCCGTCACCCCGCCCTCCTCGCCGGTCACCAACACGCCCTACAACAGCCAGATCCTGGTGACGGGCGGAACAGGGCCGTACAGCTTTGCCATCAGCTCGGGCGCCCTGCCGCCCGGCATGTCGCTCGGCGCGGGCGGCCTGCTCACCGGCACACCCACCACGGCGGGCAGCTTCAGCGTGGTCATCCAGGTCACGGACGCCAATGGCCTGATTTCGCCCTTCACGCTGAACATCAACGTCCTGGCAGGACCCGGCGGCACTGCCAAGGCCATCCCGGTGGACAGCCCCTGGATGCTGGCGCTGGCAGGGCTCGGGGTGGCCTGGCTGGGGCGGCGGCGGCTTCGCGCGCAGCGCGGGAGGTGACGGCCAGGCGCTGTCACCCCTGCATCTGCCCCGCCAGCGCCACCGCGCTGCCCGCCGCCAGCGTCAGGCCCAGCGCGCCGTGCCCCACGTTGAGGTACACGTTGCTGTCGCGCCAGCGGCCCACGATGGGCACCGACGTGGGCGTGGCGGGCCGCAGCCCGGCCCACACGGCCGGGGCGTCCAGGTCGCACAGGCCCGGGTAGGTCTGCGCCACGGCGTCCACCATGGTCCGCACCCGGTCCGCGGGCACCTCAAGGCCCGTGGCGCCCACCTCGGCCATGGCCGCCACGCGCAGGTGCGTGCCCAGCGGTGCGAACACCGTCTTGCGGCCCAGGTCGGTCACGCTCGCGCGGGGCCGCGCCACGCCGCCCCGAAACGGCACCGTGATGCTGTAGCCCTTGATGGGCTGGATGGGCAGGTGGATGCCCAGCCGCGCCGCCAGCGGCCTTGCCGCGGGCCCGGTGGCCAGCACAAAGGCATCGGCGGTGATCCCGCCCTGGTCCGTGGCCACCGCGCTCACCCGGCCTGCATGCCGCACGAACGAACGCGCCACCACGCCGAACGATGCCGTGCCGCCGCGCTGGCGCAGGCTGCCCACCAGGCTGCGGCACAAATGGTGCGGGTCGGCGATGCACTCGTCGCGGGTCCACACGCCACCGGCCCAGGGCAGGCCCGGCGCCGCCTGCAGCGCGGGCTCCCTGTCCAGGCATTCGCGCACGCTCAGCACCTCCTGCCGGCAGCCCATGACGGCCTGCACGGCCACCTGGCGCTGCTGCTGGCGCAGCGCCTGTGGCGTGGGGCACAGCACCAGCTTGCCGTTTTCTTCAAAGCCGAAGGACCAGTCCTCCTCGGCCATCCACTGCGCCAGCGCCGCGCGGCTGGCCTGCGCCAACTGCAGCAACTGCGCCGTGCCCCGCACCGACTGCCGTGCCGAGCACGCGCGCAGAAACTGCAAGCCCCACGCCCACTGCCGCCAGTCCCAGCGCGGGTGGAAGCGCACGGCCGAGCCGCGCGACAACAGCAGCTGGGGCAAGGCGTGCAGCGTGGCGGGCGACGCGAACGGCTCCACATAGCTGTAGCTCAGCTGCGCGCCGTTGGCGTAGCTCGTGACGAGGCCCGGCGCCTGCGCCGCGTCCAGCAGGTGCACATCGTGGCCCTGGCGCGCCAGTTCGTAGGCCGTGGCGCAGCCGATCACGCCCGCGCCGATCACGCAGACCTTCATGGCAGCGTACCTGCCAGTGCGGGCGCGCGCTGCAGGATGCGCGACACCGCCAGCTGCGCCACCGCCACATCGGCCAGGCCGATGCCCACGGACTTGAACACGGTGATGCCCGGCGCCTCGGGCCGCCACGGCGCACCGCCCGCGTAGAGCTGGGGCAGGTCCACCAGCGGCGCGCTGGCCGTGCGGCCCCGCCACAGCACCACCTCGCCGGCTTCGGCCAGGCTTTGCGGCAGCCATTCCAGCACGATGCGGCCCGCGCGGTCCATGGTGGTGTCGTCCAGCTCGCGGCCCTTGGGCGCGCTGATGCCCATGGCGGCCACGAAGGCGCCGGGCGCGAGCCACGCGCCGTCGAACACCGGTGTGGCCGAGCGCGTGGCCGTGACCACGATGTCCGCGCCGCGCACCGCCGCCTCGGGCGTGGTGAAGGCCGCCGGACAGCCCGCCTGCACCGCCAGCGTCTGCGCCCACGCCGGGTCGCCCGCGGGGTCCACCAGCGCGATCTCCCCGAAGTCGAACCAACCGCTCAAAGCCTCGGCCTGCGCGCGGCCCTGCAGCCCTGCGCCGAAGACCGCCAGCTTGCGCGGCCGCAGCGGGCCCGCCTTGGACGCCACCAGCGCCGTGATGGCCGCGGTGCGCAGCCGCGTGATCTCGTTGCCGTCCAGCACTGCGAGCGGCTGGTTGGTCACCACATCGAACAGCACGATAGAAAAGCTGAACTGCCCGCGCACCGTGGGGTACACCTTGACCCCGGCCACGCCGCGCTCGGCCCACACCGCGCCCATGGTGCTCAGCCGCAGGTCACGGCAATCGGTGCGCTGGCGCTGGTGCACGGCGGCACCACCCGCGGCCAGGCTGGCAAAGGCCTCGCCGAGCACGGTGGCCACCGACGCGAAATCCAGCGCCTCGGCCACTTGCCGGTCGCTGATGAAGGGAATGCTGGTGTTCATGAAAAGCTCTGGGATGAAGGGACTGAAAGGACTGAAAGGGCCGGCTGGAAAAAAGACCACTGCGGCAATGCCGCCGCGCGTTCAGGGAATGCCGTACTTGTTGGGGTAGCGGATGTTTTCGCGCATGTGGGCGCTCATCGGGATGCGCAGCGCATCGGTGTCGAACCACTTGCGGTACAGGGCGGCCAGCTCGCCCGAATGCATGAGCGCGAGCACCGTGCGGTCCACCACCTCGCGCAGCGGCGCATCGTCCTTGGGCAGCATGAAGGCATACGGCTCCACCGTAAGGTGGCGGCCGGTGACATGCAGGCCGCCCTTCTTCGGCGATGTGGCCAGCAGTGCGTAGAGCAGGATGTCGTCCTGCGCGAAGGCATCGACCGTGCCCTCTTCCACCAGGCGCACGCCCTCGGCATCGGTGGCCACCACCACGACCTGCAGCTCCTGCTCGCGCTGCACGCGCGCCATGGTCTCCTGCGCCGTGGTGCCGTTGCTCACCGCAATGCGCCGCCGCCACAGGCTGGGCACGCCGTCGATCAGCACGGCCTGGCGCGCCAGGAAGCGCACGCCCGTGGTGAACAGCGTGTGCGAGAAGTCCACGTCCTTTTGCCGGCCCACGGTGTTGGTGTTGCCACCGCACTCGATGTCGATGCTGCCGGCCTTGAGCAGCGGTATGCGCTGCGCCGCCTCCAGCGGGCGGAACTCCACGCGCAGCGCCGGCTGCGCCAGCACCTTGCGCAGGTTCTGCACCACGCGCTGGCACACGTCGATGGAGTAGCCCACCGTGTCGCCCGCCGCGTCGCGGAACGCAAAGGTGCCCGGCGTGGGGATGTAGCCCACATGCACCACCCCGCTGCGAGCGATGCGCTCCAGCGCCGAAGCGCCGCCTCGGGCCGGTGTCTGTGCAGAGGCCGCGGCCGCGGCGCACAGCAGGGTGAGCGCCAGCAGGCACGCCCGGGGCGCGCGTGGGGACAACGCAGGCATGGTGAAAAGCTCCTGGGGTTAATACAAAGGGGGTGGGGTGCGCCGCTCAGTCCCAGCCCGGCGGCACCGCGCGATGCCAGCCGGTGGCCTGCTCGAACGCGTGGCCCACGCGCAGGATCGTCGGCTCGTCCATCGGCCGGCCGATGACCTGCAGCGATACCGGCATGCCGCCCTGCGTGAAGCCCGCCGGCACGGCCAGCGAGCACAGATCCAGCAGGTTCACGAAGCGGCCAAAGCGCGACAGCGGCGTGGCCAGCTCGTCCACCGCACTGACCGGGATGGCGGCGATCGCATTGGTCGGAAAGGCGCACACATCCACACCCTCCATGGCGCGCAGCATGTCGGCCTTGGCCTGCTCGCGCAGCTTGAGCAGCGCGATGTACTGCGCTGCATCGATGTCGCGGCCCAGCAGGATGCGGCGGCGCACATGCGGGTCGAACTCCAGCCCGTCCTGCTCGAACAGCGGTCCCAGGTTGGCATAGCCCTCGGCGCTCATCAGGCTGCCCGCCACGCGCATGGATTCGGCGCAGCTTTGCGGCAGCGCGCGCTCCACGCGCTGCATGCCCAGCGACACCAGCACCTGCACCGCCGCGTCGCAGGCCGCGAGCACGTCGGCATCCACATCGTGGCGCTCGGCCTCGGGCAGCGTCCACACGCGCAGGCCCTGCACGCCGCGCGCAAGGTGCGGCAGCACCGAGCGCACGGGCGCCTGCAGCGACACCGCGTCGTGCGGATCGGCACCGGCCAGCACTTCCAGCAGCAGCGCACTGTCGCGCACCGTGCGCGTGAGCGGCCCCACCGTGTCGTGCGTGGGGCACAGCTCGATGAGCCCGTGGCGGCTGATGAGGCCGCGCGTGGTCTTGAGCCCCACCACGCCGCACAGCCCGGCCGGTATGCGCACCGACCCGCCCGTGTCCGTGCCGATGGATGCGCTGCACAGCCCTGCCGCCAGCGCTACGGCCGAGCCACTGCTGCTGCCCCCCGGCGTGCGGTGCGTGTGCACATCCCAGGGGTTCCAGGGTGTGCCCATCACCGCGTTGGTGCCCCAGCCGCCGAATGCGAACTCCACCGTGTGCGTCTTGCCGACCACGATGGCGCCGGCCGCACGCAGGCGGTCCACCACCGTGGCGTTCGTGCCGGAGATGCGCGCCGGCTGCGCGCGCGAGCCTGCGGCAATCGCCTTGCCCTGCACCTCGAACAGGTCCTTCACCGCCACCGTCACGCCGTGCAGCGGCCCGACGAAGACGCCCGCACGGGCCATGCGGTCCAGGCCCTGCGCGGCGGCGCGGGCCTCGTCGGCGTAGACCTCGGTATAGGCGTGCAGCTGCGCGCCATGCCGGTCGATGCGCGCGAGCTGCGCCTCCACCAGCGCCTCGCTCGACAAGCGGCCCGCACGGATGGCCGCGGCCTGGTCTGCCACCGGCGCGTAGACCATGGATGGCATCGAGAGATCGGTGGTCGTCATGCAGCCCCCAGCGTGCGGCGGCCCTGCGCCAGGCGGCGCTCCATGAAGCGCGAGAGCATGGACAGTGGGAACGCGATCGCGAAATAGAACAGCCCCACCAGGATGAAGACGTGCAGCGGCAGGAAGTACTCGCTGGAGATCGCCTTGGCGGCCAGCATGAGTTCGTTGGTGGCGATCAGCGCGCACAGCGAGCTGTCTTTCAGCAGCGCCACGTAGCTGCTCAGCAGTGGCGGCAGCATCACGCGTGCCGCCTGCGGCAGCGTGACGTGCAGGAACACGCGGCGCGGCGTGAGGCCCACCGCCAGGCCCGCCTCGCGCTGCCCGCCGTGCACCGACTGCAGCCCGCCCCGCAGGATCTCCGCCACATAGGCCGCGCCATGCACCCCGAGGCCGATGGCACCGGCCCAGTAGCCCGACAGCGTCACGCCGATGGAAGGCAGCGCAAAGTAGATCGCCAGGAGCAGCGCCAGCAGCGGTATGGCCCGCAGCAGCTCGATGAAGCCCTGCGCACTGCGGCGCAGCACGGCCACGCCGCTGCGCGGCATCCACACCAGCAGCGCCCCCAGCGCGATGGCGATGGCAAAGCCGATGGCCGACAGCTCGGCCGTGACACGCGCGGCGTCCAGCAGGCGCGGCCACCACTCGCCGAGGTACTCGGCGTAGGTTGCAAAGAATGCGGTCATCGTGCCCCCCTGGCAGTGTGGCGCTCCAGGCGCGTGAAGGCCCAGCTGATGGGCAGCACCATGGCCGCATAGAGCAGCATGGCGGTCAGGTAGATCAGCGGCGTCTCGAAGGTGGACGTCACCAGGTTGCGCGCATAGAACATCACTTCAGGCGCCGCGATGGCCGACGCGATGGAGGTGTCCTTGACCAGCTGGCTCGCGTAGTTGCCCAGCGACGGCAGCGTCACGCGCAGCATCTGCGGCAGCAGCACGCAGCGCAGCGTCTGCGCGGGTGTCAGGCCCACGGCCAATGCCGCCTCGCGCTGGCCCACCGGCAGGCAGCGCAGGCCCGCGGCAAACACGTCGCACAGGATGGCCGCGCCCACCAGGCCCAGGCCGACGACCGCGGCCGTGAGCGGCGACAGCCGCACGCCCACCGACGCCAGGCCGAAATACAGCACGAACAGATGCGCCAGCGCGGGCACGTTGCGCATCCATTCGATGTACGCCGCAATGGCCCATTGCAGCGCACGGTGGCGCACGAAGACCACCAGCAAGGCCAGCAGCAGCCCCAGGCCCGCGGCGATCAGCGCGGCGCCTGCCGCCACCTGCGCGGCCGTCCACGCACCGCGCAACAGCGTGAGCGCGATCAGGGTGAAGGTATCGAGTCCGGGCATGGTCATGCACCCAGCCCTGCGCCACCGCCCACCTGGCCCAGGAAGCTGCGCGTGCGCTCCATGCGCGGCGCGTTGATCACCTGCGCGGCGGGGCCCTCTTCGACGATGTGGCCACCGTCCATGAAGATCACGCGGTCGGCCACGTCGCGCGCAAAGCGGATCTCGTGCGTCACCAGGATCATCGAGCGGCCCTCGTCGGCCAGCTCGCGGATCACGCCCAGCACCTCGCCCACGAGTTCGGGGTCCAGGGCGGACGTGGGCTCATCAAACAGGATGAGCTTGGGCTTTTGCGCCAGCGTGCGCGCAATGGCCACGCGCTGCTGCTGCCCGCCGGACAGCTGCTCGGGGTAGGCGTCGGCCTTGTGCCGCAGGTGCACCTTCTCCAGCATGTCTTCGGCCAGCGCGTGGGCCTCGTCGCGCCGCATGCCGCCGGCCTTGATGGACGCAAGCGCCACGTTGTCGCGCACCGTGAGGTGCGGCCACAGATAGAACAGCTGGAACACCATGCCGATCTCGCGGCGCTGCGGTGCCATCTCGGTGTCGCTCATCAGCCGCCAGCCGCCGCCCTTGCGCGCAGGCACCTGGCCGATGCGCTCATCCTGCAGCAGTACCTCGCCGCCGTTGGGCTTTTCCAGGAAGTTCAGGCAGCGCAGGCACGTGGACTTGCCCGAGCCGCTGGGCCCGATCAGCGACAGCGTCTCGCCTTTTTTCAGGTCGAAGGAAATGCCCTTGAGCACCTCCGTCTGGCCGTAGCTCTTGGTGAGGCCGCTCACGCGCAGCAGGGGTGGATGGTCGTCGTTCACAGCATGGTTCTCCAGACAGTGGTGTGCGGGCGCTGCGGCACGCAAATTGCACCCGCATGTCCTTGCTACCCAGTGCCTCCATGCTAGGAATGGCGCCCCTCTGTTCATTGGAGGGGGACGCAGCTATATTGAACGTATGCGACATGCAGGGAAAACCCGATGCCCCCCACCACACCCCAGCGCAAAGCCCCTGGCGTCAAAAATGGCGCCAACGCGCACCAGACCAGTGCGCAGAACACAGGCGACATTGGTGCATTGATCGGCAAGCTCGACGCGGCGTCGCGGCCCAGCGCGCCGCGGCGCAAGGCGTCCTCGGCCTCCGAACTGCGCGTGGGCATCCTGCTGTGGCCGCAGTTCCCGCTGCTGTCGCTGGCGGGCCTGTGCGACGGCCTGCGCCACGCGGCAGACGTGGGCGACCAGAGCCGGCAGATCCGCTGCTCGTGGACCATCCTGGGCATACCCGGCCAGTCGGTGGCCGCCAGTTGCGGTGTGGAAGTCCCCGTGCAGGAATCGCTCTCGTCCGACTGCGACTACGACTACATCGCCGTCATCGGCGGGCTGCTGCCGGCCATCCCCTCGGCCCACCCGCGCTACCGCGAGTTCCTGCAGTACGCCGCATCGCTGGGCAAGCCGCTCATCGGCATCTGCACCGGCTCGTTCGCGCTGGCGCATGCGGGGCTCATGGCGCAGCGGCGCGCCTGCGTGCACCCCTACCACGTGGAGGACTGGCAGCAGGCGTTCCCCACGCTGCCCTTCGTGACGGACTCGCATTACCTCTTCGACGGCGACCGCATCACCTGTGCGGGCGGCATCTCCATCGTGGAGCTCACGGCCGAGCTGGTGCGCCTGCACTGCGGCCCCGACCGCGCGGCCAAGGTCGTGCACCAGATGACGGTGAACCCCTTGGCCGGCCACACCCACGTGGCACGCCGCCATGCGCTGGGCTACGGCACCACCGACCACGACAAGCTGCGCCAGGCCATCGTGCTCATGGAAAAGAACATCGGCACGCCCCTCGAGATCGCGGTCATCGCGCGGCTGGTGGATTCGAGCAGCCGCCAGCTCGAGCGCGTGTTCCTGGCCGAGACGCGCACCACGCCGTCGGAGTACTACCGCAACGCGCGCCTCAAATACGCCAAATGGATGCTCACCAGCACCGCCCTGCCGGTCATCACCATCGCGTATGAATGCGGCTTTGCCGACGCATCGCATTTCATCCGGCACTTCCAGCAGCTGTACGGCATGCCGCCGGGGCGCATGCGCAAGGCGCTGCAGGCTGGTGCGGTGGAGGCCTGACGGCGCACAGCGCTGCCCCACAGCGATGGCTGGCGGCCCCGCAATGCCGGGCCAAAGACAAAAGCCGCATGCCTGTGACAGCATGCGTCTTGGCAATTCGCCGGGACCCCATCGGGCAACCGGCGATGCGACGAGGCGCTAGTTCATCCCTTGCACGACGGCAGCTTCCAGTCCGCTGCGCGGTCCACGCCGGCCCGGGCGTTCTGGCCCACGGGGATGTACCACACGTCCTGCACCAGGCCGTAGGTCTTGCCGATCTTGCGCAGCTCGCAGCTGCCCCAGAGCTTGGCGATTTCGGCGTTCACGGCCTTCACCAGTTCGGGGTTGTCCTTGTTCAGGCCGAACACCACCTGGCCCAGGCCCGTGAGCAGCGGGTAGTCGGGCGATGCGTCGCTGAAGGCGTTGAACTTGATCTTCCACTGCGGGTTCTGCGAGATCGCGTACTGCATCACCGGCGGGTCGCCGATCACCGCGTCGATGCGCCCGGCCAGCAGGTCGCGCACCGCGGCGTCCGAGGTGTCGTACAGCGCCAGTTGCAGGCCGTTGATCTTGCGCAGCTCCGGGATGAACGAGAAGCCCGTGATGGTGCCGACCTTCTTGCCTTCCAGGTCCCGGAGCTTGCTCCAGTCGGTCTTGTCCGACTGCGTGATGCCGTTCTTGAAGTAGTGGATGGGGTCGCTCAGGGCCATGATTTTCGAGCGCTGCTCGGTCCAGCCCATGGTGCCGGCCATCACGTCCACGCGTTTGGATTGCACCGAGGCGATGGTGCCCGACCACTCCATCAGCGCGGGCTTGACCTTGAGCTGCAGCGCCTGCGCAATGCGCTGCAGGATCTCGCCGTCGTAGCCGACCATCTTGCCGTCCTGGTAGCCGGTGCCGGGCATGTCGCCCGAGAACGCGATGGTGAAGGCGCCCTTGTCCACGGTCTCCAGGGCGTGGGCCGACAGCCCCAGCGCCGACAGGCAGGTGGCGGCGGCGAACGAGGCCAGCAGCCTCGCGATCTTCGATGTGGGATTGCGCATGGTGGTGATCTCCAGAAGTCCGGTTATTCCGTCCCACCGACTGATGGGATGGATGAATGAACTTTAGGGACGCACCCCGCGCCGCGATTGGAGGTTCTCACAGCGCAATGGAACGGCTGCGACATTGCGGGAAAGCCCGTACCGCGCACCCCCAAACGCCGCTTGTGTAGCCTGCCTGACACCCGTTTGCGCTGCAGCGGCCTACAGTGCACCTTCGTACCCAACAACCCACGGAGACAAGCCCATGCTCAGCATTCCCTCGCTCAAGGACAGCGTGTCCGCCCCAGAATGGCAGTTGCGCTGCGACCTGGCCGCGTGCTACCGGCTCGTGAGCCTTTACGGCTGGAGTGACCTGGTCTTCACCCACATCAGCGCCAAGCTGCCCGAGTCGGTCTCGGGCCCCGAGCACCAGTTCCTCATCAATCCCTACGGCCTGATGTTCGAGGAGATCACCGCGTCGAGCCTGATCAAGGTGGACATGCAGTGCAACAAGCTGCACGACTCGCCCTTCCCGGTGAACCCCGCGGGCTTCGTGATCCACAGCGCCGTGCACGAGGCCCGGCCCGAGGCTGGCTGCGTGCTGCACACCCACACCCGCGCGGGCGTGGCGGTCAGCGCGCAAAAGGGCGGCGTGCTGCCTATCAGCCAGCAGAGCACGTTCGTGCTGGGCTCGCTGGCGTACCACGAGTACGAGGGCGTGGCCTTTCGCGACGAGGAAAAGCCGCGCCTGCAGGCCGACCTGGGCGAGGCCAACTTCCTCATGCTGCGCAACCATGGCCTGCTCACCGTGGGCAAGACGATTGCCGATGCGTTCCTGTCGATGTACACCTTCGAGAACACCTGCCGCATCCAGATCGATGCGCAGGCCGGCGGCGAGCTCACGGCCGTGAACCCGCAGATCGTGAGCGGCGTGGCGCAGGCCATGCGCGTGCAGACAGGCGGCCTGGGCGGCGCGTTTGCCTGGCCTGCGCTGCTGCGCAAAGTGCAGCGCGAGGCACCGGGTTACGACAGCTGATGCCGCAGGGGCCGTCCCACACAGCCGCGCGCACCCGAACGACAGCAGGCGTCACGCACAAGGCATAGGATGGCGGGTTTCTCCGTCACTTTTTTGGAAGGACCTTTTCATCATGAAGCTGTACTACTCCCCCGGCGCCTGCTCTTTGTCCCCGCACATCGCCCTGCACGAGGCGGGCCTGGCTTTCACGCCCGTGCTCGCCAGCACCAAGAGCCACAAGCTGCAGGACGGCACCGACTACTACAGCATCAACCCGCTGGGTTATGTGCCCATGCTGGAGCTGGACGACGGCACGCGCCTGCGCGAAGGCCCGGCCATCGTGCAGTACATCGCCGACCAAGTGCCCCTGAAGATGCTGGCGCCCACCAACGGCTCGCTGCAGCGCTACCGCCTGCAGGAATGGCTGACCTTCATCGGCACCGAAATCCACAAGGGGTTCAGCCCCCTGTTCAACCCCGCCACGCCTGAGGAATACAAGACCATGGCGCGCGAGAAGCTGCTGCAGCGCCTGCAGTGGGTGGACAGCCAGCTGGCCGACAAGCAGTACCTGATGGGCGACCAGTTCACCGTGGCCGACGGCTACCTGTTCACCGTGACCAACTGGGCCAAGCCGACCAACGTGGATATTTCCGCTCTGACGAACCTGGCCGCCTACCGTGACCGCGTGGCCGCCCGCCCTGCGGTGCAGGAGGCCATGAAGGCCGAAGGCTTGCTCAAGTAGTAGGCACCCCCTGAGGCGCTGCGCGCCTTCCCCCTCTCTCGACTCGCTGCGCGATTCGGGAGGGGGACGCACCCAGCGCGGCGGGGCGGCCCTTGCGCGGGTGCGCTGGCCTTGGGCCGCGCCAGTTTCATGCGCTGTGGCGCGCGACAGCTGCGAGCCCGGCTCGGCGGCTAACGCCCCTTCCAGGGCACGAAGCGCTGCTCCAGCCAGCGCATGAACCAGTCGAAGGTCCACGCCACCAGGCCGATGACGAGGATGCCCATCACCACCACGTCGGTGCGCAAAAAGTTGGAGGCATTGAGCACCATCTGCCCCAGCCCCACGGTGGCTGCCACCATCTCGGCGGCCACGAGCGTGGTCCAGCCGAAGCCGATGGCGATGCGCAGGCCCACCATGATCTCGGGCAGTGCAGCGGGCACGATGACGTGCCGCACCAGCGGCCAGCGGCCCGCGCCCAGCGACAGGGCGGCGTTGATCTGTTCTATGCTGGCGCTGCGCACGCCGGCCTTGGCGGCCAGCGCGATGGGGGCAAAACAGGCCAGGTAGATCAAGAGGATCTTGGCGGTCTCGTCGATGCCGAACCAGATCACGATCAGCGGCAGGTAGGCCAGCGGCGGCAGCGGGCGGTAGAACTCGATGGGCGGGTCGAACACGCCGCGCGCCACGCGGCTCACGCCCATGGCGATGCCCACCGGCACGGCCGTGACGGCCGCCAAGGCGAAGGCGCCGAACACGCGGATCGCGCTCCACTGCAGGTGCTTCCACAGCGGCTCGCCGCCCTGGATGTTGCCGCGCCAGGCATCGCCAAAAGCGCGCTGCACGGCATCGGGCGCGGGCAGGAACAAGGGCGGCACCCAGGCCAGGTGCGTGGCCAGCCACCACAGCGCCACCAGCGCGACCACACACACGGCGCTGATGGCACGGCTCGGCCCGCTGCCGGGCAGGCGAAACGGCGCGACCGCACGCAGCGAGGACGCTGCGGGTGCAACGTACGGTGCGGCAGGTTCATCGGACACGGCTGCACCGGGCGCGTCGCCTCCCATGCCCGGCACCATCAGGATCTGGCTCATCGCGTCAGGCATGCGTGGGCTCCGCATTTGCCACCACGCCGGGCGCGATCCAGTCCAGCACGCGTTCGCGCCAGGCGATGAACTGCGCATCCGATTTCACGGCGCGCGCAGCCCGGCCACCCAGGTAGTCGGTGTTGAAGGCCAGCGCGTGCTGCTGCGCGATGCGGCCCGGACGCGGTGTCATCACGATGAGGCGCGAGGCCAGGAACAGCGCCTCCTCGACATCGTGGGTGATGAAAAAAATCGTCTTGCCTGTGCGCTGCCACAGCTGCAGCACCAGCTCCTGCAGCGACTCGCGGGTGAACGCGTCGAGCGCGCCCAGCGGCTCGTCCATGAGCAGCACGTCGGGGTCGCTGGCCAGGGCGCGGGCCATGCCCACGCGCTGCTGCATACCGCCCGACAGCTGCCACACGGGCGCGTCGGCAAAGGCCTCCAGGCCCACCAGGGCCAGCTTCTCGGTAGCCAATCGACGACGCTCGGTGCGCGGCACGCCGCGCAGGCGCAGGCCCAGCGCCACGTTGTCGACCACGTTGAGCCAGGGCATGAGGGCATGCTTTTGGAACACCACCCCGCGCTCCGCGCCCGGCCCGGTGACGGCGCGGCCGTTGAGCGTGATGCTGCCGGACGATGCCTCGGTGAAGCCCGCGATGCAGTTGAGCAGCGTGGTTTTGCCGCAGCCCGAGGCGCCCAGCGCCACCACCAGCTCGCCGCGGGCGATGTCGAGGTCCACGTCCTGCAGCGCGAGCACCGGCGACGCCTGGCGCGCACCGGCATAGCGCACGTTCAGGCCCCGTATCTGCAGGCCTTGTTCTGCGCCGTCACCGTGCTTACTTGGCACGCCGCACCCAGGCGGGGTTCACACCGACGGAATAGTCGGGCAGCACGTTCTGGATGGTGCCCTGCTCTTTCAAAAAGGCCGCAGTGGCCGCCAGCGACTTGGCCACGCCCGAGTCCTTGCCGCCACCCAGCCACTGGTTGGATGCCTGCTCGGCAGGCGGCACGAAGGCGTACAACGCCAGGCTCGCAGGCACGGTGGGCGCCTCGGCCCCGCTCCACTTGGCCAGCGACTTGACCTCGGCCGACTCGGCGGTCCAGGCAGCCTTGTGACCGGTGTAGGCCTTGTCGGCATCGGCCAGCACCTGCACGAACTGCGCGAGGAAGCCGTCATGCTCCTTGGCAAAGGCCTTGGTTACGGCCAGTCCGTCGAAGGTGGCCTTGCCGGTCTTGGCCGCGATCTGGCCCGAGGTCACGATGACCTTGCCGTTGGCCTTGGCCTTGGCCAGCACCGGGTCCCACACGAAGGTCGCGTCGATGTCGCCGCGCTCCCAGGCCGCCAGGATCTCGGGCGGGCGCAGGTTCACGATCTGCACGCTCTTGGGGTCCACGCCCGCGTCCTGCAGCGCCACCAGCGCGTGGAAGTGCGTGGTCGACACGAAGGGCAGGCCGATCTTCTTGCCCTTGAGGTCCGCCAGCGTGTTCACGCCCGAGCCATTGCGCGCCACCAGGGCCTCGGCATCGTTGATGTTGTCCAGCACCCAGAACACCTCGATGGGCACGCCCTGCGAGATGGCCGATGCGAACGGCGACGAACCCGCCTCGCCGATGTGGATGGCGCCGGAGGCCAGCGCGCGCACCACCTCGGCGCCGCTGCCCAGCTTGCGGTAGGTGACCTTGTAGCCCGTGCGCTTTTCGACCTCGCGCGTTTCCTGTGCATGGCGCCACGGCACGACCATGTCCTGGTAGCCGATGACCACCTCGCGTGTCTGCGCCAGGGCACTGAAGCCCAATACCGTGCCTACCAGCAAGGCCGCGGCCTGGATGCTTTTTCTGCGTGTTGTCGTTGCCATGGGGGGAATGTCCTCTCGGGATGCGTCGGATGCGGCCACGGTGCGGCGCGGGTCCGCCCATGGCATGAGAGAAAAATTCTAGGCAGCGGGCCGTTGGCGGCTTGCACTGGTTTCGCACTTGGATATGCGAAAACCAACTAACCGCCAGCGCGGCATCTGTGCAGGGTCCTGCTCGCCCCACACCCCCGGTCAGCCGCCCGCGCCAGAGCCCGCCAGCGGCCTTTGCCGCGACGCCACCAGCGCCCCCGCCCAGAGCGCACAGGCCGAGAACACCAGCCCGCGCGCCAGGCCGCCCGGGCCGTCGGCGATCCAGCCGACCACCGTGGGCCCGACAATCTGTCCAGCCGCGAACACGATGGTGAACGCGCTGATGCCGCTGGCCCACAGCACCTGGGGCAGGTTGTGGCGCACCAGCGCCGTGGTCGATGCGACCACCGACAGGAACACCCCGCCAAACAGCAAGCCCGATCCCAGCACCACCGGCCACGCGGACGTGAGCGCCGGCAGCACCGTGGCCACGCCCAGCAGGCCGTTGAGCAGCGCCAGCGCCTGCCCGCCCCGGGTGCGGTCCAGCAGGCCCGCCCAGATGCGCGAGGACAGCAGCACGGCCAGCCCCAGCAGCGCATAGAACCAGGTCACCGCGGTGCCGCTGGCGCCCTGCTCGCGCAGCAGCGCCACCACAAAGGTCATGTAGCCGATGTAGCCCACGCCGAACAGGCCATAGCCCAGCAGCGCAGGCCCCAGGGCCCGCCAGCTCACCCGGGCGGGTGGATGCTGCAGATTGAACGGCGTGGGAGGCGCTGCCGGTGCCGCCAGCGCCTGCAGGCGGCGCGCGGGCCACAGCAGCACCGCGGTGGCACCGGCGCAGGCAACGGCCAGCGCCCACCAGGCCCACGCCCAGGCATGCGGCCCGGGTGCGCCCGCCAGCACCGCAGGCACCAGCAGCGCCGACAGGCTGATGCCCCAGCCCGTGCCGCCGTAGTACAGCCCCAGCAGCAGCCCTGCGCGCCCCACCGCATGCGCCCCCAGGCGCGCCGCCAGCAGCCCGCCCGCAATGAACACCAGCGCGCTGGCAGCACCGGCCAGCAGGCGCTGCAGCAGCAGCGGCACCGCATCCACAACAAAGCCGCTGAGCCCCATGAACACCGACGCCAACACGGCGCCCGCCACCAGCACCTTGCCCGGCGCCACGCGCTGCAGCAGCCACGGTGTGGCCAGCGCGCCCAGCAGGTAGCCCAGCGCATTCACCGTGTTCATGGCCCCGGCCAGCGTGTAGGTCCAGCCCAGGTCCTCGCGCATGGGGGGCAGCAGCAGCGCATACGCAAAGCGTGTGATGCCCAGCGACACCGCAGCACCCATGGAGAGCGCCACCGCCAGCCACAGCGCGGGCAAAGTGGCAGGCAACGTGGCCAAGGGCCGGACCGCGCCGGGCGGTGCAGGATGGGAGGGCATGGCGTGCAATTTTGCCGCAGCCGCCTTTAGCGCGCTGGCCGGGCAGCGCCACGGCCCGCAGCGGGGCCGCTGGGGCCAATAGCACAAAACCAGAGCCCTTGTTGACGCCAGTGCGCTGCACGTTTTGCGCTGCAGCATTAACCTTCGGCCTTCGACCGATGGCCCCTGCCGACGTTTTCATCCCACGCTCTATCCGGAAGTTTCATCCCATGCCATTCCTGTCCGACCCCGTCCAAGCCGGTGACCTGCAACTGGCCAACCGCATCGCCATGGCGCCGCTCACGCGCAACCGCTCGCCCAATGCCGTGCCCACCGACCTCGTGGCCACCTACTACACGCAGCGCGCCAGCGCCGGTCTCATCATTTCCGAGGCCACCGCCATCTCGCACCAGGGCCAGGGCTATGCCGACGTGCCGGGCCTGTATGCGCCCGAGCAGATCGCCGGCTGGAAGAAGGTCACGTCGTCCGTGCACGCCGCGGGCGGCAAGATCGTGGTGCAGTTGTGGCACGTGGGCCGCGTCTCGCACACCGACCTGCAGCCCGGCAACGCCGCACCCGTCGCACCGTCGGCCATCCAGGCCAAGACCAAGACCGTGCTCATCAAGGACGGCGTGCCCACCTTCACCGAAACGTCGGTGCCCCGCGCGCTGGAGCAGTCCGAGCTGCCCGGCATCGTCGATGACTACCGCCGCGCCGCTCGCGCGGCCATCGATGCAGGCTTTGACGGTGTGGAAGTGCATGCCGCCAACGGCTACCTGATCGACCAGTTCCTCAAGACCGGCGCCAACCAGCGCACCGACGCCTACGGCGGCAGCATCGAGAACCGCGCCCGCCTGCTGCTCGAAGTGGTCAACGCCATCACCGCAGAGATCGGCGCCGGCCGCACCGGCATCCGCCTGTCGCCCGTCACGCCCGCCAACGACGTGGTGGACGCCGACCCGCAGCCGTTGTTCGACTACGTGGTGCGCCAGCTGGGCCCGCTGGGCCTGTCGTACATCCACGTGATCGAAGGCGCCACGGGCGGCCCGCGCGACATTCCGGACCGCCCCTTCGACTACAACGCGCTCAAGGCCGCATACCGCACAGCCGGCGGCCAGGGCGCGTGGATGGTGAACAACGCCTACGACAAGGCCCTGGCCGAAACGGCGCTGGCGAACGGCGCGGACATCGTGGCCTTCGGCCGCCCGTTCATCGCCAACCCGGACCTGGTGCAGCGCCTGCAAAAGGACGCGCCGTTGAACGAGGTGAACCGCGCCACGCTGTACGGCGGCGGTGCCGAGGGGTACACGGACTACCCTGCGCTGGCGGCGTGACGGGAACAGCCCGGCGGGCTGCTTGACGCTCCGCACCGTTCGCTCAGTCCACGCCATCCACACTGTTGCATCGTTCTGCAGGGTGGCATCTCACCGACCGTTCGGGCTGAGCCTGTCGAAGCCCTGCGCGGCGCTTCGACAGGCTCAGCGTGAACGGTGTGGGGTGATTTGGCAGCGCGGTGCGGGAGACTGCGAGTCTGTACAACCTCCGGCACTCTGACGCTGTCCTGCGCTCAACCCAGCCCGATCGGGCTCGGCGCCCGCATCACGATGCGGGTGAACAGGCGGTCATAGGCCGGGTCGCGCGCAGGTCCGTGCGCCAGCGGGTTGGCGTTGCCTGCAAACGCGGCGTCGATGGCGGTCCAGTCGGCCTCCGCCAGACACTTCTGCGCGGCCGGCAGCACCACGGCCTCCTCCAGCCGCATGTGCTCCAGGTAGAAGCCGACATACCTGCGCAGCGCATCCGCAAACACCTCGCGGCGCGACTCGCCCATCAGTTCCCAACCCAGCAGCAGGTGCTGCAGCTCGCGCACCGCCGCCTCGCCGCCTGCGTGTTCACGCTCCAGCTGCGCAATGGCGGCAGCGGCATCGGGCGAGCGTTCGGCCACCTTGGGGAACAGCCATTGCGATTCCTTGGGGTGGTGCTGGCGCTCGGGAAACTCGTCGATGTAGAACAGCATCGCGCGCATCACGTCGAAGAACGCGGCGGGTGCGTCGCCCGGCCCCTGGTCGAGCAACAGGCGCAGTGAATGCAGCACCGCCGCCAGCGACGCATGCTCTTCGCGAATGGTGCGCAGGCTGATGGACGGCATGGCAACTCTCCCGGGTGGACAACACAACAACAGCCCGAGAATGGCATGCAGCCGCGCCGCGGCGCATGACGCAGGTCAAACACTCCGCAACCAGCCACGCCACCGGCTCGGCAGCCGAGGCCGAAGCCAGAACGAAAGCGCTGGTGCGGCCCGCCCATGAAAAAAGCCCTGCAAGCCAAGAATGCCTGCAGGGCCTGGGTGCCCGGTCGTGCGGGCCGCGTCAGTGCGCCGTATCAGCGGGAGAGCAGTGCCCGGCCCGACGCACCGCCCGCCAGCGCCTGCCGCTGCTGTGCCGGAGCTGCCACTGGCGCAGAGTGTGAGCCGTGGTGCGCCCCACTGTGCCCCATCGAATCGGCCAGGCGGAACTGCTGCACCACCTGCGACAGGCGCGCGGCCTGCTCGCGCAGCGACTCGGCAGCGGCGGCGGACTGTTCCACCAGCGCCGCGTTCTGCTGCGTCATGCGGTCGATCTCGCCCACCGACTGGTTGACCTGGCCGATGCCGGCCGACTGCTCGGACGCCGCCGCGGTGATCTCGCCGATGATGTCGCCCACGCGCTGCACGCTGGCCACGATCTCCTTCATGGCCGTGCCCGCGCCTTCCACATGGCGCACGCCGCCGTCCACGGCCGCCACGCTGTTGTTGATCAGGCCCTTGATGTCGCTGGCCGCGGCCGCGCTGCGCTGGGCCAGGCTGCGCACCTCGCTGGCCACCACCGCAAAGCCCCGGCCCTGTTCGCCCGCACGGGCGGCCTCCACCGCGGCGTTCAGCGCCAGGATGTTGGTCTGGAAGGCAATGGAGTCGATCAGGCCGATGATGTCGCCGATCTTGCGGCTGGACGCCGAGATTTCCTGCATGCTGGAGACCGCCTGCTGCACCACCGAGCCGCCGTGCGTGGCGGTGTTCGATGCCGATGCGGCGAGCTGGTTGGCCATCTGCGAGGACGACGCCGTCTGCTGCACGGTGGACGTGAGCTGCGACAGCGAGGACACGGCCTCCTGTGCATTGCTGGCGGTCTGCTCGGTGCGCTGCGACAGGTCCTGGTTGCCCGTGGCGATCTCCTGGCTGGCCGTGGCGATGTTGCCGCTGGCATCACGCACCTGCGCCACCAGCGACCCCAGGCCCTGCTGCATCTCGCGCAGTGCGCGCTGCAGGTCGGCCACTTCGTCCTTGCCTTCGGCCTCGATCTTCTGCGACAGGTCGCCGCCCGCAATCGCCTGCGCCATGCGGCGGGCTTCTTCGAGCGGGTTGCAGATGGAGTTCATGTTCATCAGCGTGGTCGGCACCACCACCACCACGGTGATGAGCACCGCCAGCACGAAGAGCCACTTGGTCTCGCTCGATACGCGCGCCTGCTGCGCAATGGCCGTGTCCACATCGGCGCGCAGCACGGTGTCGAGCTCGCTCACGAGCTTGTCGGCCTGGTCGAACTCGGCCACGGCCTTGCCGCTCATGCGGTTGGCGATGGTGGCGGTGTCGTAGCCGCTGGCTTCGAGCTGGCGGGCCACGTGCCCGAAGAGATCGCGGTAGCTGTCCAGCTTGGCGATGACCTTGCGCACCACCACATTGTCCGCGTCTTCCTCGCCTTCCAGGAACTTCGCGGCGATCTTCTTGGCCTTCTCCTGGCTGGCCAGCCACTTGGCGTGCGCGGCCTTCACGGCCTCGGTCTTTTCATAGCCGATGATCATGTCCTTTTCGTGCTGGCGGATGGCCCCCATCTCGCCGCGCAACTCGGCCATGTAGCCCACCTTGGCGAACGAGTTGTCCACGAAGTCCTGGCTCATGTCGTGGATGCGGAACATGCCCAGCATGCCCGCGCCACCGAGCAGGCCCAGCAGCCCCAGGACCACCGCAATGGCCCCCAGCATGCGCATTCGGATGGTGAACTGCCGCATGAACGAAAAGAGATTCATGATGTGTCGTCCTTGTATCGGTATGGAGAAGCCGCGAGCCGCGCCCCCGCGCTGCTCTGCAACAAAAAGTTGCAGTTTGCCAGACATCGATGACCGTGCTGTACGTATTTATCACATGCGCCACCGCTTCAGTAAGAGGGCATTCGCCATCACACTGACCGAGCTCAAGGCCATGGCCGCGCCGGCGACCACCGGGCTCAGATAACCCAGCGCCGCCAAGGGAATCCCGGCCACGTTGTAAGCAAAGGCCCAGAACAGGTTCTGGCGGATCTTCATCACCGTGCGGTGCGATATGTCCAGCGCCGCCGCCACCAGCCGGGGGTCTCCGCGCATCAGGGTGATGCCGGCTGCATGCATGGCCACATCGGTGCCGTTGCCCATGGCCATGCCCACATCGGCTGCGGCCAAAGCCGGTGCGTCGTTCACGCCATCTCCCACCATAGCCACTGTCTTGCCGCCCGCCTGCAAAGCCACGACCTGCGCCGCCTTGTCCCCCGGCAACACCTCGGCCATCACCTCGCCCGCCGCGGGGTCGAGGCCCAGCCGCCGGGCCATGGCTTCGGCCGCGCCCCGGTTGTCGCCCGAGATCATCACGGTGCGGATGCCCCGCGCCTTCAGCTGCGCCAGCGCTTCCGGCGCGCCGGGCTTGGGTTCGTCGCCAAAGGCCATCACGGCGCGCAGCACCAGGCCCCCTGCTCCGTGTGTGCCTTCTGCGCCCTGCGTACTGCGCTGGGCCACGGCCGACACGGTGGCGCCTTCGGCCTGCAATGCCTGGGCGCGCGCGGCCAGCGGACCCAGGTCAACGCCCAGCTCCTGCATCCAGCGCAGGCTGCCCACCAGGTAGCTCGCCCCCTGCACCTCACCCTCCGTGCCGCGGCCGGGCACGGCGCGCACGGCGTGCACTGCATCAGGCTGCGCCATGGGCAGGTCGCGCGCCCGGGCAGCGGACACCACGGCGCGGGCCAGCGGGTGCTCGCTGCCGCTTTGCACCGCGGCCACGGCCGCCAGGACAACGCTTTCGTCCTGCCCCGCCACCACCTCGAAGGCGGTGAGGCGCGGCTGCCCCACGGTGAGCGTGCCGGTCTTGTCGAAGGCCACCGTGCCCACCTTGTGCGCCAGCTCAAGCGCCTGCGCATCCTTGATGAGGATGCCGTGCTTCGCCGCCACGCCGGTGCCCGCCATGATGGCCGCGGGCGTGGCCAGGCCCAGCGCGCAGGGGCAGGCGATCACCAGCACCGCCACGGCGTGGATCAGCGCCACCTCCCCGCCCGCGCCGGCCCACAGCCAGCCCAGCAGGGTGAGCAGCGCCACGCCCAGCACCACCGGCACGAAGATGGCCGAGACCTCGTCCACCAGGCGCTGGATGGGCGCCTTGGCGGCCTGCGCGTCTTCCACCAGGCGGATGATGTGGGCCAGCACCGTCTCGGCGCCCACGGCGGTCACCGCCATCACGATGCGGCCGTCGCCGTTGATGGAGCCGCCTGTCAGGCCCGCACCCACATCGCGCGCCACGGGCAGCGGTTCGCCGGTGAGCATGGATTCATCGACCTGCGTGTGGCCCTCGTGCACCGTGCCGTCCACCGGGATGCGCTCGCCCGGACGCACCACCAGGCGGTCGCCCACCATCACCTCGGCCACGGGCACATCCACCTCGCCGGCCTGGGTCAACAGGTGCACCACCTCGGGCCTGAGCGCGTGCAGCGCGCGGATGGCCGCCGTGGTCTGGCGCTTGGCACGGGCCTCCAGCCACTTGCCCAGCAACACCAGCGTGATCACCACGGCCGAGGCCTCGAAGTACAGGTGCGGCACATGCCCAGATTGCCCCGGGTGGCCCGCGGGCGCCGTGAGCCACAGCCACACCGACAGTCCCCAGCCCGCGCTCGTGCCCAGCGCCACCAGCAGGTCCATGTTGCCCGCCAGCGCCTTCAGCGCATGCCAGCCGGCCTTGTAGAAGCGCGCGCCCAGAATGAACTGCACCGGCGTGGCCAGCGCGAACTGCACCCACGCGGGCAGCATCCACTGCTGGCCGAAAAGGTCTCCCAACATGGGTACCACCAGCGGCGCCGACAGCAGCAGGCCGATGCCCACGGGCAGGAAGCCCGCCCAGGGCGACAGGTCTTCGGCAGTATCGGCCTGCCCGGCGGCACGCGGCTCGTAGCCGGCGTTGCGCACCGCGCGGCGCACCAGCGCCTCCATGGCCGCCGCGTCTACAGCACCGGCCGCCGCGCCCGGCGCCCAGGCCACGCGCGCGGACTCGGTGGCCAGGTTCACGGTGGCGTCCTGCACGCCGGGCACCTTGCGCAGCGCGCGCTCCACGCGCGACACGCAGCTGGCACAGGTCATGCCGCCGATGCCCAGGTCGAGCGAGTCCGTGACCGCGGCGAGGGATGTGGGAGAGGTACCGATAGTGTTTGTCGTCATGTATTTATGAGTTCTGGGTTGCGTATGCCGCCCGCCGCCAACGCACCAGCGCGGCCGATGCCAGTGCACCCGTGGAACCGGCTGTGCCGGGCCACCGGGTGCGTCCCCTTCCCGAAGGAGAGCGGGGAAATGCGCAGCATCTCAGGGGGTGCATGCTCTACCGTACACCTTGACATGATGGCAAGGTCAAGCGGCTCCGAGTCCTTCACGGCATGTTGTCCGATAGCACCGCCCCGCCCTGCAGCGCTCAATGGCCGCATGACGACCGGCCCCACACCCACCCAAAACACCACGCCCCCGCAACCCCGCACCGGCCAGGCCGCGCCCCCACTGAAGCGCGCCGAATTCCGCGAGCGGTTCCTGCAGGACTTCTGCGACCCGCGCTTTGCCGACGAGGCCCCCGATGCGCTCGACCGCATCGAGGCCATCGCCTGGCGCAACTACGACGAAGGCCGCAAGGCCCCGCGCACCCGCAAGGCCGGCCCGGGCTATGCCGACCCGGACTACGACCTGTCGGTGGACTGGATCGAGGCCAAGGAGCGCATCGACGCCGCCCGCACCCGGTGGGCCGACAAGGCAGCGCCAGCCCGCGCGCTGCTGGTGTGCGGATCGGCCCGCAACGACGGCACCTGCCCCGGCGAGATCTCCAAGAGCTGGCGCATGCTGAACATGGCGCGCGACGTGCTGGCGGGCGCGCAGATCGAAGTCGACCTGCTCGACCTGAGCCGCGTCACCTCCGACTACGGGCGCCACATCCATCCGTGCAAGGGCTGCGTGTCCACCGCCATGCCGCTGTGCCACTTTCCGTGCAGCTGCTACCCCAACCATGCCGAGCGCCAGACCGGCGACTGGATGAACGAGATCTACGAACGCTTCACCGCCGCGCACGGCGTGATGATCATCACCCCCGTGTACTGGTACCAGGCCCCGAGCCCGCTCAAGCTCATGATCGACCGCCTGGTGTGTGCCGACGGCGGCAACCCCGACCCCACCACCACCCACGGCAAGAAGGCCACCGAGGCCAAGGCGCTGGAACTGGCGGGCTGGGACTACCCCAAGCACCTGGCCGGCCGCGCCTACGCGCTGGCCGTGCACGGCGACGTGGCCGGCATCGAGATGACGCGCCGGGGCCTGTCGGACTGGCTCGACTGGATGGGCTTCATCGACGCCGGCCCCAAGGCACGCCTGGACCGCTACATCGGCTACTACGAAAGCTACGCCCAAAGCCACGAGGTGCTGGACCGCGATACCGCCATGCAGGCCGAAGTGCGCGGCGCCGCCGAGGCGCTGTCCGTGGCCATCACCGAACTGCGCGCAGGCCGCCTGGTGCAGCCCGACGCCGGCGTGCGCCGCCCCCGGCCCAAGTAGTTCGTTCAAACAAAAAGGCCCCTACCGCTGGATGGAAGTGCGCTGGCAGCTATATTTTCAATAGCAGACAGTCCGCACAGCCGCGCCCGGCCTGCCCACAGGCCGTGGGGTCGTTGCATGGGCCTTGACCTTGCCATCGTGTGAAGGTTTACGCTGGCACCCTGACACCTTACCGATACCCGTCGGACCACCCCCACAGGACTTCCAGGAGCCACCATGACCACGAACGACACCCCCCATGCCGCTTCCTCCACCCAGCTCTTTGACGTGCAGGGCATGACCTGCGGCCACTGCGAGCGCGCCGTGACGCAGGCCGTGCAATCCGCCGACCCCGGCGCCACCGTGCGCATCGACCGCAGCACCGGCCGCGTGGAAGTCGGCAACGCCACCACGCCCCGCGCCGCCCTGGCCGCGGCCATCGCCGAAGAAGGCTATACCGTCGCGCCATGAGCGCCGCCACCGCCCCCCGCGCCCCGGGCCTTGCGGACAGCAGCAGCAAAGGCACTGGCAAAGCAGCCATCCCCCACGGCCGGCCCCTGACCATCGGCGAGGCCGCCCGCAGCGCGGGCATCTCGGCCCGCATGGTGCGCCACTACGAGTCCCTGGGCCTCTTGGCCGCCGTGGCCCGCACCGACAGCGGCTACCGCCAGTACACCCAGGCGGACGTGCACACCCTGCACTTCATCCGCAGAAGCCGCGACCTGGGCTTCTCGATGGAAGAGATCGCCGAGCTGCTCGCCCTGTGGCACGACCGCAGCCGCGCCAGCAGCCAGGTCAAGCGCATCGCCCAGGCCCACATCGACGACCTGAGCGAGCGCATTGCCTCGATGCAGGCCATGCAACGCAGCCTGCAGACGCTGGTGTCGTGCTGCAAGGGCAACGAGCGGCCAGATTGCCCGATCCTGGATGACCTGGCGGGGGCGGCGGAGCGTTGACAGGGCGCGCTCGCGGCTCTGTTGGCACTGGCGTCCGGCACTGCAACCACGGCATCTGAGGCGACAGGGAGGCCACCGGCGATCCTCTGGGCTCAGTCCATCCATCGATTCAGCGGAAAAATCGTTTTGCTCCTATAAGGTCAATTTCACGAAACGGCATTCACGAAAACTGCAAATTGACCTCATGAGGTCAAAAATAGCGCAATCAACGGTATCTGTGATGTAATTTGCCCCTATAAGGTCAAAAACCATGCAGCTCAACTTTCGCAACCTGCCCGACTTCGCGGCGCGGCTTCAGGCCGAGCGCAGGCGGCAAGGGCTGTCACGCTCCCAAGCTGCAGCCGTCTGCAACGTGAGCCCTTCATTCATCCGCGATGCTGAAAGTGCGCCAGAACGTTGTTCATTGGGCAAGCTGCTGCTGCTGGCGGAGGGACTGGGGCTGACACTGGACATCACATGGCCGGCAGTGTGGCACCCGCACGAAGACCCCGCCGCTTTGGAGATGGGCAACGCCTCCATCGTGCAGGGCCCGTCCCCCGAGGACAGCGCGCCATGATCCGCCTGCGCGTCTGGGCGAATGCCCGCCCCATGGGCTGGCTGGGCCACGCTGCAGCGGACTTCTTTTTCGAATACAACCCCGAGTGGCTGGCCCAACCGGGCGCATTCGCGCTGGCACCGCAGTTCGCCCTGCAGACGCAGCGCTACACCGGCGTGCTGGTGCTCCATTTCTTCGACAACCTGCTGCCCGAGGGCAACGCGCTGGAAGACATCATGGCCGCGCTGCAATTGCGCCACGCCTCTCGCTTCGACCTGCTGGGCCGACTGGGGCAGGAGCTGCCAGGCGTGCTGGCACTGCTGCCCGACAACGCGCAACCCGAGCAACATCAGCAGTACCGCCCGCTGCCCCCCGCCATATTGAGCGAGCGCCTGACAGCGCGGCAGACCGTGCCCCTGCTGGTGTCGAACACGACCACCACCATGTCCCTGGCGGGCGCGCAAGACAAGATGGGCCTGCGCCTCGACGAAAAAACCCTGCAGCTGTACGACAGCGTGGGAGCATCACCCACCACGCACATCCTCAAGCCCGACACACGCCAGCCCCGCTATGCGCCCAGCGCCGTTAACGAATACGCGTGCATGCAACTGGCCAAAGCCCTCAAGCTGCCGGTACCGCCCACGTGGCTGGTGCGCGTGCCCGAAGCCGCGTATGTGGTGCGTCGCTATGACCGCACGCTCATCGCCGGAAACATCGTCGCCCTGCACCAGATCGACGGCTGCCAATTGCTGGGCCAGGGCTACGGCTGGAAGTACGAACGCTCTGGCGGCCTGGCAAGCCTGGCCAAGCTGGCCCACGCACTGCGCAGCGTGCGTGTGCCCGGCGCAGACATGCTGCAGTTCCAGCGCTGGGTGATGTTCAACTACCTCATCGGCAACGCGGATGCGCATGCCAAGAACATGTCGGTGCTCATCGACGAACACGGCTACCGGCTGGCACCCTTCTACGACCTGCTGTGCGTGCGGGCCTACGGCGACACAGGCCTGGCCCTGTTCATCGGGGATGAAGACCACTTCGACGCCGTGGGACTCCATTCCTGGGAAGCCTTCTGCGACGACTGTGGCTTCGGGCTGGCCGATACGCTCAAGGTCTTTCGCGCCATGGCCACGGCCCTGCCTGGCGCATGGAAAAAGGTGCGCACGCGGATCGAGGCCGAGCTGCTGCCGACCGCGCCTGAACAGGCCCTGCTGGACGCCATGGAGCAGACCTTTGCAGCGCACTGCCGCAACGGCCTGTCCATGACAGCGCCCGCAGCGCCCTAGTAGTCACCCGCTGGCAAAGCCCCAGGGTGCTGTGGGCCTGCAGCCGTCAGGCAGCGCTCGCCTTTCTCTTTTTGGAGGGCACCACCGCTACCGCAGGCGGCGCCGCATCCACCCGCCGCACCACCCCACCCATCAACGTACCAATGCACTGCGCCGCCACCTGCTCGGGCGTGTACTGCCCGCCGGGCTGGTACCAGCGGCCGATCCAGCTCAGAGCGCCCGCAATGACAAAGGCCGTCATCTTCGGGTCGCAGGGTGCGAGCGAACCTTCTGCCACGCCCTCGGTCACCAGGCGGCGGAACTCCTGGTCGACGGCGGACTTGAGGCGGCGCAGCTCCTTGCGGGCCGCGGGGGGCAGTTGCTCGTCGCCGATGCGGATCAGGCACATGCCGAAGTCCTGCGTGACGATGCGCGCATAGACCTGCATGCAGGTGATGAGCTGGTCGATGGCCTGGCCGCCGGCTGCGCGCGAGGCGTCGATGCCCTCCAGCATCATGGTCAGGCCCTGGCTCACGCACTGCAGCAGGATCTCGTCCTTGTTCTTCACGTAGTAGTACAGCGTGGGCTTGGTCACGTTGAGGCGCGCGGCGATGTCGTCGAGCGAGGTGGCGTGAAAGCCGCGCTCGTTGAACAGCTGCGCCGCCGCCTGCAGCACGGCGTTGCGCTTGGCCTCGCGCTGGCGCTCGCGGTGCGACACCGGGGCCGCCACGGCGGGGGCGGCGGCGGTCGCGGCAGCACCACTTTTGCGCCGGGGCGTGGGGGCCGTCGCGGCCGTCGCGGCCGTCGCGGCAATGGTCGTCGTCTTGGTCATGTGCGTATTAGAGCCTTTTCGACGCCCGGTCCGCCCGGGGCCCAGGCGCCGCAGCGCCCTGGCGGCGGCGCCCGACCGGGGGAAAACCCCGATGCCGCGGGGCCGGCCGCGCCGCCACTATCAAAACAGGAGCTATCAGCGCTCTGCCACCAAGCACCACAAGCCCTTCGGACATGACCAACACCGCTACCGACCCCACCGCGCCCGTGCTGCTGGAACGCGACGGCCCCATCGCCACGCTGCGCTTCAACCGGCCCGACGCGCTCAACGCCATCGACGTGGCCATGGCCAACGCTTTTCTGACCGCCGTGCAGACTGTTGCCGCCGACCCCACGGTGCGCGCCGTGGTGCTGCGCGGCAACGGCCGGGGCTTCATGGCCGGTGGCGACCTGGCCACGCTGCGGGCCCACCCGGTGCAAGGCGCCATCGACATCCTCACCCCGCTGAACCAGGCGCTGCCGCTGCTGGCGCAGATGAACGCCCCCGTCATCGCCCAGGTGCACGGCGTGGCCGCAGGCGCGGGCCTGAGCCTGCTGCTGATGGCCGACTACGTGCTGGTGGCCGAAGGCACGCGCTTCAACCTGGCGTACATCAACCTGGGCACCAGCTGCGACGTGGGCGCATCGTGGGCGCTGCCCCGGCTGGTGGGGGTGCGCAAGGCGCTGGAGATCGCCCTGCTGGGCGACGCCTTCACCGCCGACGAGGCCCTGCGCCTGGGCCTCGTCAACCGCGTGGTGCCGGCGGCGGAGCTGGACGCGGCCACCGCCGCGCTGGCAGCGCGCTTGGCGAGCGGCCCGACCCAGGCCTACGGCGCGATGAAGCGCCTGATGCGCGATTCAATGGGCCGCACGCTGCCCGAGCAACTGGCGGCCGAGGCCGCTGCGTTCGTGCAGTGCGCGGGCACGCAGGATTTCCAGAGCGGGGTCGACGCGTTCCATGCGCGCCAGAGCCCGCGGTTCACCGGGCGCTGAGAGCGCCTGCCGGGCGTTGACATCGCCTCCCCGGTCTTGAACTCGCCCCTGGCGAGGGTCGTCAGAACGGCGCCGATTCGGGGTCTGTGTCCACCGGTGCCGTGGCCGGCCCGGTGATCGCGCGGCCCGTCACATCCTTGCCTCGGGGCGGCGCCGGCACGGCGGCCGCCAGGCCGGAGCCGGAACCCGGGGCCGATGACGGAGCGCTGTCGCCACCCGCCGCCACCGCCTGCGCAGCGCTGGCCACGCCGCTTTCCGCCTCGCCGCCCAGGGCCTCGATCAGGTCGGGGATCAGCTTGACCAGCTCGCCCGTGGCAATGGCCACGTCGGTGTCGAAGCCGCTGTCGTCGGACTTTGTGCCCTCGAACACCGTGTCGAGGAACGACACCTTCTTGATCTGGAAGCCCTCGGTGAGCATGAAGGACACGCGGTCGTCCCAGGTCATCGCCAGCTTGGTGGGCAGCTTGCCGGCGTCGATGTGGGCCTGCACCTCTTCGATGTCGAGCGCGTGGCGGGCGTAGCGCACCACGGACTTTTCTTCGCTGGCGCTTTTGAGCTCGCACTCGCGGTCCACGGTGAAGCCCACGGGCGGCTCCTGCTCCTTGAGCCAGTGCGACATCGCGGCCTGCGGGCTCGTCTGGGTGTTGATCAGCGACACCGACAGGCCGGGCAGCGACTCGACCAGCAGCGTGACGACCTCATCGGCGCGGCCCTGGCTGGAGGTGTCCAGCACCAGCAGGCGGGACGCCGTGTCGATCCAGATCCACATCGAGCCCTGCTTGGTGAAGGCCATGGGCAGCAGGTCGAGCTTGGCCTCGTCCTTGAGCTCCTTGCTTTCCTTCTTGCCGGGCTTGCGGCCGGTTTCCTGCTCGATGCGCTCGGCCTTTTCCTTCACCCGACGCGCCAGCACGCTGCCGGGCAGCACCTTGGACTCGACCATGAAACGCAGGATCCACTGGCCCCCGACCGACTCGGCCAGCGGGCCGTGGGCATCGCCGCGTGGCGGCACCCAGCCCAGGGACTTCTCCTGCGTGGCGCCGCACTCCATGAAAGGCGCCTTGGCCAGCGCTTCCTCGACCTGGGTCAACTCCACCTGCCATTGGGGGGCAATGCGGTACACGATCATGTTCTTGAACACGGGACAACCTTCTTCTCTTCTAGGCGTTGAGCGAACAACGGGCAAACGGCGAATCCGCCATTGTCGGGGCTGCGGGCACCGGTCTCGCGCCGCACCGCAGGCTTCCGTACATCCGGCGGGAGCATTGCTACATATTTCATAGCTGTCAACGCCGGATGGACGAGCGGTAGAGGTCGATACCGCCCCAAGGTCCGCGCCGCGTACGGATCTTCTTGTCACAACTTTACACAGCCTCACCCAGTGGGCACGGCGGCGATACATGGCAGGCGGACACTGACCCTCAACCGCTGAGCCAACCTGGCACAGCGGGCTGCCACCTCCACCGTGAAAGGACTCACACCATGGCTTTCCAACTTCCACGCCGCTTTGTCGCCACCGCTGTTCTGGCTGCCCTGGCCCTGCCCGCTCTGGCACAACCGGCACCTGCCAGCCCCGCAGCCGCCCCGGCGGCCGCCAGCGCCACCGCCCCCGAGGGCCGCCACGCCCGCCAGGCCGGCGAGCCGCGCCGGGACCACCACGAACGCCACCAGGCCCGTCAGGCCCACCAGGCAAAACGCATGGCGGCCTTGAAGGACCAGCTCAAGCTGACGCCCGCACAGGAATCCGGCTGGACCACCTTCACCACGGCCCTGCAACCGGGCGAGCGCACCGCGCGCCTGGACCGCAAGGACATGGACAAGCTGACCACGCCCGAGCGCATCGACCGCATGCGAGCCCTGCGCGCCCAGCACGCCGCCGAGGCCGACCGCCGTGGCGAGGCCACCAAGGCCTTCTACGCCACGCTGACGCCCGAGCAGCAAAAGACGTTTGACGCCCAGGCGCACCGCCAACACCGCGGCGGCCCCCACGGCGAAGGCCGCCCCGGCAAGGGCGGCGAGCGCCACCACCACGGCGACGCGGGCAGGCCCGCACCCGCACCGGCCGGTGCGGCCATGCCTGCCAAGTAAACCAGCGGCAGCCGCAAGGCACGCCACCACCCACGGCCCGGGGTCCTGCAAAGGACCCCGGGCTTTTTCCTTGGGAGCACGGCCCGCTGTTTTGGGTCGGCGCAAAGCAGCGCGGTGCGGAACACAGGCTGGCCGCACCAGTGCGCCTGTGGATAAGTCTGGGGAGACTTTTCGAACAACCGGGCAGTTATCCACACAAAGATGCCGGCGGCCGAAGTTGTTGTCTGCCGGCCCCGAAGTTCAACCCCGGCGTCCCACAGTGTTTGAAGCGACGCAAGTGCGCGCCAGCATTGGCAAATCCGGCCTTGTCCACAGAAACAGGGCGGCTCTACTACTACTGCTATTTATATATAGATCTATCAATGAATAACAGAACACCCCGAATCCGGGACACCGGGACCGCCTGCTGACGCCTTCACGAGCGTCTTTGCGCACCCGGTAAAGCGGCCGATGCCACGGCCCGAGCGGCAAATCTGGCGCACATCGCTCCCCTGAGGGTGGGGGCGGTCCAGAGGGCGTCCATCAGCGGGTGCCTGCCCATGCACAGCCGGCACTCGCCAGACGGCCCGTCACGCGCCCGCCCAGCCACACCGCAGCGGTGGCGAGGGCCTCACCGACAACGATCCAGAGCGCCTGCCGCAGGACTTCCTGGCGGCACAGATCCCGGTCAGCGGCACCGGTGCGTCGAATTTGCTATGTTTTCAGTAGCTGCTGGCGCTTGTCCATAGGGCGCCAGGACCACTTTTCCAGCAGATTCCCGGGCACAGCGACCCCGGTGGGTAAAACTGGGGACAGTTTTGGCACAAGTACCCGGTTGTCCACAGGCCGCAGCGATTCCTGGCTTTTGTCCCCGCCGGCGCGACAGCGGAAACAGGGGCTGGCCCACAGGGTTGGGCTGCGCGCAAGTGCTTGCCGCGTCTGGGAAAAACGCGGTTGTCCACACCGCAAGCCGTCCTCTACTACTACGACTATGTATTTATAAAGAAAATAAAGAAGAAGACAGGGACAACTTCCCGGGGCCAGGCACCGCACGGGTGGGATCGCCTTGCGCCAGGCATGCCGCTGTCGTGGAGGGGGCTGATGCTGGGAAGAGGCGCAGCCAATGGCCTGAGAGGGGCCTGGAGGCCTGCCGGACGGCGGGCACACCCCCTCCTCCTGCCGGCGCGTTGCCAGCCCGCCCTGGAGGCTCTGGGCGCGCCGTGGTGTGCCGGGCTGGCCGCCCGGAGACGGCAACGCGCACGGGACAGACTGCCCGTGGCCTGTGGATCAAGCCTCGGCGGGCTTGTGGAGGAAGGTCGCCAGCACGTCGGCCGAGAGCGGCCGGCTGAACAAATAGCCCTGGTAGTGCATGCACCCGGCATGGGCGAGCAGCTCGCGCTGCTCGGGCGTTTCCACGCCTTCGGCGATCACCTGCAGGCCCAGGCTGCGCGACAGGCCGATGATGGTGTCCACGATGGCCGCATCGTTGGGGTCGGTGAGCAGGTCGCGCACGAAGCTCTGGTCGATCTTGAGCTGGTCGAGCGGCATGCGCTTCAAGTAGCTCAGGCTCGAATAGCCGGTGCCGAAGTCGTCCAGCGAGAACCCCACGCCGTAGCTGCGCAGCGCGGCCATGGTGGCGATGGTGGTTTCCATGTCTTCCACCAGCAGGCTTTCGGTGAGCTCGAGCTTGAGCAGGTGGGCCGGTGCACCGGTGATGGCCAGCACCCGCGCCACGTCGTCCACGAAGCTCGCATGGCGGAACTGGCGCGAGCTTACGTTCACCGCCATGGTCAGGTGCGCCAGGGCCGGGTCGTCCTGCCAGCTCGACAGCAGCTTGCACGCGGTGTGCAGCACCCAGCGGCCCAGCGGCAGGATGAGCCCGGTTTCCTCGGCCAGCGGGATGAACTGCGCGGGCGAGACCATGCCGCGCTGCGGGTGGGCCCAGCGCACCAGCGCCTCCACCCCCACGCACAGGCCCGTCTGGTGCATCTGCGGCTGAAAGTGCAGCAGGAATTCCTCTTGCGCCAGGGCCGCGCGCAGGTCGGTCTCCAGGCCCGCGCGGGCCGTCACCACCGCCTGCATGTCGGGGTCGAAGAAGCGCAGCGTGTTGCGCCCTGCGGTCTTGGCCTGGTACATGGCCAGATCCGCCTGCTTGAGCAGCTCGCCCACGCTCGTTTGCTCGCCGGTGAAGGGCGCCACCCCGATGCTGGGCGTGCTGCGGTACTGGTAGCCGGCCAGCGCGTAGGGCACGGCCAGCATGGTCAAAATCTTCTCGCCCACGCCGCGCGCGTGCAGCGCCAGTTCGTGCGGCTTGGCGCTCAGCTCTTCCAGCATCACCACGAACTCGTCGCCACCCAGCCGCGCCACGGTGTCCACGCTGCGCACGCAGGTGTTCAGGCGCTGCGCCACCTGCTGCAGCAGCAGGTCGCCCTGGTCATGGCCCAGCGTGTCGTTCAGCGTCTTGAAGTTGTCGAGGTCGATGAACAGCAACGCCCCGCCGTGGTGGCGGCGCTGCGCGTTGGCCAGCGCGTGGCCGATGCGGTCCATCAGCAGCATGCGGTTGGGCAGGCCGGTGAGCGCGTCGTAGAACGCCAGGCGCTGGATCTCGCGCTCGCTGGCCTTGCGCTGGCGGATGTCGGTGTTGATGGCCAGGATGGAATGCGGCTGTCCGTCGTCGCCGCGCACCAGCGTCCAGCGCCCCTCCACCTCGATGGTGCTGCCGTCGCGGTGGTACTGCACGATCTCGCCCGTCCACTCGCCCTGCTCCAGCACCGCCTGCGTGGCGTGCCGAAAGTGCGTGGGGTCGTCGTAGAGCAGCGTCTCGATGGACTGGCCCAGCGCCTGCAGCTGAGACCAGCCGTACAGCCGCTCGGCGCTCTTGTTCCAGAAGATGATGCGGTGCGTGAGGTCGCGCACCAGGATGGCGTCCTGCGCCTTGTCCAGCAGCGACGCCTGGTGGCGGATGCGGATGTCGGCCAGCTGGCGGTCGATCTCGGCCGAGGCGCGCGCGGCAAAGATCTGCAGCGTGGAGGTGATGAAGTCCGTTTCCGCGATGGGCTGGCGGAACAGCACGAAGACGAAGCCCACCACCTCGCCGTCGCCGTTGCACAGCTGCTGGCCCGCATAGCCCTGCGCGCCCACCAGGCGCAGCATGGGTGCGGACGGAAACGCCTGCTGGACCTTCTCGGCCACCACGAACTCGCGCTGGTTCAGCAGCATCTGGCTGGGCGTGCCCTCCAGCATGTATTCGTCGTTGGACAGCATGTGGCCGTCCAGCACGGCCGCGAGCGTGGTCACCCGGTCGGGCTGGCCTTCGCTTCCGGGCAGCAGCCGCACCACGCAGCCGCCCTGCGCACCGAGCGCATCGGCCATGTTGCGCACCAGCTGCACGAAGAACTCGGTGCCCGTGCTGGCCGACACGGCCGCTGCCACCTTGAGCACCGAGGCCTGCAGGCGCTGCTGCGCCTTGTGCGCGCGCAGGCTGGTGATGCCGAAGGCCACGTCGTTGGACAGCTCCTGCAGCAGCGCGGCCTCCTGCGCGCTGATCTGCAGGATGTCGGGCGCGTACAGGTACAGCAGGCCGAAGGTGCGGTCCTGGTCGTGGTCGCGCTGCTGCAGCGGCAGGCAGATCACGCCGTGGAACCCGTGCTCCAGCATGCGCTCGGTCCAGTCGGCGAAGTCGCCTTCGGCGCGGATGTCCTGCACGATCACCGGCTTGCCCGAGCGCACGGCCGTGCCCGCCGGGCCGCGGCCGTACGGGTCGTCGGCCGACCACGACAGGTGCAGGTTCTCCAGGTAGTTCTGGTTGTAGCCGGCATGGGCCACGGGCTCGATGGACTTGCGGTCATCGTCCCGCGCAAAGCCCACCCAGCCCATGCGGTAGCCGCCGATGTCCACCGCGATCTGGCAGATGGCCTGCAGCAGCGCGGTCTCGGACGTGGCGCGCACCAGGGTCTCGTTGCAGGCGCTGAGCAGGCGCTGCGCACGGCCCATGCGCGCGAGCTCGCGCTCGGTGCGCAGGCGCTCGGTCACGTCGGTGGCCAGCACCTGGCGCGCGGGGCGGCCATTGAAGCTGATGCTGCCGGCCGTGATCTCCACGTCCATCATCGAGCCGTCCTTCTTGAGGTGGCGGCTCACCACGGGCCGGTTGCGCTGGTCCATCGGGATCGCGTCGATGCTGGCCTTGATGGCCGCGCGGCGCTCGGCGGGCCACAGGTCGGTCATCTGCATGGCCAGCAGCTCGGCCTCGGTGTAGCCGTAGTGCGTCACCATCGACTGGTTCACCGCCTGCAGGCGCAGCGTCTCCTTGTCGTACACCCACATCGGGTGCGGGTGCTCGTCGAACAGCATGCGGTACTGCTGCTCGGACGCGCGCAGCTGCGCGGCCACGTGCCGCAGCTGCACCATGGAGCCGAGCGACTCGGTCAGGATCTCCAGGTGGGCCACGTCGCGCCGCGAGAACGCCTGGGGCTGGTCGGACGTGACCTTGAGCGAGCCGACCACGCCGCTGGCCGTGCGCAGCGGCACCGCCATCACCGAGCGCACGCCGTGGCGGTGCGGCATCGAGCTCATGTCCCAGCCCGCGGCCTCGGTGTCGTTGCACACCACCGTGCGGCCTTCGCGCAGCGAGGGCCACAGCAGGCTCTGGTCCACGGGCAGCAGGTGGCCCACCGGGCGCACGTGGTCGCCCGCCGCGGCCTGCGCCACCAGCTCCTGCTCGCGCAGCAGCTCCACCAGCGCGCCACGCGCCCGCGTCTGGCGCAGCACCGTGTCGGCCACGAGCTGCAGCGCCTCGTGCAGGGGCAATGCCATCGACGAGATGCGCTGCTGCACCTGCAGCAGTTCGGCATGGTTTTGCGCATCGCGCTGCGCATCGATCTCGGCGAGCTTTTGCCGGCTGATGTCGGCCATGCCGCCCACCATGCGCACCGCCTTGCCGCTGGCGTCGCGGATCACGAAGCCGCGGTCCAGCACCCAGGCGTAGCTGCCGTCGTGGCGGCGAAAGCGGTATTCGCTCGACCAGTGCGTGCCCTTGCCGTCGATCACCGCGTGGATGCCGGTGACCACCGCATCGCTGTCCTCGGGGTGCAGGCGCGACGTCCAGGAGCTGCTGTCGGCCTGCAGCTGGTCGGGCGGCACGCCGAACAGCGTCTGCATGCCCTCGTTCCACCAGATGTGGTCGGTGAACAGGTTCCAGTCCCACACCGCATCGGCCGTGGCGCGCGAGACCAGGTGAAAGCGCTCCTCGCTCTCGCGCTGTGCCTGGTGGGCGCGGCGCTGGGTGGTGATGTCCTGGAAGGCGCCCTGGATGCGCAGGATCTGCCCGTCGGCACCGCGCACCGCCTGCCCCGCGGTGCGCACCCAGAAGTGCCGCTCGCCCGGCATCAGCGCCTCGGCCTCGATGTCGAACGGCGTGCCGTGCTGCAGGCAGTCGTCCAGCACCCGCTGCATCACGCCGCGGTACGGCGGCGTGTACAGCTGCAGCACCTGCGCCAGGCCGCTTTGCCGCTGCGCAAGGCCGTAGGTGGCCGCGATCTCCTGCGACCAGGTCCACTGCTGGCCGGGCAGCTCCACCGTCCAGCCGCCGATGCGCGCGATGCGCCCGGCCGCGCGCAGCGCCTCGCCCTGGGCCACCATCTCGGCGTGCATCTGGTCGCGCTCGCGCACCAGGTGGGCCAGCAGCCGCTTCTGGCGGCGCAGCTCCAGCTGCACCATGGCCTGGCCCGCCAGCATCTTGAGGGCGTCGATCTGTGCGTCCTGCAGCGTGCGCGGCACGGTGTCGACCACGGCCAGGGTGCCCAGGGCAAAGCCCTCGGGCGTGACCAGCGGCACGCAGGCATAAAAGCGCACATGCGGATCGCCCACCACCAGCGGGTTGCTGGCCAGCACGGGGTGCAGGGCGGCGTCGGGCACCACCATCGGGTCGCGGCGGCCGTCCAGCGCATGCGCGCAGAACGCGATGGCGCGCTCGGTCTGCTGAAACGCCAGGCCCACCGACGCCTTGAACCACTGGCGCTCGCCGTCGAGAAAGTTGACCACCGCGATGGGGCAGCCGCACACCTGCGCGGCCAGGGCCGCCAACTGGTCGAAGCCTTCCTCGGCAGGGGTGTCGAGGATCGCGTAGGACTGCAGTGCCAAAAGCCGCGCTGCCTCTTCGGGTGCGTGGGCTGATGACATGGTCAGGCAGCTATCGTGCAGCGACCCAGCGGCGCGCACCCCGTCCCGGCGCCTGGAGCGGCCTGGGTGGCATTGCCGTGGAGCTCAAGCATCGTCAAGGGTCTTCGCAGTGGGGATGAAAACCGTCGCCGCAGGCCGCAGTGCCCAGGCCAGGACGGTAAAAGGTGAATGCTACACCGCGACGCGCTCTGCCCGCGGCGCTGGGCATGGGGGTTTGCCCCAAAAGCAGTCGCACAGGCAACCTTCGTGCAGCGCCAGGCTTGCTAGGCTTTGCGCCATGCAGATCTCTGAACTGGCCCAGCGCACCTCGGTCTCGGTCCATGCCCTGCGCCACTACGAGCGGCTGGGGCTGCTCACCCCGCGCCGGCGCGCCAACGGCTACCGCGACTATCCCGTGGCCCTGCAGCGCGAGGTCGTGTTCATCGCCATGTCGCGCCAGCTGGGCTTCACCCTGCCGCAGATCGCGCCGCGCCTGGCCGCCTACCGCGCCGGCACGCTGTGCATCGACGCCATGGTGCAAGACCTGCGCGAGCGCGCCCTGGCGCTGGACCAGCAGATCGCCGGGCTGCAGGCCCAGAAGCAGCGCGTGCTGGAGCACGCGGCGTGGTTTCGGGCAAAGCAGGCGACGGCGCGGCGTGCCCAGGCTGCGGCACCCAAAGCCAAGGCCCCGTGGCCCCGCGTGCGGCCCGCCCCTGCGCCGGCCGCACCCGCACCGCCGCCACCACCGGCTTCACGATCCCCCCGCCCCACCAGGAAAACACCATGACCCCCTCTGCACCTGCCACTGGTCCCGCCACGGCGTCCATTTCATCAGTCCCATCCTCCACTTCATTGACCCAGCTGCAATCGCTGGTGCTGGCCATGCCCATGGCGCGCACGCTGGGCCTGCGCTTCGTGCGCGTCGAGCCGGGCGCGGTGGAGGTGGAAATCCCGGTGAGCGACGCGTTCTGCTTTCGCCCCGGCCAGCTGCAGGCCACGGCCGTGTTTGCGGTGGCCGACTTCGCTGCGGTGGGGGCGGCCGGCAGCGTGCTGCCGCCGGGCTGGGTCAATGCCACGGTGGATGCCACCGTGAAGCTCGTGGCCCCGGCGCGGGGCGTGTGCCTCAGGGCGCGCGGGCGCGTGATCGACGCGGCGCGGCTGCTCACGGTGTGCGCGTCGGACGTGTTCGCGGTGGATGCAGATGGCCAGGAAACCCTGTGCGCCACGCTGCTGGCCACGGCGCGCAACATCGACACCACGGCAGCGCGGTAGTTGCAGCCGGTGGTGCGGCGTAACCCAGAACGCTGGGCCGGAAGTTCAGCCGCGTGCGCGCCGCGCCCGCACCGCCGCCGCCAGGTCTTCCAGCACCGGGATGGTCTGCGCCATGCTGATGCAGGCATCCGTCACCGACACCCCGGGCGCGAGCGGCTGGCCGGGCACGATGTCCTGGCGGCCTTCCTGCAGGTGACTTTCGATCATGAGGCCGGTGATGCGCTGGTCGCCCGCGGCGATCTGCTGGGCCACTTCGCCCGCCACGGTGATCTGGCGCTGGTGCTGCTTGCTGCTGTTGGCGTGGCTCACGTCGATCATCACCTGCTCGCGCAGGCCCGCCGCCTGAAGCATGGTGCAGGCGGCATCCACATCGGCCTTCTGGTAGTTGGGCTGCTTGCCGCCGCGCAGGATCACATGGCAGTCCTGGTTGCCGCGCGTCTCGAAGATCGCGGCCTGCCCCATCTTGGTCATGCCCATGAAGGCGTGCGACGCCTGAGCGGCCTGGATGGCGTCGCTCGCCACCTTCACGCCGCCGTCGGTGCCGTTCTTGAAGCCCACGGGGCACGACAGGCCGCTGGCCAGCTGGCGGTGGCTCTGGCTCTCGGTCGTGCGCGCGCCGATGGCGCCCCAGCTCACCAGGTCGCTGATGAACTGCGGCGACAGCAGGTCCAGGAACTCCGTGCCCACTGGCAGGCCCAGCGCCAGCACATCCAGCAGCAGCTGGCGTGCCAGCTCCAGCCCTTCGTTGATGGCAAAGCTGCCATCCAGGTGCGGGTCGTTGATGTAGCCCTTCCAGCCCACGGTGGTGCGCGGCTTCTCGAAGTACACGCGCATCACGATGAGCAGGTCCTGCTGCAGCGCATCGGCCTGCACCTTCAGCTGGCGCCCGTACTCCATCGCCTGGCCGTGGTCGTGGATGGAGCAGGGCCCCACTACCACCACGAGCCGGTCGTCCTGCCCATGCAGCACGCGCGAGATGGCGGTGCGGCTGGTCTCCACCAGCCTCTGGGCGGCATCGGGCGCGGGCAGCCATTCCTGCAGCAAAGCCGGCGTGATGAGCGGCCGCACGGCCTTGATGCGCGTGTCATCGACGCGCGTCGTATCGTGGGTGGAGATCGGGGTGGCGGAGCGGTGTGCGTGGGTCATGGTGGCCCCGATTGTCGCGCGGCGCTGGACAGCCGCTGCTGGCAGATTCGGGCGAACACCTTTCTACCCATGGGCGACATTGGGAAAGACTGGCGCGCCCCAGGCGAGAGACGCCGAGCAAGGGCCGCCCCGCAGCAAGGGCGTCGTCCCCCTCAGGGGGAAGGCGCCGAAGGCGACTCAGGGGGAGCCGCTACGGCCTGCGGAACGCCGCATTCTGCCGCGACCAATGCCGCGACTGCAGCTGGTCGAGCCGCACCGTGCCGCCGGTGGACGGCGCGTGCACAAAGCGCCCTTCGCCCACATAGATGCCCGCATGGTTGGGCTGGCGGCCGGTGCCGAACACCACCAGGTCCCCGGCGCGCAGCTCGCTGCCGTCGATGGGGTAGCCCCAGCTGTTGAGCTGCGCCACCGTGCGGGGCGGCGGGGTGCCCACCTGGTTGCGGTACACATAGCCGATCAACCCGCTGCAGTCGAAGCCAGAGTCCGGCGTGTTGCCGCCGTAGCGGTACGGCGTGCCCACCAGGCCCAGCGCGTGGATGGCGATGTCATGCGCCTGCTCCGCGGTCAGGGGCGGCGTGGTGCGCACCGGCGCCGACGACGATGATGACGAAGGGAACGAAGAAGACGATGGGGGCCGCGAGGTACCGCAGCCCGCCAGGGCCAGCAGGGCGGCGGTGCAGGCGGCCAGGGCCAGTCTGTGAGAAACAACGCGCATGGCCCGAAGGGTAACGGATGGACCCCGGTGCCTGCCCGGACTCCGCCCGCGGCCTGGGGCTATTGGTCCGGATGGCCACCAGCGATGGAAGGACCAGCGCTGGCAGCTATCCTTTTTGCAACGGCCGCAACCACAAGGTTACGCCGCTGTCACCGTCCCCGTGGCGGCCACGCCCTGGCGCCGCTCGGCCAGCCGGTTGGCCACGCTCACGATGGCCAGCACCGACGCCGTCACGATGTTGTGGCTCATGCCCGCGCCAAAGGTGGAGCCTGCCACGCCTTCCATCGCAGCCTCCACGATGGCCAGCGCCTGGGCGTTGGCGCCCGTGCCGGTGGCGCGCTCTTCGTAGTGGTCCACGCGCAGCGGCAGGCCGAGCGCATCCACCGTGGCCGCGATCGGCCCGTTGCCCTGGCCGCGCAAATGCTGGCGCGTGCCGTCGATGGTCACGTCAAGCTCGATGCCCTGCCCGTCTTCATCGAGCCGGTGGCTGTGGCAGATGATGGCCGCCTGGGCCGGGGCGCGCAGGTAGGTGGCCTGGAACAGGTCCCACAGTGCCTCGCCGCTCATCTCGCCTTCGCTCGCGTCCGTCTGGCGCTGCACCACGGCGCTGAACTCCACCTGCATGCGGCGCGGCATCACCACGCCGTGTTCGCGCTCCAGCAAGAAGGCGATGCCGCCCTTGCCCGACTGGCTGTTCACGCGGATCACGCTGTCATAAGTGCGGCCCAGGTCCGCAGGGTCGATGGGCAGGTACGGCACCTCCCACAGCGCGTTCGGGTCCTGCGCGGCAAAGCCTTTTTTGATCGCATCCTGGTGCGAGCCCGAGAACGCGGTGAACACCAGGTCGCCCGCGTAGGGGTGGCGTGGGTGCACGGGCAGCGAGGTGCATTCCTCGGCAATGCGCGCCACCGAGGTGATGTCCGAAAAATCGAGGTTCGGGTGCACGCCCTGCGTGTACATGTTGAGCGCCAGCGTCACGATGTCCACGTTGCCGCAGCGCTCGCCGTTGCCAAAGAGGCAGCCTTCCACACGGTCGGCACCGGCCATCATCGCGAGTTCTGCCGCGGCCACGCCGGTGCCGCGGTCGTTGTGCGGGTGCACCGAGAGCGTGATGTGCTCGCGGGGGGTGAGGCGCCGGTCCATCCATTCGATCTGGTCGGCGAACACGTTGGGCGTCGCGTTCTCCACCGTGGTGGGCAGGTTGATGATGATGGGGCGGCCAGGGCCCGCGTTCCAGGCCGCGATGGCTGTCTGGCAGGCCTTGAGCGACACGTCGAGCTCGGTGGCGCTGAAGGTCTCGGGCGAGTACTGCAGCGTCCACTGCGTGGCGGGCTGCGCGTCGGTGAGCTGCTTCAAATAGCCCACATGGTGCGCGATCAGCTGCATCACCTGCGTCACGTTCATGCCGAACACGATGCGCCGCCAGGCAGGCGCGGTGGCGTTGTACAGGTGCACGATGGCGCGGGGGGCGCCGTTGACGGCCTCCACCGTGCGCGCGATCAGGTCCTCGCGCGACTGGGTCATGACCATGATGGTCACGTCGTCGGGGATCAGGTCCTCGTCGATGAGGCGGCGCACGAAGTCGAAGTCGGTCTGCGACGCGGCCGGAAAGCCGACTTCGATCTCCTTGAAGCCGATGCGCACCAGCTCATGGAAGAGCTTCATCTTGCGCTCACCGTTCATCGGCTCGAACAGCGCCTGGTTGCCGTCGCGCAGGTCGGTGGAGAGCCACACGGGCGCGCGGGTGATGCTGCGGGTGGGCCACTGGCGGTCGGTCAATGCAACCGGGGCGATGGGCTGGTACTTGGTGGCGGGCTTGGCAATCATGAGAGGCTCCACGAACGGTGTGTGCGGTGCGCTGAAGACAAAAACGCGCGGTGCACGGGTCAGACGAAATGAATGAAAAAACAAAACGTGTGACATCCCCTGCAGCCCTTTGCGTGTGCAAAGGCTGGTTCGCGGGCCGGGGTCAGGGGGAGATCAGGTGTTGCGCTGAGCGAGTCAGGCAACGGTGGCGAACGCAGGCAGACCCCGGCCAAGCACTAGTAGGCTTAGCGATAGGGTGGATAGGATCATGCTGCGTTGCATAGGGGGCCAAAGATAGCACAGGCTTGCTGCAGTGCGCAAGAATATGAAGGAAAAAGGCTGCTACCGCGCTCTGGATGAGCGCAAGCAGCTACTGAAACAATAGCAAACTGCCGCTGTTAGCATGGCGCACTCCCGCCAGCACAGTCTGCTGCACGCCCCATCGTCATCTTCTGGAGACCATTCATGCCCTACATGCTGCTCATCATGGAACCCCACGGCCAACGCGCCGAGCGGGGGCTGGCCGGCGGGCAGCAGGCCTATGCGCGCATGCTGGAGTTTGGCGACAGCCTCAAGGCCCGCGGCCTGCTGCGCGCCACCGAGTCACTGGCCTCCACCGACCAGGCCGTGCGCCTGCAGGTGCGCGACGGCCAGTCGCGCCTGGTGGACGGGCCGTTTGCCGAAACGAAGGAAATGGTGGGCGGCTTCTTCCTGATCGACTGCGCCACCCGCGACGAGGCTGTGGCCATCGCGCAGGCGTGCCCCGCGGCGGAGTGGGCGACCATCGAGGTGCGGGAAGTGGCGCCTTGTTATCACGGGGCTGAGAGCTGAAATCCGGCCCACCGCGGCTGCCAAGCCTTGGTGGCCGAATGCCCTGAGCAGCTGCGTGCAAGCCCCGCAGCATCGAGACGTCAGCGCCTGCCCTTTCGCGGAGCCGTGATGGTCACGGTCCGGCCGGTCTTGTGGCATGTGCTCACGATGCGCTCGACCCAGGCGCGGTCCACCAAAAAAGTGCTGCCGGCGATTTGCTCTTCGGACTCGACGACGTCGGTGGCCAGATTGACTGACTTGGCAAGCGCCTCCGCTTGTCCCAGTGACGCTGCCTCGTCTCCGGTAGCAACACGGCCTCTACTGTTGAGTATTTCCCCCCCGTTGTGCCAGATCATCAACATGTTGCCCCTAGAACCTTGCAAGCCAGTACGGGGCGCAAGCTTTAGAAAGCAAAAGCGGTTGGTTTGCTGTGCATACCGGCTGTTTCGGACTTCATCTTTGGTACGCAGATAGGCCCGAAGTACGGCAGGAGAACTGATTTCCGCAAGCGATGGGCGGGAGATGGCTGCCTCAGGAATAGCAGCGGCAGGCTGTTCGGCAGAGACCGCTGATGCTGCGCTCGCGACACTGCATAGAGCAGCACAGGTTGCGGCCAGCCAGGTTCTGGCGTGAAGGGTGTTCATGGGATTCACTTGGCGCCGTGGACTTATCGCATTGAGCGAGCAGCTTTGAGCACATGGAAAAAGCAGACAGCGACTGCCTCTACGCCCGGGCCGAAAGCGCGGGCTCAGTCCTTCTTCTTCAGCCGGGTGTGGGTGTAGAAATCGTTTCCTGCAGCCATCGCAAAGAGCTTGAACTCCGCGCTGGGTGAGGTGGCGCGTCTGGTCCGCCACGCGAACAGGCCGTTGGGTGAAGGGTCCATGGGCAGGGCTTCGTTGGCCACATCGATTGCGCTTTGTACGAACTGCGCATATGCCGCGCGCTTCGGATGCGTTCCGTCATTGGCGATCGATAGCGAGTCGTCTAGGTTCTTTGCGATCCCTTCTTCCAGACGAGGATATTGATTGAAGCCGTGAAACTGCACTGAGCCTTGGTCGTCGGCCTTGACGATGTCGACAATGCCGCTGGCACCTCGGGCCATGAACTCCTCCGGCTTGTCGCTGCGCAGCCGGTTGACGATCACCCTGCGCATCCACTGCATGCCCTTTTTGACTTCCTCGGCGGTGGCACTGCCCATTTTTTCGGGAGAGCGACTTTCCGCAAGCAGGAGCCGCACTAGCATGCCCTCTTCGGTGTCGAGCGGCGGGAGTTTCATGGCCGCTTCCACCCGGATCGTGATGGCAGAGGGAGAGATCGACAGTGCGGAAGAGCCCTGGCTGGAGATGATGCTGATGCGCGCCAGGCCTGCCTGCTTCGCGATGAACTCGAATTGCCAACTATCGGCACGTGCGTTGTGTTTGGTATCGCCCGTTGTCACGATGGGCGTCTGGTCCACCAGAGTCTTCAGCACATAGGCTTTGGGAATCCCCTCCAGTTTCAGTTTGAGCGTGTTGCCTTCCACCAGCGTGAGTACGCTCGGCGCAGTCATGTTGTTCGTGAATTTGAGAAGCGCGCTTGGCACGTGGGTTCCTTGATGTGATGCGAGCCTGATGTAGCGCACCGTGCAGGCGAGAGTCAGTGCCTGGTTCTTCGAAGTGGTGCAATGCTGACAGTGCGGCCCTTGGTTTTGCACGCATTGATAATGCTGTCCACCCAGGCACGGTCTATCAGAAAGGTGCTGCCAGCGATTTGTTCTTTGGACTCGACCACGTCCGTGGCCAGATGGACCGATTTGGCCAGCGCTTCAGATCGCCCCCGCAATGCCGCATCGTCTCCGGGCCCAATGCTTCCAGCGCTATCTAAAATTTCCCCGCCTTCGTGCCAAATCATCCACAGGCTGGCAGTGTCCCCCTCCACGTCGTTGCGGGGAGGTTGCTTGACGAAGCAAAAGCGGTTGGTTCGCTGCGCATACCGGCTGCCGTGTACCTCGTCCTTGGTCCGCAGGTAGGCTCGTAGTGTTGCGGGAGTGCTGATTTCCGCCGTCGAAGGCCGTAAAAAAACCTCCGTTGAGCGGTGCGTGTCACCCGCTGACCTGGCCACGGCAGCTTGATCGCCTTGGGCTGACACTTCTGCCAGGCTGCTGGCTGCAAAGCAAACTGCAGTCAGCCATATTCTCGTGCGCGCGTTGTTCAATGAGACCATAGGAGCATCGGTTGGGGCTTGGGGCGCAAAGGATTATCCGGGCGGTGGTGTAACCCAACGCGCGGGTTGCAATGTCTTACTTGACCGTTGTCATACCAGGGCGCCACGTCCAGATATGCGGACACAGAGCGTGCCAGGGTCAGTCTTTCTCCTCCCGCGCCGCCAACGCCAGACCCACACGCCGGTACAAACGCCTCCACCCGAACACATACACCACGACCACGATGGCAGTCACGGCCAGCGGCGCGCTGGCGGGCGTGGCAAAGAGGAAGCGCCAGGCCCAGTACGCGTCGGCAAAGCCCATGAGTGCAAAGGTGAGCAGCCCCATCCACGGCCCTTCGGCGCGCCAGGCGGCCACCGACACGAAGGTGTGGCCGACCAGTGCGGCCAGGCCCAGCAGCAGGTTGGCCACCAGCGCCAGCACCGCCCGCTGCTCGAACCAGCCGGCCAGGCCGCGCAGCGTGGGCGGTTCGCTGGATCGGGCGGTCACGGCGGCCTGCACCATGAACGCGGCCACCATGCCCTTGTGCTGCAGGCGGCGTGCCGCGGTGTCCTGGCCCTTGAGGGCGGACTCGACGAGGCGGCGGCTCAGCCAGTGGCCGGCTCCGCTGGATCGGGGGCCCTCGTCGTCATCCTCCTCCCTGTCGCGCGGCAGGCGTGTGGCGGCTTCCTGGGCGTCGCTGCGCAGGGGTTCGGGCACATGCTCCAGGGCGCTGCTGCTGTCGCGCAGCGCATGGGCGCAGACCGCCACGGTGCGCAGCGCGGGCGGCACCTCGGCCAGGCGCCTGCCGCTGTCCTGCACATGTGCAATGCAGGCGTCCTCGCCCAGCATGTCGGCAGGTATCTGGTCGAACGCTTTCACGCCCTGCCGCAAGGCTGCCGCGTACCGCGCGGGCGTCATCAGGCGCTTGGGCACGAAGCGCACCGTGTCTTCGTCGGCCGCCAGGGCGGCATCGACCATGGCGTGGGTGATGCGTTCGCGCGGCACGTCGGCCAGCGTGCGCGGGTGGGAGGCCAGCTGTGCGATCAGCGTGGCGTCATCGGCCGCGTGGGCCTGGGCTTGGGCTTGGGCCAGGGACTGCAGCCAGCGCGTGTCCTCATCGCTGTCCCACTGCGCGCTGTAGGGCGACTGCAGCGACAGCACGGTGGAGGCTTCCAGGGCCGCCTCCTGCGTGCGGCCCAGTGCGCGCAAGGCGCTGGCCAGGATGTAGTGCGCATGCTCTGCGTGGCGCACGCGGCCTTGGCCCAGTCGGGCGTCGGCCACCGCGCCTTCGTGGTCGCCGGCCCACAGCCGCGCCCAGGCGCGCTGCACGTGCCAGTGGCTGCCTTCGCGCGGCTCGCCATCCTGGCGCGCCTGCGCGAGGTCGTCGTCGATCAGCCGCGTGGTCACCGCCTCGCGCAGCGCATCGGGCACTGCGGGGAACATGTCCCAGCGGTCCTGCAGCGCGGCCACGCACACCTCGGTGGTGCGCAGCGGCGCAGGGATCTTGTCCAGCGACAGGCCGTTGGCGCGCGCCGACGCCAGGCACAGCGCGGGCGTGAGCATGTCGGCGGGAATGTGTTCGATCAGGCAGCCGTAGTCGTGCCGCACGGCGCGCTCGGCCAGTGCGGGCGTTATCTTGCGCGGGTCGATGTAGCTGATGTTGTAGATGTCGGCCTGCAGCGCGGCCTGCTCCACCGCATCGGTGCGCAGCCAGTGCGCCAGGTCCTTGAGCGGCGCCTGGGCGCGCACGGCCTTGAGCGCCAGCTCGGGCGTGAGCAGGCAGCCCCACACGTCGCACAGGCTGTTGTGGTCCCATGCGGTGGGGATGCGGCTGTTGCGTTCGTCGCGCCAGTCCCACTCGGGCTGGCCGGCATACAGGCTGCGCGCCAGCGCCAGCGCTTCGGCGGTCATGCATTCGGGCGGGATGTCGGCCGCCTCGCGCAGGCCGCGGCGCACCAGGGCTGCGAGCCGCGCAGGGGTTTGCCAGGCGGGGGGCACGGACTCCAGCGCCGCGACGTTCGCGGTCAGCGCAGTGTCCACCAGGGCGTCGTCCAGCCATTCAGCCGGCACGTGGGCGATGGCGTAGCGGTCGTCCTGCACGGCGCGCAGCCAGTCGCCGCGGGTCTGGGGCAGCGGCGTGTCGGGCTCGTCATCGGGCGGCTGGCTCTGCGGTAGCGCCGGACCATCGCTGGCCGGGCCTTCCCGTGGGTCGCTCTGGGCGGGCAGCGCGGCCGGCGTGGCGGGGGCTGCCGTGCGGGTGCGCTGCGCCAGCTGCAGCGCATCGATGCTGGGCGCGGCCATCAGCCACAGCTCCCACCACACGTCGCCGTCGCCGGAATCCGAGTGCTTGTACAGCGTGAGCCATTGTTCGCGCGCTTCGTGCAGCGCGCCGCTGTCGCCCGGCAGCGGCTTGGCCAGCGCCACGGGCCAGGCCTGGGTGTACTCGCCCCGGCGGTGCCACGGGGCGGCGTGCTCCGGGTTGGGGTCCGCGGCGCCCAGGCGCTCGGTCAGCTGCTGCACCATGGCCACGCGGGCTTCGTCGACCGCGCGGTTGAGGTCGGTGCACAGGAATTCGTACGGCCCGTTGTGCGACTCGCTCAGGTAGGCGCGCATCACGCGGCGCACGACCACCGTGCGGTCGGCCTGTACCTGGCCGGGCTCCTGGTCTTCGTCGGAATCACCGTCGTCGCCATCGCCGTCCTCACCGTCCACGGGCCCGTCGGGCGCGAGTTCATCGCCCGCGGCCAGTCGGTGCAGCCGCGCCTCCGCGTCGGCCAGCAGGTCCAGCGCCAGGGGCACGATGCCGTCCAGCGTTTCCAGGTTTTCGAGGTGGTCGGTCAGCGGCGCGTTGAAGAACGGGCCCGGGGGCCAGCAGTTCTCGCGCACGCCGCTGCGCCACAGCGGTGTGCCGGCTGCATCGAGCAGCGCCACCTGCTGCCCGTCGTAGTGGGCGCGCCAGGTGATGGCCCCTTCGCCGTCGATGAAGGCCAGCTGCCCGTCGCGCGTGAGAAAAGGCACCAGCGGCGTGTCCGGCGGGTGCGCCACCATCCAGCCGTCGCCATCGGTCAGCGGCTCCAGCAGGTGCTCGGGCGCGGGCACGAAGCGGCCCTCGGGGTGCAGCAGGCCCCAGTGCGCCGGGGCGGTGGCACCGCTGCGGGCGGCGGCGGTGCGAGCCACGGCGTAGCAGCTCTCGGTCGAAAAATCCGTGCCGTAGCTCAGCGGCGGGGTGGGCAGCGGCGTGCCGTCCGCCATGAGGAAGCTCGTGCCGTCGTAGCTGTTGGCGGCCACGCCGCACGCCATGCGCGGCGAGAGGTGGCGCCCGCCCTTGACCACGACCTTGCCGCGTTCATTGAGGTAGCCGTGGCCGTTGTCCCAGGCGTTGGGTTCGTCGAAGAAGGCCAGGCCCTCGGCGTTGAAGGCGTCGATGCGCGGGTAGCGCGGCTGCAGCACCCAGTGGCCCTTGGCGTCGATGAGGCCGTAGAGGTCTCCGTCCAGCGTGGCCGCGGTCGTGGCCGACTCGCCGAAGGGCCGCGCGTCGCGAAAGCGCGGCTCGATCACCCAGCGGCCCGTGCCGTCAACGAAGCCGTGGGTGCGCTCGTTGCGGGATTTCTTCCACAGCGTGGCGCGCGCCAGGCCGTTGGCACCGAAAGCGCCCAGCTCATGAAAGACCTCGTCGCAGGTGGTGCGGCCGGTGCGGTTGATGATGCGCCAGGCATCTTGCCCCACCTGCACCGCGCTCAGGCCGTGGCGAAACGGCTGGGCATTGTCGAAGGCGGGCGGGATGACGACCGCGCCGGTCAGGTCGATGAAGCCCCACCGCCCGCCATCGCAAAAGCGCGCCAGGCCGTCTTCGGAAAAGCTGCGGGCGTTGTGCAGCGTGGGCGGCACGCGCCAGCGGCCCTCCCCGTCGATGTAGCCCCACAGCCCGTGGGCGGCCCGGGCCGCGCCGATCCATCCTCCGCGGCCGTCGGCCCAGAAACGCAGCACCTCGGCCAGGCCCTCGGGCGGCACCACCGCCCGGCCCGGGTGGACGATGAGCACTGCCAGGGTCTGGTGGCTGGGTTCCAGCGGAATGCTGGCCAGCCACGGGGGTGTCGGTTCGGTGTCGTTGTTGTTGCTGTCGCTGGTCATTGTTGGTGGGGGTCCCTCGCGGGGCATCCTAACGATGCATACGGCTGCGGCCGGTAACCATTTGCACGGCTTGGCAGATACGCCACAGCAGCCCCTTGCGCAGGGGCGCGCAGAGTTTTTTTCTACGTAGAAACCCGCAATCTGCCGACAGCGTGTCGATCTGGCGCAGGTTCGTTCGTCGTGCAGATGAAGGCCAGCGATTCGCTGCGGCCCGCACCCCGAACCCTTGCCAGGAGAACCCCATGCGATTCATGATCATCGTGAAAGCCACCGCCGAGTCCGAGCGCGGCGACATGCCCACCGAACCCCTGATGGCCGCCATGGCCCGCTACCACGAGGAGCTGGCGCAGGCCGGCGTGCTGCTGGACGGCAGCGGCCTCAAGCCCAGCGCGCAGGGCTGGCGCGTGCACTACGGTGCCGCCGGTGCACGGACCGTCACCGACGGCCCGTTCACCGAGACCAAGGAGCTCATCGCGGGGTACACGCTGATCCAGGTGCGCAACCGCGACGAGGCGCTGGAATGGACGCGCCGCTTCCCCAACCCCCGCGGCGAGGGCCTGGCGGCCGAGATCGAGGTGCGCCCCCTGTACGAGATGGAGGACTTCGCCGCCGTGCAGGGCGTGGAGCACTTTCGCGAACTCGAAGCCCGCGGCTGACACGACCCGCCAGCCCCGGAGCCATCACCATGATCAAGACCATCGCCCTCGTGCTGCTCGCCGCCCTGGCGCTGCTGCTGGCCTACGCTGCCACCCGCCCCGACACCTTCCGCGTGGAACGCAGCCGTGTGATCACGGCGCCGCCCGAGCGCGTCTACGCACTCATCCAGGACCTGCGCCAGTTCAACACCTGGAATCCATACGAACGCAAGGACCCCGCCATCCAGGGTGAGTACAGCGCCACCACCGCCGGCCCCGGCGCGCGCTACGCCTGGCAGGGCGACAAGGTGGGCACCGGCAGCATGGAGATCGTGGAGGCATCGGCGCCCCACCGCGTGGGCATGAAGCTCGACTTCGTCAAGCCCTTCGAAGCCCACAACCAGGTCGAGTTCACGCTGCAGCCCGAAGGTGCGGGCGCCACCCGCGTCACCTGGGCCATGCAGGGCCCCGTGCCCTACCTCGCCAAGATCGCGCACCTGGTCTTCAACATGGACCGCATGGTGGGGCAGGACTTCGAGGACGGCCTGGACAACCTGCAGGCCGTGGCGCTGGGCCAGCTCGCAGCGTGAAACCCGCCACCCCTTTGCCAAAGCTTTCGTTTCCCTTTACCTTCACACCCCTTCAGGAGCCTCTCATGCACCAACAAATCTTCGTGAACCTGCCCATCGAGAACATGGCCCGCTCGCAGGCGTTCTTTCGCGCACTGGGCTACGAGTTCAACCCCGACTTCACCAACGAACAGGGTGCCTGCCTGGTGGTGGGCGAGAACCTTTTCGTGATGCTGCTGGTCAGGGACTTCTACCAGACCTTCACCAGCAAGGCGATCGCCGATGCGCGCACCACGTCGGAAGTGCTGCTGTGCTTCTCATGCGACAGCCGCGAAGAAGTCGACGCCCTGGTGGCCAAGGCCGTGGCGGCCGGCGGCACCTCGCCCCGCCCGGGGCAGGACCTGGGCTTCATGTACTCGCGCAGTTTTGACGACCTCGATGGCCACAGCTGGGAGTTCGTGCACATGGTGGATGCCAGCAAGGCGCTGGGCTGAGCGTTCACCGAGGCCGCCGATGCACGACCCCCGCAGTCCCGATGCCGATGCCCTGCACCGCACCATCGATGCCGTCTGGCGCATCGAGGCCGCCCGCATCATCGCCAGCGTGGCGCGCATGACGCGCGACGTGGGGCGGGCCGAGGAGCTGGCGCAGGATGCGCTGGTGGCCGCGCTGGAGCACTGGCCCGCCACCGGCCTGCCCGCCAACCCGGCGGCATGGCTCATGACCACGGCCAAGCGCCGCGCCATCGACCACCTGCGCCAGCAGGCCCTGCAGGCGCGCGAGCACGAGGCGCTGGGCAAGGACCTGGAGGCGCTCGAAGCCCAGTACGCGCCCGACGTGGTGGACACGCTGGTCGCCGCGCAGCAGGACGATATCGGCGACGACCTGCTGCGCCTCATCTTCACCGCCTGCCACCCGGTGCTGCCCACCGAGGCGCGCGTGGCGCTCACGCTGCGGCTGCTGGGGGGCCTGACCACGGCCGAGATCGCACGGGCGTTTCTGGTGCCCGAGCCCACAGTCGCGCAGCGCATCGTGCGGGCCAAGCGCAGCCTGTCGGCCGCCCACGTGCCCTTCGAGGTACCCGGCGAGGCCGAGCGCGCGCCGCGCCTGGCCTCGGTGCTGGAAGTCATCTACCTGGTCTTCAACGAAGGCTATGCCGCCACGGCGGGCGACGACTGGATGCGCCCTGCGCTGTGCGGTGAGGCCCAGCGCCTGGTGCGCGTGCTGGCCAGCCTGGTGCCCGACGAGCCCGAGGTGCAGGGCCTGGTGGCGCTGCTGGAGATCCAGGCCTCGCGCCTGCCCGCACGCACCGATGGCGAAGGCAAACCCGTGCTGCTGATGGACCAGGACCGCGCGCGGTGGGACCAGCTGCTGGTGCGCCGGGGCCTGGCCGCCCTGGACAAGGCCGAACAGCTGGCGCGCGCAGGCCTTGCCTGGGGGCCCTACGCCCTGCAGGGCGCCATCGCCGCGTGCGGAATTCGAGCGTGCAGCGGGCCTCACGCGCAACGCGCAGGAGAAGGCCCTGCTGCTGGCGCGCGCGGGTGGCTGACAGGCGTCGCGCTGCATGCGTCCATCCCAACCCCGCCCGTACGCACCTCGAACCCGCCACGCAGGCGCTCAGCGGCGGTGGTGTCAGCGTGTGCGTTGACCGCGTGATTTTGTGGCGCGTTTTCGCCAGAATGGGGCCATCCCCGGCCATCCCCGGCCATCCCCGGCCATCCCTTCATCGCTGCGCCATGACACACCCTGACACTGCGTTGTTTCCCCTGGAAGGCGGCTGCGCCTGCCGCCATGTCCGCTACCGCATGCTCACCGCACCGCTGTTCGTGCACTGCTGCCACTGCCGCTGGTGCCAGCGCGAGAGCGGTGCGTCGTTTGCGCTGAACGCCATGATCGAGACCGAGCGCGTGGCGCTGCAAGTGGGCGCGGTCGATCTGGTGGACACACCGTCGGACAGCGGCTTCGGCCAGAAGATCGCGCGCTGCCCGCACTGCCGCGTGGCGGTCTGGAGCCACTACTCCGGCGCGGGCCCGCTGGTGGCCTTTGTGCGCGTGGGCACGCTGGACGCGCCCGACCTGCTGCCGCCCGACATCCACATCTACACCCAGTCCAAGCAGCCCTGGGTGGTGCTGCCACCCGACGTGCCCGCCGTGCCTGAGTACTACGAGCGCGACGCCCACTGGCCGCCCGACAGCCTGGCACGCCGCCAGGTGCTGCTGCCGAGGATCACGGCGTACCGGGAGGCGCTGGGGCTGGATTGAGGGTGCCTGGGGTTCCGCATACAGAACGCGTGCACGCGGAACTTTTCTTCACTCCCTCTCCCCTCGCGGGAGAGGGCCGGGGAGAGGGGGTGCTTGATCGGGGCAGTGCGCCGAACTCCCCCTCTCGCTCCCCCGAGGGAAGAGGGAACAAGGCACGGACTTGCAGACGGCGCGCCCTCACCGCCGCTTCTGTCGTTTCTTCTTCGTGCGGGTGTGATGCCCCGCAGACGGCTTCGGCGCCAACCCCAGCGCGCCACGTGCCAGCGCATCGGCCTGACCGTTGCGATGGCGTGGAATCCACTGCACGCTCACATCGCCGCAGGCCTGCATCATCGCGCGCACTTCATCGAACAAGCCTGCCAGCCTGGCGATGGGAGGCACCCGCGGACTCCCGGCGGGGCTGGTGGTGCCCAGCTGTTCCACCAGCACGCTGTTGTCGCTGTAGGCCATCACGGCGCGGCCGGCAGCGCCACCCTGGCTTTGCAGCCAGCGCAGCGCCAGGGCCAGCGCCCGCAGCTCGGCCTCGTTGTTGCAGCCGGTGAAGGTGGTGGCCTCGGACAGCTGCTGCGCCACCGTGCCATCGGGTGCACGCACCACGGCACCCAGGCCCATGCGCCCCGGGTTGGGCACGGCGCTGCCGTCGCAATGGATCACCCAGGGAGCGCCGTTGTCGTCAGGCATGGGGAAAAAAGACGCGCGGCAGATCCCGGCGCGGCGCAGCCGCGCGGGCCCCGTGTCACTTGTAGAAAGCCTCGACCTTGCCTTTGAGCTTGATCATCAGCGGGTGGCCCTTGCGGTCCACCGTCTTGCCCGCAGGCACCTTCACCCAGCCCTCGCCGACGCAGTATTCCTCCACATCGGTGCGGTCCTTGCCGTTGAAGCGGATGCCGATGTCATGCTGGAACACCGCAGCCACGTGGTGCGGGCTGCGCGGGTCCACGCTCAGGTGGTCGGGGAGTGCGGGACGGTCGGTGGCGGTCGTGGCGGCTGGCGTGGTGTCGGTCATGCGGTGGTCTGGTTGCAAAGCAAAAGCGCGTATTTTCTTTGATTCGCGGCGGGCCTGCGAGATGCCCCATAACGTTGAGGGCATGGCGATACAATTGTGAATAATTCTCATTCGTTACGACACGGGCCCTATGCCAGCCGCCGAATCTGCCCTGCAGCAGGAATTGCACGCTATGTACAGCAAGCACCATGGCTGGCTGTTTGGGTGGTTGCGTGCGCGCATGGGCTGCACGCACAACGCGGCCGACGTTGCGCAGGACACCTTCGTGCGCATCATTGCCTCGCGCGATGCTTTGACGGGCATGCGCGAGCCGCGCGCCTATCTCACCACCACGGCCAAGCGCTTGCTCGTAGACCGTGCTCGCCGCCAGCAGGTCGAGCAGGCCTACCTGGCCGAGCTGGCGCACGCCGCGGGTGCCGCAACCGGCCACCACTCCCCGGAAGACACGCTGATGGCGGTGCAGGCGCTGGTGCAGATCAGCACGGCGTTGCAAGGAACACCAGCCAAGGCGCGAGAAGCTTTTGTTCTGCATTACCTCGACGGTGAGAGCCATGCCAGTGTGGCGGCACGCCTGGGTGTGTCCGATCGCATGGTGCGCAGGTACCTGGTGCAGGTTCTGCTGCAGTGCCGTGCCAACGGTGCCCCGGTCTGATCGCGGGCATATCCATGCGCACCCCTATCCCTGATCCTGTCGCTCAGGAAGAGATGGCCCGCCAGGCTGCCGAGTGGATCGTTCAGCTCACGGCCGATGGTGCAGACGAGCGGGATCGGGCCCGGCGCGGTTTTGAGGCCTGGAAGGCCACGGACCCCCGGCATGCGGCCGCCGCGGCCGAGATGGAATCCCTGCTGGGCCAGGTCCGGTCTGTGCGTGAACGTGCCGGTGGTTCCCCCCAGCCCACCCAGGCTGTCAAGGCCGCCTTGCGCGCCGGCTTGGCACGCCCGCGCAGCGGTGCGCGGCGTGTTGGTGTGGTCATGGCCTGCGCGCTCGCCGTGTCGGCCTGGTGCGCGCTGCAGGCTTGGCCTGCTGGCTATCTGCTGGCGGGCCTGCGAACATCCACGGGACAGTGGCAGTCCCACATCCTGGCCGACGGCAGCCACCTTACCCTCGGCAGCGCAAGTGCAGTGAATGTCCGCTATCGTGCGGGCGGCCGCACCGTGGAATTGGTGCAGGGCGAGATACTCGTGGACGTGGCCCGCGACGGCCAGGCGCTTGCCGGTCCGCGCCCCTTCGATGTCGAGACGCCCGAGGGCCGCATCCGCGCGCTGGGCACCCGTTTCGCTGTGCGTCGCATGGATACGGCCGAGGGGCCGGTCACCGAACTCACCATGCTGGAGTCTACCGTCGCAGTGCAGCAGGCTGATGGCCACCCAGCCGGCGGCGAGGGTACCCGCGTGCATGCTGGCGAACGCGTGCGCATCACCCGCCACGGCGTCGGCGCAGTGCAGCCCGTCGATGTACGCAGCGCCGCGCAGGCCTGGGCCGCGCACCAGCTGGTGGCCAACGACCGGCCGCTGTCCGAGGTGCTGAACGAGCTGGCCCGCCACCGTCCCGGTCACCTCCGCTATGACCGCAGTGCCATCGAGGGCATCCGCGTTTCGGCCGTGCTGCCACTGGACGACACCGACCAGGCTTTGCAACTGCTGCTCACCAGCTTCCCGCAGCTGCGCGTGCGCACCCTCACTCCCTGGCTGGTTCTGGTAGACGTCCAGTCCTGATTTTTTTGGATTTTTGGGAGTTTCCGGTTCCGCTGTGGCGTTCTCGTGCGTCATGCAGTGAACAACGTCACCCCTGGAATCCCTTCTATGCTCTTCACCCTCCCCGCACGCCCGGTTCTGAGAGCCCGGCTCGCCCCTTTGGCGCTGCAGATGGCCCTGGCCGGGCTGGCGGCGGCCGCGTTGCCCGTACAGGCGCAACCTGCCGCCCAGGCAGCGCGGTCTTACGACATTCCCGCCGGCCCCCTGGCGGAGGCGCTCAACCGATTTGCCCAGCAGGCGGGCGTGGCGATCGCGGTGGACGCGGCGCGTGTGCAGGGCCTTCGCACCCCGGGCCTGCAGGGCAGCTACGGTGTGGAGGACGGATTCTCCGAATTGCTGCGAGGCAGTGGCCACGCCATCGGCCGTACGCCGGCGGGCTATGTGCTGGTGGCCGCACCGCAAAAAGCCGGAGTACAAGACTCTCTGCCTGTCGATGCGGGAAAGACGCTTCCCCAGGTGCGCGTCACCGCCGCCGCCGAGGTAGAGACGGCCACCAGCCCGCTGCGCGGCTACACGGCCACCCGTAGCGCCACCGCCACCCGCACGGACACCCCGCTGATCGAGACGCCGCAATCGATCTCGGTCGTGGGCAGCCAGCAGATGCAGATCCAGCACGCGCAGACGCTGCAGGACGCCCTGGGCTACACCGCCGGCATCGCCTCCGGGGCTGCGGCGATCAACCCCAGCCAGGGTGATTCGTTCTTCCTGCGCGGTTTCCAGGCCGACATGCAGTTCGGCAGCTTCTACCGCGACGGCATGCGCTACATGGCCAACATCTACAACGGCAAGCAGGAACCCTATGGCCTGGAGCGTGTGGAGTTTCTCAAAGGCCCATCGTCCATCCTCTACGGCGCCGCGGCACCGGGCGGAGTGGTCAACACCGTGACCAAGCGGCCCCAGCGCGAGGCCTACCGCGAAGTGAATCTCGAAGTGGGAAGCCACCAGCGCCGCCAGGTGTCGGCCGACCTCACGGGCCCCATCGGCGCCGAAGGCGTGTGGTCCTACCGCCTCACGGCCCTGGCACGCAAGAGCGACACCTTCATCGACTTCGGCCGGGACGACCGCATCTATGTGGCGCCAGCGCTCACCTGGCGCCCGTCGGCGGCCACTGCGGTCACGCTGCTGGCCAGCCACCAGAAGTCGCGGCAGAGCGATGCCGGCACCTTGCCCATCATCGGTACTTTGCAAGACCACCCGCTTGGCGAGATTCCCCGCAGCCGCTACCTTGGTGAGCCGGGCTACAACCGTTTCGACACCACTATCAGCACCCTGGGCTACGTCGTCGAGCACGCGCTATCGGACACCCTGCAACTGAGCCACGCATTGCGCCGTTTTCAGTCCAGCCTGGACTCGAACTACTTCCTGAGCGGAGGCTGGGTGGCCGGGCCGACTCGCCAGAGGCTCGCCCGCCAGTCGCGCGTGCACGACGATCACACGGCTGTGCTCACCACCGACACCCACCTGCAGTACCGCTTGGGCAGCGGTGCCGTGCAGCACACGCTGCTCGGCGGCGTTGACTATGCCCGCTCCGAATACGACACCGTGCGCGAGCGCGGCACGCTGGCGCCCATCGACGTCTTCGCTCCCGTTTATGGCGCGCCCTTCACCACCAGCACCTGGCGGCATCTGAAGGACAACCGGCGCCAGTTCGGCGTCTACCTGCAGGACCAGATCAAGATCGACGGCCGCTGGGTGCTGCTGGTGGGCGGGCGCCACGACCGCTTCCGCAACGACGATGTCTTCAACGGCGCAGGCCAGACGCAGAAGAACACCGCCACCACCGGTCGCGCGGGTCTGGTCTACCTGACCGATAGCGGGTTCGCGCCTTACCTGAGCATCAGCCAATCGTTCAACCCTACGGGCGGCACCGACCGATCGGGCAAGTCCTTCGCGCCCGACAAGGGCCTGCAGTACGAAGCCGGCGTTCGCTACCAGCCCGAAGGACGCGATACCTCCGTGTCGGCTGCCGTTTACCAGCTCAAGCGCAAGAACGTGCTCACGCCCGATCCGGTAGAGCCGGGCTTTTCCGTACAGACCGGCGAAGTGGTGTCGCGCGGCCTGGAAATCGAAGCGCACACCCGCCTCGGTCAGGCCGTGCAGCTGATGGCCGCCTACACCTACACCGACGCGCGCGTGGCCCGCAGCAATGTGCCCGGCGAGGCCGGTGGGCGGTTCTTTGCGTCGCCCTACCATGTGGCCTCGCTTTGGGCGGACTACCGGCTGGGCAACTGGGGGCTGCCCGGTTGGACACTGGGTGCGGGCGTGCGCTACGTGTCCGCCAAGCCTGGCAGCGCGGCCAGTGCCAGCACCGGCGTGCCAGGCTACACCTTGGCGGATCTGCGGCTAGGCTATGAACAGGGTCCGTGGCACTACGCAGTCAACGTGAGCAACCTGGCTGACAAGCGCTACATACCTTCGGTCTGCTACAACGGTGTCACCGGCTGCGACTACGGCGCGCCGCGTTCGGTGGCCGCCAGCGTCGCTTACCGCTGGTAGCAAAGAGTGGCTGGAGTGCGCGTCCTGGCTGGGCGGCTGCACCGCTGGGCAGGCTTGGCAACGGCGTTGTTTCTCGCTGCGGCGGGCCTTACGGGCAGCGTGCTCGCTTTCAAGAACGAGCTCGAGGCCCTGCTCAACCCGCAGCTGTTTCAGGTCGCAGTGCCGCACGGTTCAGACACGGTTCGCAGCCTGCAGGACCCGTTCGTGCTGCGCGAGCAGCTGCAGCAGCGTTACCCCGCGGCACGGGCAGACTACCTGGGCTTTCCGCAGCCGGGTCACTCGCTGATGTTCTTCCTCATGCCGCGGCCCCACGCCATCTCGGGCGATCCCATCGTGCCCACGCGGGATCAGGTTTTTGTCGACCCGTACACCGGAGCGGTACTGGGCGACCGGCAATGGGGCGTGTTGTGGTCCGAAGGCCGATGGCACGCCGAAAACCTCGTGCCCTTCGTCTGGCGCCTGCACGAGGCATTGGCCCTGCCGCATCCGTGGGGCAAGTGGTTCATGGGCGCCGTCGCGCTCGTGTGGACGCTCGACTGCTTCACAGGCCTGTGGCTGACCTTGCCTCGGGGCCAGCCATTTCTGCGCAAATGGCGTCCGGCATGGGGCATCAAGCGCGGTGCCTCCGCCTACCGCTTCACACTGGACCTGCACCGTGCATTCGGCTTGTGGCTGTGGGTTGCATTGCTCGTGTTCGCCTGGTCCAGTGTCATGCTCAACCTGCGCGAGGCTGTCTACCGCCCGGTGATGTCGACCGCTTTTTCTTTCCAGGACGAAGCGCGGCAGCGGCCGCCCCGCCTGCCTTCGCCGCGGTGGGAGCCCGGGCTGGACTGGCGCGTGGCGCATGCCCGCGCGCGCGACAGCCTGCAGTCGCTGGCATCGAGCCAGGGGTTCCAGGTGCTGCGTGAGGACAGCCTGTGGTACCGGCCCGCCCAGGGTGCCTACCTGTACCGCACACGCACTAGCTGGGACCTGCGCGACGAAGTGGGCCGCTCCGATCTCTGGATCGACGGGGACACCGGGGCGGTGCTGCTCACGAACTTCGAGGGCCGGGGACTGGGAGGCGACCAGGTATCGGCCTGGCTGCGCGTGTTGCATACCGGAGAAATCGGGGGCCTGGCCTACCGCATTGCCGTGGGCTTGGTGGGTGTCGTGGTCGCCATGCTCAGCGTGACCGGCATCATGGTCTGGGCCCGCAAGCGCCGTGCAAGGGCGCACGGCCGCTCTGATTGACCAGCGTTGGCGGAACGATCACGTGGGCGGCACGGCCTGCAGCGCGGTAGGCGCACTCTCGCCATGCTGCGCCAGCAGTTTTCCTATGCCCGGCTTCGCACAGCGCTGCAACGCCATCAGCAGCGCATGGCCTGGTTCGGCCACGCGCCACTGGGTGCGCAGGTCGTGCTGGATGCGCGCCAGCAGCGCGGCGGCCATCTCGGCATCGGCCAGCGCCCGGTGGGCGTGGCCGGTGCGCGGCAGGCCGTGGTAGTCCACCAGCGTCCCGAGCTTGTGGCTGGGCGCCTGGGGATACAGGCGGCGCGACAGCAGCACGGTGCAGGCGAACGGGTGCGGTGCGGCAACGCCAGCGAGTGCCAATTCTGCCTGCCAGAACTTGCTGTCGAACGACGCGTTGTGCGCCACCATGGGCGCGTCGCCCACAAAACGCGCCGCGTCGGCCATGACGCCTGCGGCATCGGGCGCCGCGTTCACCATGGCGTTGGTGATGCCGGTCAGTTGCGTGATGAACGCCGGAATCCACGCGCCCGTCTTCATCAGGCTCTGAAACCGGTCCACCACCTGGCCTTTTTCCAGCAGCACGATGGCGACTTCGGTCGCGCGTGCACCCTGGCCGGGCGAGACGCCGGTGGTTTCAAAGTCGATGACGGCGATGGGGGGCATGGGGGTGGAGGCGAAAAGGAAGGATTGTGCCCCCCGTGCTGGCTACACGTTCCGCCAGCCCATGCGTGCTTTGTGCCTAACCCCCGGATGTCTGGAGTGCGGCTTTGTGCTGGGCCCGGCGTGGCGCCGTGTAATCGCTTGTCATCGCCATTCCGATCTCGCCTGCCTACATTGGCTCTCCGGGCCTGGCACGTCGCCGGGCTTTCCTCAACTTTCAGGAGATCCTCTATGCCTATTACCGTCAACATCGCCCAAGATTCCACTCGGGAGATCGATCTTGGCAATTCCACCGGCATGCGCATTGCCGCCCCTGTCGCCCAGGCCAGCGTGCATGTGGACTACCAGCATCCAGCCGGCTCCGGCAACTACAGCAGCGCCATCAAGGGATCAGCCGGTTATGGCAATCCATTCACCGTCCTTGCTGGCGCAACCAAGAACGTTCTCAAGAGTGATCTGGAATCCGAGCATGTCAGGGTCGGCGCCCGGAATGCCAACATCACCGTGACCTATTGAGGCAGCTGCAGCCCGTCGCCAAGACGCGGCGCGGGCTCTCGCACCCGGGGCATGTGCCCCGGTGTCAACCCTGGGGCGCGAGCCGCTGCTCCAGAAAGAACCGCAGCATCTCGCCCGTGGCATCCACCCCGCGCGGGTCGGTGTGGCTGCCCTGCGCTTTGCCGCCGGCCCAGGCGTGGCCCGCGCCGTGCAGCACCCAGTGCTCTGCGATCACTGCGCCGGTACCCCCTGCGCCATCCCTGGTCGTCGCACGGCGGCGGTGCACGGTGCGCGTGTAGCCCTGCCCGCTGGCAGACCGGCCTGGCTGCACGCTGGTGTCCAACGCCGCCGCACCGCCAGCCACGGCGCCCAGTGCGGCTTGCACCACCTGCTCGCCATTGCGCGCACTGACCGTGGGGTCGGCATCGCCATGGAAGACGATCACCGGTGTGACCGGCTGGCCCGGTGCTGCCGCCGCGGTGCCGCGGGGGTTGGGCTTGGCGCCCGTCTTCATGGCCGACAGTGCGCCCATCACGTTGTGTGCTGCGCCGGCCGAGAGGCCCGAGTGCACGCCCACGGCGGCGAACACGTCGGGGTACTCGCGGCCCAGCAAGGCGGCCATGGCGCCGCCGGCCGACAGGCCCGCGACGTAAACACGCGCCGCGTCCACCGGGTGGCGTGCCATCACGTCGCGCACCATGGCCACCAGCAGTGCGGGCTCGCCGCTGCCGCGGCGCTGGTCTTCGGGGCGGAACCAGTTCCAGCAGCCGTTGGGGTTGGCGCTGTTCGGCTGCGCGGGGTACAGCACCAGTGCGTGGGCGGGTGCGGCAGCGTGGTTCATGCCGGTGCCGGTGGCAAAGTCCGTGGGGTTTTGCGTGCAGCCATGCAGCATCAGCACCAGGGGCATGGGCGTGCCGGTGGCCGCGCCGGGCGGCACGTACAGGTGGTAGTGGTGCAGGTTGTGCGGCGCGCCGGGGTGGCTGAAGGCCACGCGGGTGAAGCTGCCCGGTGCCTCGGCGCTGGCGGAGTTGCGCGCCGGTCCAGCCTTTGAGGGGCCCGAGGGCGTTGCAAAGTGCGCAGTGGATGGAGCGCTGGCTGGGCTGGCTTGCCCGGTGCTCGCGCTCTGGCGGCCTGTGTGGTCGGTGGCGGCGCGGCCCTCGCCGGGGCGGGTCTCTCGCTCGATGACCACGGCGTCTTCCACATCCTGCGCCACGCCGGTGCGCCACGGCGTGGCGGTGCGAAAGCTGGCACCGGGCGCTGGCGGCTGCCCCGCGGTGGTGCTGGGGGCGGGGGCATTCGGTGTGCCGGGGGTGCCTTGCGCCGCGGCAGGCGCCGTCGCTGGTTGGCCCAGCGCCTGTTGAATGGCCCGGGTGGCATCCGCCAGATGGCCGGTGCGCACCAGCTGGGTGGCTTCACCCATCAGTTGCTTGAGTTTGTGGTTCCAGTCCATCGGGGTTCCTTGGGGTTGTGGGGTGGGCGGCGCTGCCGTCAGTGGATGCGCCCGGCCAGCGCCGCCTTGACGGCGGTGCTGGCATGAAAGGCCCCCAGCACCGTGACGGAGGCGATGGTGGCCTCCGCCAGCGGGGCGGGTACGTCGTTATCGATGCTGACAAGGCCCAGCACGCGGATCTCCAGCACCTGCCCTGCCGCCTGCACGGCTTCCAGCTCGGCGCGGCCGAATCGCTGCAGACCGAGCACAAGCATCTTGCGGGCCACCACCTGCCGCACGGCGTCGCCCTGGGCGGTCAGCTGGTTGCGGATGGCGGTGCGGATGAAGTCCGTGCGGTTGGCATAAAAGCCTTCGGACACCAGCAGGTCGATGTGGCCCAGGTCCACGAACCCCAGGTTGATGGTGATTTTTTCCGAATCGGGGACTTTGCCGCGCACGGCCACGGGTGCAGGTGGGGTGGATGCCATGGTACTCTCGGTTGTTGATTTACCATCCATATGGATGTTTTTTGGATGGTGTATGGATGTCAATTGGATGGCTTCGACATCTTTTCAAGTGCTCGTCCCCAAATAAAAAAGAGCCCGTAGGCTCTTTTCGTAGCGGGTCATGGAAACCCCGATGTGGAGCGCTGCTCGGCGCCGCCTCAGCCCGCGCCGCGGCTGCCGCCGCCACCGGTGCTGCCTGCGGCACCCCGGCGCGACTGCACCTGGTTGCCGCTGCCGATGTGGGCGTCGCGGTCGTGGCGGCTCTCGGGGGAGCGGCGGCCCTGGTTCAGCTGCGTGGCGGGTTTGTCGCCGGTGCTGTTGTGGGCCTGGGCGACCTTGCCGGAGCCTTCGTTGTCCTGGATGGTGCGATCGGCGTCGGTACTCATGTCGCCATCGTCACGGCGGTTTTCCTTGCTGCTCATAAAGCCTCCTGGGTGTTGGTGCTGGATGTGGGTGTGCAGAGGTGGCGCGCCGGCGGTGCGGCAGCGCCTGCGGATCAGGACAGGGTCAGTTCCTTGTGCTCGCCCAGCTCGCGCGGGGGCTCGCCGGTGACGGCCGCCTTGGCCATCTTGAACAGCTGGACCATCTTGCTTTCCTTGACGTCCCAGTACTCGGCGTGGCGGATGCGCACGGCCAGCAGGGCCAGGTCGGCATCGTTGTAGCCGCCCGGAAACCAGGCCTTGGCCATGGGCGACCACAGCGCTTCCTTTTGCGCCAGGTCATCGATGAAGCGGGCCTGGCCCGACAGCGAGACATAGCTGTCATCGCCCGGGTCGGCGTACGACACGTTGACTTCGCCATCGGTCAGCAGGCGCTCGTACAGCTCGCCGGACTTGGAGATGAAGAAGTACAGCTCGTTGTGCTCATCGATGCTGCGGTTCTGCGTGGTGAGCGGGTGTGCGTGCAGCATGCCCGACGCGGTGCGGTGGGTGAGCATCCCGAAGCGGATGTCCTTGATGAGTTTCCACAGGGTGTCGTGGGCGGGTGTGCTGTTGCTAGGCATGAAAGGGCTCCAGTGCGATGAGGTATGAAGCGACTGTCGGCCCGTTGGCGTGTGCCCGGCGTCGTCTGCCTGCCCGCCTGTGCGTGGGCGCTTGTCTGACATGCGCCGCAGCCCCGCGTCAGCGCCGCGCGGTGTACTTCACGATGGTCACTGCAGCCGCGTAATCCACGCTCTCAAGACTCTGCAGCATCCACTGCAGCGCCTGGTCTGCGCGGGTGCCGCCGGTCCCGCCGCCGATGATCGGAAACGCCACCGACCCGAAGCCATGCTGCTGAACCAACGCCATGGCCGTCAGCACGGACTGCTGGATGGAGCGCTGCGACGACACCCACCACAGGCTGATACCCGCCACGTGGATGATGCCCTGGTGGGGCAGCCGGCCTGCCCCCGTCAGCACGGCACCGCCCAGCGGTATGGGGCCATGGCGGGCCAGCTCGCGAAACGGCTGGTACCCGGCCCGCCGCTTGATCGCGCCCGAGACGCCCTGCGGCAGCAGCAACCACCACGGGATGATGTTGCGGTTCCAGGCGTTGACGATCACGTCGGCGTGCTGGTCCAGCAGGTCGCCCTCCACCACCTTCACTGCCGCGGTGCTGCGTTGCACAGGGGCTCACGCCTTCTTCAGAAACTCGGACTTCAGCAGCATGCTGCCCAGGTCCGTCTTGCAGTCCACGTTGTGGCCGTCGGCGCCGTCCACCAGGCGGATGCTCTTGATCTTGGTGCCCTTCTTGAGCGTCGATGACGAGCCCTTGACCTTGAGGTCCTTCACCAGGATCACCGCATCACCGTCGGCCAGGGGGTTGCCGTTGGCATCGCGCACGGTGGCGTCGCCCGCGTCCGCAGCCTCTTCGTCGGCGGCTGCAGCGGCCTGGGGCCACTCCAGCCCGCAGTCGGGGCACACGTACAGGCTGGCGTCGGGGTAGGTATTCTCCTGGCCGCATTGGGGGCAGGCGGGGGTGGTGTGGGGCATCGGGGTGTCAGGTCAGGGAATCGGTGGATGGTCGTCGGGGCTATTGGCGCTACAGCGGCGCACGCTGCTGCAGTGCAAAGGGCGGCAGGCCCTTGAGCAGGCGCTGGCCGTAGCTCGTGCGCATCAGGCGCTTGTCGTAGCAGTACACGTGGGCCTGGTCGTCTTCGGTGCGGATGGCGCGTCCCACCCATTGCGCCAGGCGGATGGCGGTGGCGGGCACCACCAGTTCGCTGAACGGGTCGCGCCCCACGGCGCGCAGCCATTCGGCGCGGGCTTCGCCCACGGGGTCGTCGGGCGGGGCGAACGGCAGCTTGGTGATGAACACCGACTCGCACAGCCGCCCGGGCAAATCCAGCCCTTCACCGAAGGACTGCATGCCGAAGATGACCGAGGGCTCGCCGTTCTCCACCCGCTCGCGGTGGCGCTTGAGCAGCTGCGTACGCGGCAGCGCGTTCTGCACCAGCACCACGCTGCGCATGGCGGTGGGCAGCGCATCCACGGCCTGGCGCATCTGTTCGCGCGAGGTGAACAGCACCAGCGCGCCGTATTCCACGCGGGCGATGTCGTGCAGCAGCGCATCGACCATCTCGGCCGTGAACTGCGCGGCGTTCTTGGGGTCGGCGCGCGTCTCGGCCGCGATCAGCGTGCCCTGCGCGGCGTAGTTGAAGGGGCTCGGCACCTCCAGCGTGGTCGTGGTCTCGTCGCCGTGCAGGCCCGCTTCGCGCAGGAAGAAGTCGAAATTGCCGCAGCTGTTGAGCGTGGCCGACGTGAGCACCGCGCCGCGCACCGCGTTCCACAGGTGGTTGCGCAGAGTGGTGCCCGGCAGGATGGGGCTGGCGTGCCCCTTGACCACGATGAAGTCGCCGTCGACCTCCAGCGTGAACCACTTGGCGGCCGGCACGAAGCTGCGGTCGGCGCCCGGCGGAGCATCCTGCAGCAGCAGCTGCGCGGTGGCGTGCAGCTCTTCCAGCCGCGGCGCGAGCATGCCGATCTGCGCGTACAGCGTGGACAGGCGCTTGGCCTCTTCCGGCTTGTCGCGCATCTCGGCCCGCAGGGCCTTGCTGATGGCGCGCAGGGCCTCGAGAAACCCGTCGGCGCTGGCGGCCAGCAGGCCCAGCGGTGCGATGAGCGGCTCGGGCAGCTCGCCGCGCGGCACCCGCACGCGCGCCGGGCCCCAGGTGTCCTTCTGGCTCTTGAGCGCCGCGCCGTACACGTCCATCACGATGCGCGCCAGGTCCTGCAGCGTCTGGCGCAGCTGCGCCGCGTGGCGCGGGATGTCGGCAATCTCTTCGACCTCCAGCAGCGCACCGATGCGCAGGCCCCGGCTGGAGAGGCGGTCGATCCAGGTCAGGCGCGACATGTCCATGCTGCACGCGAACTGCTGCAGCGCTGTGGCGGGCAGGTGGTGGGCCTCGTCCAGCACCAGCAGGCAGTTGTCCAGCTCGGGCAGCACGCGCGCGCCCAGGGACGACAGCAGCAGGTCGTGGTTGGCCACGATGACTTGTGCGCCCACCAGCTCCTTGCGCTTGTCGTAGTAGGTGCACTGGCTGAAGGCGGGGCAGTGCTTGCCGGTGCACGATGCGCCCTCGGCCGCCACGGGGCTCCACACCTCGGGCTCGGGCGGGGTCTCCAGGCTGTCGCGGTCGCCGTCCCACGCGCCCTTGGCCAGGGTCTGCGCCATGGCACCGTAGAACTGGATGCGCGCCTCGGTCTCCTGCCGCGGGCGCTTGGCGCGGGCGGCGGCTTCTTCTTCGGCAAACAGATCGTCGTCGTCGTCGGATTCGTCCTCGGCCTCGCCCGTGCCCGCCAGGCGGTCGAGCTTGAGCTTGCACACATAGCGCCCGCGCCCCTTGGCCAGCGCGAACTTGAAGGGCTGGGGCATGAGCGCGGCCAGCGCGGGCAGGTCCTTGTTGACCAACTGCTCCTGCAGCGCCACGGTGGCGGTGGAGATCAGCACCCGCGTGCCGCGCGACAGCGCCAGTGCAATGGCGGGGGCGCAGTAGGCCAGCGACTTGCCCACGCCCGTGCCGGCCTGGATCACCGCGATGGCGCGCGTGGGCGCGGCGGCGTCGCCGTCTTCGCTGTCCACCTTGCCCAGCGTGGCAGAGCTGAATGTGTGCGCCACCTGCTCGGCCATGCGCCGCTGGCCGGTGCGGCTGCGAAAACCCGGGGTGGCCTGCACCACCGCATCGAACGATTCAAGGGCCTGCGCGGCCCACACCTGTTGAGACATACAGTAGTGTCGCATGCCGCGCGGGCCGCAGATCGGTCACCGCCCCGCGCCGGGTGGGCGCACCCGCCTACATGGGCGCGCGATTGCGCTGCATAGCATGGTGCATCGGCCTCTCAGGCCGCCCCGTCGCAGCGCGACGCCCACCAGTATCCGGAGGCTCCATGGCCCAATCCCCTAGCCAAGAAAAAGACGTCACCCCATCCGCCCCCGTGCCGGCCCGCACCGAGCGCCGCACGAACACCACCAACCCGACAGAGCAGCCCGGAAGCGGCCCTGAAGACCTGGGTGGCCCGGAGGCCCGCCTGCCCCACGAACGCGACCAAGCCACCGACATGACCGACGGCGAACGCCATCCGGAGATCGAGCAGGCGTACAAGGACGTCAAACGCGGGCTGCAGGACACGGACCGCGGGGTGCCTGCGCACAACGCGTATCAAAAGCAGAAGTGAGAGCCTGACGCTGAGGTGCTACAAATTAAATAGCTGCTAGCGCAGTACAGACGAGCGGTAGGGCCGGTTTTTATCGTTAATTGACCAATGCACTGCCTTGTGTGCAGGGGTGCAACCTGCCGCTTGGTGGCTTGGATGGTGGCTGTAGCGCTGGGGGTGGCGCTTGGGTTATTCCTGCTGCTTGTCGCTGTCGCACTGCGTGCACACCAGGAACTTGAAATCCGTACCGCACGTCAGTGTGCCGATTCCCCCCGGTCTGATCGTCCAGCGGCACTGCTGCAGCGACTGAACCAGCGTGCCTTGAACGTAGCAAGGTGCGAGGTCATGCTCGTCGTGGATGGCGCGGCTGCTCACGACTGCCGCACGGCGGAAGAAATTCTCGATGCGCGCAGGGTCAAGATTAATGTCCGACGGCTGGCACGTGGCCGGACTTTCCGTTTGGAAAGAGCCGATGTCTATCGAGCTGATACCGCTGAAAATGCTGTTGTAGAAAACGGCAACCAGCAGTGTCAAAACGGCCAGTGGCAAAGCGTATCGTGTGATCATTTTTCTAGTCGGTGTGCACCTGACGGCTTTGAACGCCTTGCCCTGCCATCCGGATTCCACGGGCAAAGAAACCAAGCTGCTTGGTAGATTTTTGAAGCAGTGGACGCGACGACCTTTGATTCTCGAACCCGAATGGAATGGGCGTGGGGCTATGGGCTGGGTTGACCGGATAAACCGTTATTTTCTCGACGCCATGGCGCGGCGCCGCACGCGCGCAGGTGTTGTTGCCAGCCCAACAATGCTACCTCTGTCGTCTGAGCTCATGCCCCAACTGGTTCGGCTCGATCTGCTCTCGCACGACGCCTTGATCGGTGAAACCTGGGTTCTGCTGGGCACGCTGGCGGACGGCAGGCAAGCCGCCATCGCAGAGACCGATGCTGGCTGGCAGGCCATGCGGGACACGCTCAACAGTAGCGGCCGGCTGAACGAAGCCCTGCATCTGTCAGAGCTGCGGTTGTTGGCGGACCCACACCGCAAGCCCCTGAACCTGATTTAGCCCCGCTCCCGCAGCGCCCGCTCGATCCGATCCCGCCGCACCGTCGTCTTGGGCACCTTGAACGGGAACCACATGCGCACGTCCTCTTCCACCCCGATGCCGTGCATGTAGTTGTAGATCGCCTTCTTGAGGCCCGCGCCCAGCGCATCGTGGTCCACGCCCGTGGGGTCGATGAAGGCCACGTCGTTCTTCGCAAAGTCGCCCGGTGGCAACGGTGCCAGCGTCACGCCGTACTCCTCGGGGTTCTTGCCGACGGGTGAGTGCACTGTGCACGCAAAGCGGTGGAAGAACCCGCTCTGGATGCAGCCGTTGGCGAACAGCTGGCGCACGTATTCGAGCGCGTCCACCGTGTCCTGCACGGTCTGCGTCGGAAAGCCGTACATCAGGTACGCATGCACCAGGATGCCTGCGTCGGTGAAGGCCTTGGTCACCCGCGCCACCTGATCCACCGACACGCCTTTTTTCATCAGCTGCAGCAGCCGGTCGGATGCGACTTCAAGCCCGCCCGATATCGCGATGCAGCCGCTGTCAGCCATGAGCTCGGCCAGGTCGGGCGTGAAGGTTTTCTCGAACCGCACATTGCCCCACCAGCTGATGCCGGCGTTGCGCGCGATCAGCTCGGTCGACAGGGCTTTCAGGGCCTTCGGCGGCGCGGCTTCGTCCACGAAGTGAAAGCCCGTCTGCCCCGTCTCGCGGACGATGGCCTCGATGCGGTCGGCCAGCACCTCGGCGCTCGCGCCCTCGTAGCGGCTGATGTAGTCCAGGCTCACATCGCAGAAGCTGCACTTCTTCCAGTAGCAGCCGTGCGCCACGGTGAGCTTGTTCCAGCGCCCGTCGCTCCACAGCCGGTGCATGGGGTTGAGCATGTCCAGCAGCGACAGATAACGGTCGAGCGGCAGGCCGTCCCAGGTGGGCGTGCCCACTTCGGCGAAGGCCACGTCGGCTTCCATCATGTTGATGTACTGCACCGCGCCATCGCCGCCCTCGCCGTCGTTGCGCACGAAGGTGCGCACCAGGCGCTGGCGGCCGCGCTGGCCCTGCAGGTGCTCCAGCAGTGCGAGCAGCGGGCGCTCGCCCGCGTCCAGCGTCACGAAGTCGATATGGTCGAACACACGCGGGTCGGCCAGCTCGCGCAGCTCGGTGTTCACAAAGCCGCCGCCCAGCACCGTGGCGATGTGCGGCCAGCGGGCCTTGACGGCCTGCGCGATGCGAAACGCCGCGTACACGGACCCTGGAAACGGTACCGACAGCAGCACCACCGTGGGCTGGTGGCGCTCGATGGCCTCGTGCGTAAGCTGCACCAGCAGGTCATCCACCAGCGTGGGCGGTGCGGCCAGCGCCGTGGCCAGCGGGTCGAACGTGGGCTGGCTGCCCGCGAGCGACTCGGCGTAGCGCACGAACTCGAAGCGCTCGTCCACCGCGTCGCGCAGCACATCGGCCAGGTCGTTCAGGTACAGCGTGGCCAGGTGCTTGGCCTTGTCGTGCAGTCCCAGCGCACCGAACGCCCAGCCCAGCGGGTCGCCGCCTTCGTCGTCCACGTACACGTCCAGCGTCGCAAAGCGCGGCCCCTCGGGCAGGTAGTGCCGCCCGGCGATGCGGTGCGCCAGCGTGCTGTCGCGGCCTTGCAAAAAGGCAATGGCCGGGCCGATGGTGGCCAGGTAGCGGTCCTGCTGCGCGGCAAACGACTGCACGGCCGGGCTGCGCTGCTTGGCAGGTAGGGCCGCCACGCGCGCCGCCACGTCCTTCAGGCCGTCGGGCGACAGAAGCCGCAGCACCAGGGCCAGCGCCAGGTCTTCCTGGAACGCGGTGATGCCGCGCGAGCGCAGAAAGCCCGTGAGGTACGCGGTGGACGGATAGGGCGTGTTCAGCTGCGTCATCGGCGGGATGACGGCGAGCACGCGCGTGGGGGTGGGGGAGAGGGCGGCGGCAGGCATGGTGGGGGCCGCCATGGGGCGGATGCCGATTATCGGCGCAGGCGAAAGACATTGGCTGGGTGCACACATCGCGATGCGATCGCGGAACGGGCTGGCCAGCGGCAACGCTGGCTGGTGCGGGCATCGTGATGCGTGTGGACCCGCGGGGGCGCCTGGGCGGCGGGACCCTGTCCGTCCGGTGGCTAGGTCCCCATCGCGGTGCCGCCCGCAAGGTAGTTGTTCTTCACCCGCACATAGTGCTCGGCCGAGTATTTGAGGTACGCGATCTCAGCCTCGGTCAGCGCACGCTGGCGCACCGCGGGCCAGCCAATGTAGAGGTAGCCGCTTTCCAGCACCTTGCCGGGCGAGACCAGGCTGCCAGCACCCAACATCACGCGGTCTTCGATCACCGCGTCGTCCATGACGATCGAGCCCATGCCGATCAGGCACTCGTCGCCGATGCGGCAGCCGTGCAGGATGACCGAATGGCCGATGGTCACGTAGTTGCCGATGACGAGCGGCGAGCCCTCGGGCTTGGCTGGATTGCGGTGCGACACATGGCCCATGGTCAGGTCCTGCACATTGCTGCATTCGCCCACCACGATGCGGTTCACGTCGCCGCGCAGCACCGCGTTGCACCACACCGAGCTGTCGCGGCCCAGGGTGACAGCGCCGATGACCTGGGCGGAGTCGTGCACGAAGACGCCGGTATCGACGGTGGGGAAGGTATCGAGGTAGGGGGCGAGGGGCATGGTGGCGCTGCGGGTGGGTGGATGAAGAGACCGGTGGAGCGGCGAGCGTAACGGCTCGCGGTTTCAAAAAGGCAGGATCAAGGCGCCATCAAAACGACTTCAAACGGCTGCAGCGCCCTGGCGCGGCACGGCATAAAAGCCCAGGAACATGTCCACCGCATCGCCCAGCACCTGCTGCTGCTCGGGCGCGGTGAGCGGCGCGCCGCCCATGGCCAGCTGGGGCCAGAAGGCGAAGGACTTGACCATGCCGTGCAGCTGGTGGGCGGCGTACTGCGGGTCCACGCCCGCGCGCAGCGCCCCGTCCTGCTGCGCGGCGCGGATCCAGCGGGGCAGGCCCTCTTCCTTCTCGGACAGGCGCGCCACCATGGCCCGGGCGCGCTCGGGGGTGTGCATCATCTCGGCCATCGCCACGCGCGACAGGTCGATGAAGCTCGCGTCGTTGAGCAGCTCCATCTTCTGGTCCAGCACGGCCAGCAACTGCGCGCGCAGCGGCTGGTGCGCGTCGTAGGCCACGTCGGGCAGCGAATGGCTGCGGTCCCACAGGTGGTCCAGGATGGCGCCGAACAGCTCGTCCTTGCTGGGAAAGTGGTTGTACACCGTGCGCTTGGACACCTCGGCCGCCGCGGCCACGCGGTCCATGCTGGTGCCGTTGAAGCCATGCTCGCGGAACTCGCCAATGGCGGCCTGCACGATGGCCTCGCGTTTGCGGTCGGTCAGGCGGGTGGGGGCAATCACGGTGGCAGGCTCGGTCATCGCCCCATTTTACACCGGGGAGTTTACTTTTTATAAAAGTGAACTACACTGTGCAGTGCACTTTTCGGAAAAAGCACTTATGCTTCGCCGTATTCCACGAATTCCCCGCATCTTTCTCATCCTTACCGTCGTCACCGCCATGGCCTACAGCATCCTTTCCTGCACCTCCCTGCCGGCAACATCGTATGAACAGTCGCCCCAGCAGGTGGACGGCAAGTTCCGCAACGCCGCGCCGCGCCAGGCCCCGGGTTTTGCCAAGACGATGGGCATCATGTGGCGCTTCATGACCGACAAGCCCGCCGATGCGGTGCCCGCAAAGCCGCCCCAGGTGCTGCCGCTCACCCAGGCCGACCTGCTGGCCGCGCCGGACCTGAGCCTGTGGCGCCTGGGTCACTCGACCATGCTGCTCAAGCTGCAGGGCCAGTTCTGGCTGACCGACCCGGTATTCTCCGAGCGCGCCTCGCCGTTTTCCTTCATGGGCCCCAAGCGCTTCCATGCGCCGCCCATCGCCATCGACGAGCTGCCGCCCATCACGGGCGTGGTGCTCTCGCACGACCACTACGACCACCTGGACCACGCTGCCATCCTGCAGCTCGCCCCCAAGGTCGCGCACTTCGTCACGCCGCTGGGCGTGGGCGACCGCCTCATCGCCTGGGGCGTGCCCGCGTCCAAGGTGCAGCAGTTCGACTGGTGGCAGGGCACCACCATCGCCGGCCTGAAGCTGGTGGCCACGCCCGCACAGCACTTCTCGGGTCGCACGCTGTCGGACGGCAACCGCACGCTGTGGGCGTCTTGGGTGATGCAGGCCGGTGAAGGCGCCAGCGCGACGCGCATCTTCTTCAGCGGCGACACGGGCTACTTCGACGGCTTCAAGGCCATCGGCGAGCGCTTCGGCCCGTTCGACCTGACCATGATCGAGACCGGCGCCTACGATGCCCAATGGCCCGACGTGCACATGCAGCCCGAGGAAAGCCTGCAGGCCCACCTGGACGTGAAGGGCCGCCACCTGATGCCCATCCACAACGGCACGTTCGACCTGGCGCTGCACGCGTGGACCGACCCGTTCGACCGCATCACCGCGCTGGCCGGCAAGGCAGGCGTGCCGCTGGTGGCGCCCGTGATGGGGGAGCGGCTGGATATTCTGCAGCCTGCGCTGTCCAAGCAGTGGTGGCGCGGGGCGGCGGTGGACGCAGGCGCGGGCACTGCAGCGCGGTAGCGGGTTAACTGCGGTACTGCGATGGCTGGGCCTGGCAACCGCCCGTGGGTGTCAGGCGCCCGGTACCGGGTCGCTGATGTCGCCCTGTCGCCGTCCGTCCTTGAAGAACTGCACGTTGGGAGGCAGACCATCCTCAAGGGTGATCAGCCCGAACTGGCGCTGGGCTGTCACAGGAATGTTGGCTGGGAAAAACCCGGCGAGCAACGGTGGAGCGAAATCCACTGCCGCCCCGGAGGCGATGTACTCGTGCAGCTGGCGCCCACCCTTTTCCGTCCATGTGGTCTTGCGATCAATCTCGTGGATGTCTCCGCTGAGCACGCGCACGTCATACGTTTCGGCCAACGCCAACAGCCACCTCAGGTCTTCGGGATAGTGCTTCCAGCCGTTGATCTCCCAGCCGTTGATGGTCGAACCGCTGGCCACCAGATGCAGCGCGTTCGGATGGTCGGCCATGCGCGCCTGCATCGTGGCTTTTTGCTGGGTGCCCAACAGCGTCGGCCCGTCGCGCCACGAGCGCCCGTCCGTCAGGTGCAGCACCACCGACCCGGCAAACAGCACCTGGCAGCGGTAGCCAGGCATGGCGTCGTTGAAGCGCACTTGCCCTCGCGGCACGCCGATGTTCTTGAGCACCCGCGGGTCCATCGCGGTGACTGGGAACGGCGCAACACCCGCCAATGCGTCGCGCCAGCACTGAAACAGATTGCTGGAGTAGACCGCGTGTTCCAGGTGGCTCAAGGCCTGCTGTTGACGCGCGTCGTTCCACAGGAAGTCGTGGTCATCCCAGATCGCGTAAGTGGCCAGTCCGTCTTGCTGCAGCAGTGTCCGAAACTCGGGCACTGCCAGTTGCTTGCGGTACAGGCGGTGCACATGCGCCGCAAAATCGCCCGGGTTCAGCAATGCGGGTTCGGTGACCATGCCGTCGGGCCCTTTGGGCCACGGGCAATCAATGTAGATCGAGTCGCCCAGCAACACCAGCACGTCGGGCTTGTGCCAGCCGATGTCTTCCCAGACGGGCTGGCGTGCGGAAAAAACCTCGGTCGACATGCACGAGGTGAACGCGATTTTCTTCAAAGTGGTCATGCCGTCTTTCTGCGGGTGTGTGGCGGGGTGGACGACACGTTTGTATGCGGCGCGCGCACGTGTGGCAAGGACAAAGCTGCCACCACCCGCGCCGCGGCCACGATCTCGGCCTCGCTGTAGCCCGCATAGCCGAACAGCCAGCCGCGCCGGGTCGACTCCATCGCGTAGCGCGACAGGGGCGCCAGCATCACCCCGGCGGTGAGCGCGCTGCGGCTCAAGGCTTCGTCGTTGCTGCCGGGCGCGCTTTCCAGCAGCAGGTGCATGCCCCGGTCGCTGGGCGCCAGTTGCAGTGCGCCGCCGCTGGCATCGGCCAGGGCATCGATCAGCACCTGCTGGCGATGCTGGTACAGCTCGCGCATCTGGCGCAGGTGGCGCAGCAGGTGGCCTTCGGCGATGAAGCGCGCCAGCACCGCCTGGGCGTCGCCCGGCGCGTGCCGGTCGGTGATGGCGCGGGCCATGGCAAAGGCTTCCACCAGCGCGGGCGGCACGACCACGAAGCCCAGGCGCAGCCCGGGGTGCAGGGTCTTGGAGAATGTACCCACGTACAACACCCGCTCCGAGCCTGGCAGGCTGCACAGCGCGGGCACGCGCTGGGCCTTGCCATCGTGCTTGCCGTACTGGAATTCGCCGTCGTAGTCGTCCTCCACCACCCAGGCGTCGTGCGTGCGGGCCCACTGCAGCAGGGCCTGGCGCCGCGCCAGGTGCATGCACACGCCGGTGGGGAACTGGTGCGTGGGCGTGACCACGGCCATGCGCGCACCGGGCCACTGCGCGGCGCCCTCGGCGATGCGCAGGCCCTGTGCATCCAGCGCCACGGGCCGCGCCAGCACGCCGTGGCCCAGCAGGCTGGCGCGGATGCCGGGGTAGCCGGGGTCTTCCACCAGCACCTCGTCGCCCGCGTCCAGCAGCAGCCGCGCGATCAGGTCGATGCCCTGCTGCGAGCCCGAGCACACCACCACCTGCGCCGGATCGCAGCGGATGCCGCGCGACGCCCACAGCCACAGCGCGATGGCCTGGCGCAGTTGGGGGTCGCCCGCAGGGTCCAGGTACTGCGCGCGGGCGCTGCGCTGGCCGGGGCTGGCCTGGCGGGCCAGGCGGTCCCACAGCGCGAACGGAAAGGTGTCTACCTCGGGCGCGCCGATGCGGAACGCCCGCGCCGCCACATGCGGCGGCCGCCAGCGCGCCGCCGTCTCTGCGATGAGCTGCCCGCGCTTCGACAGCCCGCGCGGCGGCGCCACCAGCCCCTGCGCGGGCGCCGTGCCTGCGGCCTCAGACACATAGGTGCCGTCGCCCACGCGGGCCTCCACATACCCTTCGGCCTGCAGGCGCTGCACGGCCCACAGCACGGTGTTGCGCGACACGCCCAGGCCGGCCGCATGCTCGCGCGACGGCGGCAGTCGCGTGCCTGCGGGCAGCCGCCCTTGCTCGATGGCGCCGCGCAGCTGCTCGTACACCTGCTGGCGCAACAGGCCCGGGCGTGGGCTGGATGCGGCGTCTGCAGCGGCGATGGAAGTCTTGGGATTGGCTCTGGCAACCGGCATGAATTGGCCCCTTGGTTGTGGCAATGCAGCCATAAACTGAAGAACCATTTTAGACACCATCCGGGCTGCCTGCGAGGCCCGGACCCACAAGAAAGATCCTATGGCCGAGCACACCGCCACCATCGCCTGGTCCCGTGGCAGCGACGACTTTCTGGACAAGCGCTACCACCGCGCGCACAGCTGGCAGTTCGACGGCGGGGCGGTAGTGGCCGGGTCGTCGTCGCCGCATGTGGTGCCGCTGCCCTACTCCGACGCCGCGGCCGTGGACCCGGAAGAAGCCTACGTGGCCGCACTGTCGAGCTGCCACATGCTGTGGTTCCTGGACTTCGCCTGCCGCGCCGGCTGGCGCGTGGACAGCTACACCGATGCCGCCGTGGGCACCATGGCCAAGGACGCGCAAGGTCGCCTGGTCGTCGCGCACGTGCAGCTGCGGCCCGTCACGCGCTTTGATGCCGCGCACGCACCGACCGCCGAGGTCCTGGCCGACCTGCACCACCAGGCGCACGCGGCGTGCTTTCTGGCCAACTCGGTCAAGACGCAGATCGACTGCGCGCCCGTGCTGGAAGTGGAAGGGGAAGGAGCCTGACATGACCATCGCCAACCGCCAGTTCCAGGTGACCGACGCCGCCGTCCTGCAAGGCCTGGTGCGGGACCAGCCCCTGGCCACCCTGGTCGTCTCGCACCAGGGCGCCCTGCACGTGAACCACGTGCCGCTGTACCTGGACCCCATGCGCGGCCCGCACGGCACGCTGGTGGGCCACGTGGGCCGTGGCAACGGCGTGTGGCCGCTGCTGCCGCAGCACGCGGTGGCCGTGTTCCACGGCCCGCAGGCGTATGTGTCGCCGTCGTGGTACCCGTCCAAGGCCATCGACGGCAAGCAGGTGCCCACCTGGAACTACGCCACGGTGCACGCCCACGGCACGTTGAGCGCCATAGACGGCAACCCCGAGCGCCTGCGCGCCATCCTGCACACCCTGACCGAGGCGCATGAATCGCACCGCCCGCACCCCTGGCATGTGGACGATGCGCCTGCCGACTACCTGCACAAGCTGCTGGGCGCCATCGTGGGCGTGGAGCTGGCGGTGGAGCGCTGGGAAGGCGTCTGGAAGGTGAGCCAGAACCGCACGGACACGGACCGCGCGGGCGTCGTTCAGGGGCTGACGGCGGAAGGCACGCCGCAAGCGCTGGCCATGGCGGCGCTGGTGGAGCGAGGGCCGGGCATCTAGCCACTGCTTGCTATGATGTTCATAGCATTTGGCGCTTGATAGGCAAGCGATGGGGCCTGCTGGGGTCTTCAAGCACCGTCGAACCCACCCATACCGTTCGGGCTGGGCTTGCCGCAGCCTTGCGCGGCGCCACGACAGGCTCAGCGTGAACGGTGGGGGGTGGGTGCGGGGTGGTGATGGCAGGGCGCGACGTGCAGCTCGGCACCACCCGCGGCAACCCCTCGGCATCACCCCTCCAGCATCTCCACCCGCAGCGACACCACCGGCCCGGCCACTGCCGGGTGCGCGCCCAGTGCGTGCACGGCCAGGTCCACTGTGGCCTGCGTCACCGCGTCGGTCAGCACCAGCACCTGGGGCGTGCCGCCGGCGGGCAGGTGCTGGGCGCAGGCCAACTGCACCTTCGCCACAGGCACGTGCTGCGCTGCCAGCCACGCGCCCACGGCCTCGACCTGCTGGGCTTGGTGCACGGGCACGCGCAAGTAGTGGCGGGTGTGCACGGCGGCGCGGGGCAGCACGGCCAGGTGGTCGTGGATGGCTGGGGCATGAAAGCCCAGGTGCGGCACGCGCTGGGCCGCGTGGGTGCCATCCAGCCGCGCGATGTCCACCAGGTCGGCGATCACGGCCGAGGCGGTCTGCTCGGACCCTGCGCCCGCGCCGTAGTACATCGTCACGCCCGAGGCGTCGCCCTTGACCATGATGCCGTTCATCGAGCCGTTCACATGCGCCAGCAGGTGCGTGGCGGGTACCAGCGCGGGCTGCACGCGCAGCTCCACGCCGTCGGCACCATCGCCGTTGACGCCATCGCCGTGCTCGCGGCGGCGGGCCACGCCCAGCAGCTTGATGCGAAAACCCAGCTGCTCAGCGCAGGCCACGTCCAGGCCCTGCAGCGCGGTGATGCCCTCCACCTGCGCGTCGGCAAAGCGCAGCGGCATGCCGAACGCGTTGGCCGCCAGCAGCGTGATCTTGTGCGCCGCGTCGATGCCTTCGATGTCGAAGGTCGGGTCGGCCTCGGCGTAGCCCAGCGCCTGCGCCTGGGCCAGCGCCTGGGCAAAGCCCACGCCTTCGTCGCGCATCTTGCTCAGGATGAAGTTGGTGGTGCCGTTGATGATGCCGGCCACCCATTCGATGCGGTTGGCCGTGAGGCCCTCGCGCAGCGCCTTCACGATGGGGATGCTCACGGCCACTGCGCCTTCGTACGCCACGGCCACGCCGTGCTGGCGCGCGGCGGCAAAGATCTCGTTGCCATGCTCGGCCAGCAGCGCCTTGTTGGCCGTGACCACGTGCTTGCCTGCGTGGATGGCGGCCAGCACCCATTCACGCGCGGGGCCGGTGCCGCCGGCGGCCTCCACCAGCACATCCACGTCGGGGTGCGTGGCGACCTGCAGGGGGTCGTTGGTCAGGGCTACGTCCTTGCCCACCACGCTCACGGCGCGGGCCAGGTTGCGCGCTGCGACCACCACCACCTCGATGCCCCGGCCCGCGCGGCCCGCGATCAGCGCCTGGTTGCGCGCCAGCACGCGGAAGGTGCCCGCGCCCACGGTGCCAATGCCGATCATGCCCACGCGCAGGGGGCGCAGGGCCTCAGCTGTGGGCTGGAACGACGGGGCTTCTAGGGACTGGACGGGATCGCGGAACATGGGCTTCTCCAAACGACTGCAAAACAATCAAACGAACGAACAAACAAAAAAACCCAGCTGCCAGAGCTGGGTTTCATTCACATTCGTCTTGGGGAGAAGAGAGCGATCACCAGGTGGCTGCCGAAACGGCCACCTGCGCGTGCTCAGGTGGCCGCGGGGGTAATGGTGGTAATCATGCGTGCACCCACAGCCCGCGCGAAGAACGCGCGCTGCATCATGCCCATGCCTTGGAAGGCAGTGGCGCGTGCGGCGAGGGCGGGGGTGGTGTACGGCATGAAGAGGCGCAGTGTACCTGAGGGTGCCGGGCGCGCGTCAAGCCCGGGCCGTGCAGTGTGTTGCGCGCAGACGCCGCGCGGCTTGTCGGCAAGTGGCCTGCATGTGCATCGAATCGTACGTGATGCTGCTATCAATCTAGTAGCTAATAGTGCTTGATGGTAGCGCGGTAGCGGCCTATTTTTATTGGAACGCCTGCACACCCAGCTGCGCCATCAGCTCCATCGCCCCTGCCGGGGCCCGCTCTTTCGCGCCGTTGATGAAGTACACGAACACGTCGCGGGGCCGCTCGCCACCCGTCCATGCGCGCACGCCATCTGCCCAACGGGCAATCGCCTCGGGCGTGTAGCCGGTGGGCACGTCGGCCTGGCTGCGCATCAGCCGCAGGTAGGCAAAGTCCGCCTCGGCATCTGCGATGGCCGGGAATTTCTCGGAGTCGGTGTGCACCGGCACGCAGCCGTAGCGGCGGGCCAGCGTGATGAAGTCTGGTGTGGCAAAGCTCTCGTGCCGCACGTCGAGCACATGGCGCAGGCGGTGGCCATCGACCTGCTGGGGCAGCAGCGCAAGGAAGGCCTCGAAGTCGCCGGGCTCGAACACCTTGCCGGGCATGAACTGCCAGACGATGGGCCCGAGCTTGTCCTTGAGTTCGGAGATGCCGCTCTCGACAAACCGCGTGATCGAATCGCCCGCCTCTGCCAGCACGCGGCGGTTGGTTGCAAAGCGGTTGGCCTTGAGCGAGAACATGAAGCCCTCGGGCGTCTCGCCATGCCACTTGGCGAACGTCGGCGGCTTGAAGGTGCTGTAGTAGGTGCCGTTGACCTCGATGGCGGTGAGCTGGCGGCTGGCGTACTGCAGCTCTTTGCTGTGCACCAGGCCCCCGGGGTAGAAGTTGTCGCGCCAGGGCTCGAAGGTCCAGCCGCCGATGCCGATGCGAATCTGAGGGCTGCTGCTGTTGTTGCTGCTATTGCCACTGTCATTGCCACTCCCACTGCCTGCGTTGGTAGTGGTGCTGCTGGTGCTGGTGCTGTCCACGGCGTTTCCCCTGCTGAGTCCACGGAACAGGCACTGTAGCAGCGGCGTGGTGTGACCGGTACACCGCGCGGTGTAGCAGGGCCGCAATCTGACGGGCCCTGTCGGACAGGCCTTCGGGCACCGTGCCGAGCCACGCGGCCCGCAGACCGTCATGCGGTTTGGTGGCGATGGCTGCGGCTTCTGGGGTGCTGTAAAAAGCGACGCACCACACGCCCTGGTGTTCTAGCGCAGACCACTGTTCCAGTGCTGTGCAGCTGTCTGTCGATGCGTCGCCGGACGTGCGTCGCTTGTCCAGAAGTGACTGTGGTGGGCAGTAGCATTCACTACCGCACCACCGCGCGCTCCGTTACTGCACCAGCGTTGCAGTCAGCGTGATCTCTGGCACCGAAGCCAGTGCCTTGGACAGCGGGCAGTTGGCCTTGGCATCGGCTGCCAGCTTTTGAAACGCCGCATCGTCCAGCCCCGGCACCTTGGCCGTCAGCGTGAGCGCAATGCGGTCGATGACGAAGCCGTCGCCCTCCTTGGACAGGCGCACGCTGGCCGTGGTGTCCACGGTTTCGGTGGCAATGCCCGCCTTGTCCGCAGCAAACGAAAACGCCATGGTGAAGCAGGCCGCATGCGCCGCACCCACGATCTCTTCGGGGTTGGTGCCCTTGCGGTCGTCGCCGAAGCGGCTGGCAAAGCCGTAGGGGTACTTGTTCAGCGCGCCGGTCTCGGTGCTGATCTGGCCTTGGCCGGCCTTGCCGGCGCCCTCCCAGTGAACGCTGGCTTTCTTTTCAGACATGGCGTGACTCCTTGTGCATGGTGCATGCAGTGGTGGTGGGTGAACGGCCGGGCCAAAACCCGGGGCCCTGAATCACACCACAGGCACCGTGCCCCGGCTGTGGGACAAAACCGCTTCGTCCGCAGCCGCCTGTCAACCGTTGTGCACGCCAGGCGCAGCACCCGTGCGCACCATGCGGATCGCATCGAACGGGCAGCGGATGGCGCACAGCGCGCACCCGGTGCAGCCCGCCGCATCGTGCAGCGCAGACCGCTTGGGCCCCCACACAGAATCGCCCTGCACCTGCACCTGCACCTGCAGCGACAGCACATGCGGAGCACACACCGCCACGCACCAGCCGCAGCCCGTGCAGCGGTCGGTGTCGATGGCGGGCAGGGCTTTGCGGAGTGAGGTCATGCGGTGGGGCGTTCAGGGCGTGTGTCGGTGCCCGGGCCTGTGTACCAAGCGTTGGCGGTGTGCAGGTTGTGCGGAGGCGGGGCAGAGTCCACGGCTGCGCCACAGCTTACCGCGCTGCACCGCCCGGGTCGAGCGCCACCGCCACGCCGGGCCTGTGGCTCACCGCGCCCGTCAGGCGGTACAGTGCCGCCCATGCAACCCCACAGCGACCACCCCCACGTCGACGTCACCCAGCACCTCGTCATCCGCGGCCACGTGCAGGGCGTGGGCTACCGCTGGTCCCTGGTGCAGGCTGCCCAGCAACGCGGCCTGCAAGGCTGGGTGCGCAACCGCCGCGACGGCAGCGTCGAAGCCCTGGCCACCGGCCCTGCAGATGCCGTGCAGTCCCTCATCGACTGGGCCCACCAGGGCCCGCCGCAAGCGCGGGTGGATGCGGTGGAAGCACGCAGCGTGCCTGCCCCGTCGGAGCCCGCGTCAGGGTTTGTGCAGCGCGATACGGTGTAGCCAGCGAGGCTGTTGGTATTGGCTGCCGTGTGTATGCCGCATAACAACATCGGCCTACCCGCAGCAGCCTGAGCCGGGCCATCAGCCCGCATGCAGGCCAGGCCCAGCACTCATCAGCCCTTGCGCTTGAAATCCCGCGCCCCGTAGGCGCAGTATCCCGGCTTGGGGCTCTTCTTCTGCGGGTGCAGGCGGCACGTCTCTGGCCGCTTGTCGTACACCGTGCACCGCCGCGTTGCGGGGTCCAGAAAGTTGCAGTCCCCGCTGGCCCGCCGCGCCATCGTGAACACCGCATTCTTGTGGTTGAAGTGGTCGATCAGCCGCGCCTTCTGCAGCCGCTTGGCAATGTGCCGCAGCTCCTCATGCTCGGCCTCAAAAGGGTCCACCAGCTCCAGCCGCACCAGGTCGGGCAGCTGCACCTCCAGCGGCATCGTGCAGCAATTGGCCGCACAGGTATCGCACAGGCCCGCACGGTAGCGGGTCCAGGTGTCCAGACGGTCGACGTCGACGATGGCAATGGGGGAACGCATGGGGCTGTAATTGTGCCTGGGCGGCTGGCGGCCCGGTGGGCACAGTCCACGCTGCCATTGCGGTCACCTGCCGGCGCTGGGTGCAAAGACTATGCGTGCCACGGTCTCCAAACCTGTCGCCGCCTGTGGCGCTTGGCCTACGCCAGCGTGGCCCATTGCTGGGGAACATGAAGTTCTGGACGTATTCACGCACATCTACCAACAGGAGACCACCATGACCCATCCCCAAGACTCCACCCGCGACATGAACCTCGACCCCATCACCAAAGAACCCGGCGCCCACCCCATCGGCACGGGCATCGGTGCCGCAGGCGGCGCCGTCACGGGCGCAGCCGCTGGCTCCATCGGCGGCCCCATCGGCGCGGCCGTGGGTGCTGTGGTTGGTGCGGTGGTGGGCGGCCTGGCCGGCAAGGGCGCGGCCGAAGCCGTCAACCCCACGGATGAAGACGCCTACTGGCGCGACGCGTATGGCCGGGAGCCGTACTACTCGGATGCCTACACCTACGACGACTATGCCCCTGCGTACCGCCACGGCTATCAAAGCGTGATCGACGGACGCCACCGCGACTGGAACGACGCCCGCGACCATCTGCAGACGCGCTGGGACACCGAACGCGAGAGCAGCCGTTTGAACTGGAAGGATGCGGAGCCTGCAGCCAAGGCGGCTTGGGAGCGGGCGGATCGGATTTGGAAGCAGACGAAGCAGGAGTGAGCCACTCACTCTGTAAACATGCTATCTGAATGATCAAGGTGTAGCTCTGATGTCGAATTGTGCTCATGTCGCAGCCCAAGCCTGAACAGCAGATTGAACAGCCTCTACAGCCAAGAACTCCTGCTCCAATCGCCCGTTTTTCAGACTACGCAGATGCCGGTCCAGCACTGCTTCGTGGGATAGCAGCTTGCTACGGAGATGTTCTGTTGCGTGAACAGGTTCATTCACGGCCAGGTGCACGAAAGTATCGAAAGTGGCTTGGTCCATCAGCAGTGCCCGTAGATGCGGCAGATGCCCACGCGCTATGGCTAGCATGTGCAGGCCCCATGTGTCCAAGTCGCCCCAGTAGGCGACATTGCACCCTTGTATCCATGGCGCAGCGAGCCAGCTTAAATTGAGTCCTGCGCCCAATATGGCAATGGTGCCGGCCAATGGATAAGGCAATTGGTGCAGGCAGCGTTCGTTTTCCACCAGCAGGATTCGCTGAGAAGGCAAAGGCGTGGCCTGGAGTTCGCTGGCGCGAACGCGCTGGCGTGAGAAAAGCAGCAGGTCCGGGTGGAGCGGGCACACCAACAGCCAGTGATCGTCTTCGGGCAGCGCGCCGAGAAAGCCCACCATCCCCTGGCGACTCGCTTCACCGTCATACCGTTCGTCGAGCAAGGCGGTCAACAAGCCCGCATGGCGCTCGATGAACTTGCTGTCGCTGCCTTGCACCGACAAGGCGCGCAGCGGCCTACCTTGCGCACAGCCGGGGTCCAGATGCAGCGCGACGCGTGCTGCGGCAACGACCGCATCCGTCGGTGTCTCGCGCCATTGCACCAGCCGGCGCACCAGCAAGCGCTGGAAACCGCTGCGCTCGACTCCCGAGATGATGGCGCAAAGCCGTGCGTAGTCGGCTTTGATCTGCCCATGGTCCTCGACTTTCAAATGGGAGATGGCGGCGACATATTCCGAGGGCCGGGAGAGTTGCCAATGCGTCGGCATGGCGACCGTATCGCTGCTGCCGCGGTAGCGTCGCTCTTGCCAATGCACGATGCCCAGACCTTGCTGCTCGATGCTGCGCCACTGCTGCAGGTGGCGACGCAGTGTGGCGGCATCGTCCAGAAACACCTGCGTGCCGGGTTGGCCGATGGGCAGCACCAACGGCCACGCCGCAGGGCCGCCCAGGAGCTGGCGCTCGCGCCAATCGGCGCTGTGCCATTGCCGAGCCCACTTGGCGGCAATTTCCTCGGGCGATCTCATGGGGGGACGATGGCCTTGCGAAAGTCATCGATCTCTTCCCAGCGCAGCGATGCCAATGTCGCCTGTGCGCCTCGCCTGTGGACGACGACGGCGCTGCGCGTGTGATTGCGCAGCAGGCGCACCTCCTTGTTGGGCGTCACGAACAGCGCATGCAGTCCGAATTCGCGCAGTGCCTGGATGATGCGCGCGGCCACGGCCTGCGAGCTTTTGGAGAAGGCTTCGTCGAGCACGATGCTGCCGAACACCGGACGGTTGGCACCGTCGGGGCACAGCGCGTAGCTCAGCGACGCGGTGAGCACGTAGCTGGCGATGATCTCCTTTTCGCCCCCGCTTCCGCCTTGCGAGCCCGTGCGCCGCTCCAGCATCTGGCCGCTGGCGCGGTCTTGGACCAGCACGGCGAATTGCAGCCTGTAGCGTGCATCGAGCAAGGCTTGCGCGGCTTTGCTGCGGCGGTTGCTGGCATGGGTTTGCAGCATTTCGACGACGGCGCGCAGCGCGCGGTAGTGGCTGTGGCCACCGTCTTCGCGCAGGCGCTCCGTTCGCAACAACGCCTGCGATCGGGTCAGTTCCTGAAGGCTTTGATGAACGACCTTGCGCGGCTCCAGTTGCAAGTAGCGGCCGGGCTGAAAGTCCACGCGTTGGAGCGTGTCGTTGAGTTCGGCGATGCGGTCTTCGATGTTGGCGACCTGTGTGGTGATGCCGTTGAGCAGGGCGTCCAGGTTTTGTTGCGAGGTGCCGTTGAGATAATCCTGGAAGCGCTGGCGCTTTTGTGGCAGCGCCTCTTCTTCCAGCACCTGCAGGCGCTGCAGGTAGTAGGGCAAGGCTTCCACCTCCTGCGCGTGGTCGGCCAGCGCGCCACGGTCTTCGCCTTGGGCTTTGCCCATCTGGCGCACGATCTCGGTGTGCAAGGCGCCAAGCCTTCTGCTGGCTTCGTTGGCCTTGCCTTGCAGTGCAGCGCTGGCATCGCGCTCTTGCGCTTGGAGGTTGTCGCCATCCAGCAAGGGCAGGCGATGGCCGAGGTCGGCCAACTGACTCTGAAAATCTTCATTGTCAGGAGGTGCGCCACGGAGCCGGGCCTGGAAAGCATCCAGCTGCTTGTGTGCGTTGTCCGCCCAGGTAATGTCCTGTGTTTGTGCGGTTTGCAGGGTGCGCAAGGTTCGCTCGGCTTCACCGGTTTGGGTTTGTGCCGCTTCCCAGCGCAACTTGGCCTGTGCGGTATCCGACTGCGGGTTCAGCAGCGCGTGCAGTTGTTGCTGACGTTGCTCCAATTGCATGCTGGCCGCAGCCGTATCCAGGTCTTCAAGATGCAGCTTTTGCAGGGCCACCCACAAGTCGCGCAGGCTTTGTGCGTAGCGCAGGGCTTGCAAGGTTTGAGCCTTTTTGGCCTCCAGCGCCTGCCATTCAAGCGCGAGCAACTCCTTCTTTTGTAGCAAATGCGCCAGCCGGTCGCGGTTGTCGAAACCGGTCATCCAGTCCTCGTCCAAGCGCTTTTGGTCCTGCTTGTCGAACTGCCCGGCCTTGTTGGACATTTGCCCCTGTGCCGTCATCGCGTACGGCGTGCGCTGCAGGGTTTCCACATCGGCGACGCAATGGCGGTCCAGGTCGCTCAGCAATGTTCGCAGTGCATTCTGGTGTGCGTGAGGCTTGAGGTTGAGCTTGCGCACGAAACCGTCGACCATGTCTTGCCTGGGAATGGCGCTGGTCTCATGTGCTTCCAGAAGGCGGACATGCAGCCGGTTGTGGCGCTGGTTGACCCAGTTCAGCGCCACACGCATGGCGGTGGTCGGCACGAGGATGCGCAGGCGGTGACTGCCCAAAGCGCGTTCGATGGCACCGCGCCAATGCTGCTGTGTTTTCTGCACTTCGATCAACTCGGCGACGAAGGGCAGGCTGTCCTCGGGCACATCCAGATGCTCCGACAGATCGCTGCGAAAGCGCTGGAAATCCGTCGGCAGATTGGAGCCGGGCCGTTGACGCACCGCCTCGTATTCAGCCTCCAGATCGGTGGTGCGCTTGTGGGCATTGCGCTCGTCGGCAATGGCGGTTTCGGCCTGGGCTTGGAGGGCGGCCTGATCGGCATCGAGTTCCTGTAACGCCGTTGCAGCCCGTGCCTGGTGCGCTGGCAAATCGGCGGCAGATGCATCGGCCGCGAGCCCCAGGTTGCGCGCTAGCGTCTGGTACTGGGCAAACTGGGCTTGCTTGCGCACCAGGTCCTTGTTCGCCAGGGCGATGTTTTCTTCCAGCGTGGCGATGTCTGCCCCACCGGCCTGCAGATAGATGCCGTGCAGGCCCTGCTCATACTGGCGGGCGCTGTTCACGCGGGTCTGTGCGGCCTGCAGCTCCTGGTCCCGCTGTGCTATTTGCGTCTGCAGCTGCTGAACACGCTGTTGCCACCATTGCGTGCCCTGTGCTGCAAACCAGTGAGGCAGTTGTTGCTGCAGGGTTTGTAAATGGGCCGATTGCCGGCTTTGCTGCTGTTCGCGCGCGGCCAGTTCACGCAGCGGCAGCAGCGCAACGAATTGCGCGTTCGCCAGTTCCAGATCGGCGTGAATGGAAGCCAGCTCGGTAAAGCTGTCCACCACGTTCTGCGCGTCGTCGAACGCCGAGTGATCGTCCAGCACCAGCTCGCGGAAGATGTCGTCGATGCTGTTGAGCTGCTTCAGGCCTGCTGCGCGGTTGAGCAGCGTAAAAGCGTTGGCGCCCACTTCGAAGAAGCTGTGCAGCTTGGCCAGGTAGGCGTTCTTGCTGGTGTGCATCAGCAGGCCGTCGGTGTCTTTTTCCAGCCTTTTCAGGGCCTTGGCGCCGCCGCTGTGGTGTTCTTCCAGCCACGCATCCAGACTGTGGTGGGCACCCTGGGCAAAAATCCAGCGTTTGTCCATGTCGCCAGCAGACTGGCTGCTGCCGTCGAACCACAGCAGCGCGCCCAGCGTCACACATTCCGAACCACGCACGAGCGTGGCGGCGATGCCCGTCACGCACGGCCCCTGGCGTGCGATGTGGTCGCCGCTGTCGTTGCCCTGGCCGCTGGCCCCACGCACATAGCTCACCAGGTCACGGTCGCTTTCGTGCCCGCCCGTGGAGGCCAGGTTGTAGCGCGGGTTGGCGCACAGCAGGGTCATCAGCGCGTCGACCAGCGTGGTCTTGCCGCTGCCCGTAGGGCCGATGATGGCGCTGTTGCCTGCGTGAATGCCGGCCTGATGGCGACCGGCGAATGGGCCCCAGTTGTACAGGTGCAGTTCTTGCAGGATGTAGGAGGATTCTTCGCTCATGCCTGCGTCTCAGGCTGGTCGGCCACCTCGCGCAGCCGCTGCAGCAGCGCTTGCAGGTTTTCGGGGTTGAGCAGGTGCACGATCATCGGGCGGATGGTGATGCAGTCTTGCGCGTCCGTATCGGACACCATGCCATGCGTGCGCAGACCCTCCAGCAACTGGCCCAGGCGCTTGCGCTCCTGCATGTCGCTGCCGGTGGCGCCCAGGTAGGTTTGCAGGTGCGGCAGCAGGCTGTCGACTGCCAGGCGCACGCTGGTGCCTATGCCACTGTCCTGCTCGCGCTGCAGGAATTCGCGCCGCAAAATCGCGAGCAGCAGCGATTGCTCCAGCGTCAGGCGTTGGCGGCGCATCAGCGGGTGTGTCCAGCCATCGGGCTCGCCCTCGTCGGCGTTGTCGTTCTCGTATCCAGGTGCCACCGCCAGAAAGGCCAGGCCGCGCACATCATCGATGCGCAGGCACAGATCCAGCGGCTCCAGCAGCGCGTCGATCTGTGTGGTCTGCGCGGCCATCAGGCGGAACAGATGCGGCTTGGTGGCGGATTCGAGCCAGCCGTGGGCCAACAAGAACTGCAGCGCCTGGCGTACGTTGACTGCAGTCCTTGCCGCGTTCTGCGTTGAGGCGACGTGGCTGTCGGGAAGCTCTGGCTGGGCCTCTTCGGGTCGCGTCTCGGGCCCCTGCAGCGCCGGGGCTCGGACTGGGGCGACCATGCGATCGAAAATATCCGGTTCTTGCTCCATCAAGGCTCCCAGTCCATCTGTGCCAGTTGCATGCCATCGAGCGCTACGCATGGCACGGTGAATCGCCAGTGCTGTCCGCCGCCCTGTGTGTCGATCTGCTCGTGTGCCGGCTGCAGCTCCACGCCGGCTTCGCGGGCCATCGCTAGCCACAGCGCCAGTGTTTCCAGGTCGTGCTCTCCGGGTGGCAATGCGGCAGCCAGTTCCGCCAACGTCATCGGCTGGCCGCTGGCCACCAGCACTTGCAGGGTATCGTGCAGCAAGGCCTCGCGGTCCAGCCCTTCGAACGCCTGCCAGAAATCGCCGTCCATTTGGCCCAGGTCGGCATATTCGGTGGTCAGCAGCAGCGCAGCCTGCGCTCCGCCTTCCAGCGACTTGACGCGCAGACGCTCCACCAGCGGCACGGGGCCCACCGCGATGCCCAGCGGCGGCAAGGGCGCGCTCTGGCGTCGCATGGTCTGGCGCTGCCAGTCCACGCGCAGGGCCTGCTCCAGCACCTCGTTGAGCAACTGGCCGACGCGCTGGTTTTCAGCCGCCTGGCCGGTCTTCATGAACTGGCTGACCTCGCGCTCGCTGCGAGCGCGCACGCCCTGCACCACCTTGGCCTCCTTGATGAGTTGCTGCACCAGCAGCTGGAGCGTGCTGCGTTGCAGTCCGTCGAGTGCCTTGCCTGCGGTCGGGTGCGCCAGGATCTGGCGGATGCGCTGACGCATCTCGGTCAGCTCCGCTTGGTTCGACAGCTGTTGGTGGAAGCTGTCGAACACGCGGCCCTCTTGGGTGTTGAGCAGGTTGGCGTGCCCGTCGAGCAGCTGGTCCATCACCGCGCCACGGTGGTGGCGGGCGCTGATGATGGCTTCGCGGAGCAGCCGGTCGGCGTCGCGCCAGGAGTCTTCCACACGGCGAAAGTCAGCGCGCAGGCTGACCGACAACGCATAGACCTCGCGAATGCCTTCGACGGCCTGCTCGGGCGTCAGCAACGAAATACGGCCTGCCTGCACGTCGTCCAGCTGTTGTTGCAGGTCCGCCATGCGGCGCTGCAGGTGCTCGGTGCGGCTTTGGGGGTCGGGGTCGAGCGCGGCGGCCAGATTGTCGATCTCGCGTTGCACGACCGCCAGGCGTGACGCGGTGGAAGTCATCATGCGCCCGTCAAGCTGGGCGATGAAGCGCAGCGCAGTCTTGAGCGCGTCGGTCTCGAACACCCGCCCTTCGCGCTCTACCACCAGCCCACGCCGTATCCATTCGCGCACTTCGCGCCGTGCCTGGCTCAAGGGGTCGTCACTGTCGATCTCGTAATCCACATCGTTGGCATGCGCTGCCAGCATGTCGGCCAACGCCTGGACCGCCGCATCAAATGCCACACCATCACGCTGGTGCTCGAACAGGGCATCCAGACAGCTCAGCACCAGCGGAGCCCGCCGCGACGCCAGCAGCAGCCAGGCCGGGTGCTGCTGGCGGGCGGCGATGTATTTGTGGGTGCGTTGCTGATTGAGGGTGGGCATGCCGTCAAGGCCCGACGTTGTTCCAATGATCCACGAGGTAGCGTCGAGTATTCAACAACTTTTGCGCCAATTGGAGAAGGAGATCATGGCAAATTGATCTGATCGACGTCGAACCACGCGTTGTGGTTCTGGTGAACTGCGACAGCATCACGCTTGGCAAACCCAGCGGATAACACACGTTGACCTCTGTGAGCATCGTGACTGCAGCACGCGGACGCGGAGCCCACGCAATTGACAGGTAAATCGCGACTTCGCCTATACTCGCGGCCTAAGTGGATTGGGAGTTCCCGGTCGGCGTCACAGCCTCGGTGGTTTCACCGGGGCTTTTCGCTTTCTGGCGATGGAAGTATCTTCAATCCCCAGCCGTTATAGCCCTCGCCCACACTTTTCCTGCCTCCGCTGCAGAAGAACTTTCTTTTCAGCACTTCAAAGGCCCGATTTGGCTGGCCGGGGCGAAGGACACTTAGCCCGACAGGTCTGGCGACCAGATCGGCGAGTTGCAGGCCCGCCGAATTCACCTTCTTGTCTGCGAAGATGATGTCGAACGGTAAGGCTCGGCCAAGCCTGTCTGCACGATCACAAAACCGTCGGAATTCCAGCTCTAGCTCGTCGTCCTCTTTCTTGCCGCGGCATTCCACAACGACGTGGGTCAACCGGTCCTGCTGTCCTTTCTCTTGCACGAACTCGAAAAGGGTCTCCAGGCAGAAGCCAAGCGCTAAATGGTAAGGGTTAGAGGGCAAGCCGCCGTGTTTGGCGCGCAACTGCTCCTTGTTCACCACCGAGCTAATGAGGATGAAGTTGCTCTGCTCAATCAGTCCGTGCAGCTGTTCGATGAACAGTCCTTTCGCAGCACGGTTGGCGAACTTGAAGTCCCCCTTCTCCTTGCGGATCTCATGCTCGTGCAACACAACAAGATCGTGGCCGAAATGGTCGAACTTGAACTGGTGAAGCGCGGGAACAACTTTTTCGCTGTAGTGCTTCTTGTAAAAAACACAAAAGCTGAGGACGAATACAGGATAGGCGGGGTCCAGCGTCTGCATGCCGTGGTCTCCGCTTTCATCGACATAGACGATGAAATCGCTGAACTGGCGAGCCGAACCAAGTGCCGCGTCAGTGGACACTGCATGCTGCCCTGCAAACAGCGAAAACTGCGAGTTCGCCGCTGCCATGGCCATCTCAGGGACGCTCAAACGTCAATATTCCCCGCCCGCAGCGCATTCGTCTCAATGAAATCCCGCCGCGGCTCCACCTCATCCCCCATCAGCATCGTGAACACCCGATCCGCCTCGATCGCATCATCGATCTGCACGCGCAGCAGGCGCCGCACATTCGGGTCCATCGTCGTTTCCCACAGCTGCTCGGGGTTCATCTCGCCCAGCCCCTTGTAGCGCTGGCGGCTGGTGGTGCGTTCGGCTTCGGTGATGAGCCACTTCATGGCCTGGCGGAAGTCGCCGACCTTTTCTTCCTTTTGCTTCTCGCCTTCGCCGCGCAGGGCCTTGGCGCCCTCGCCCAGCAGGCCGCGGAAGGTTTCGGCGGCTTCGGCCAGGGCGGCGTAGTCGGCGCCGTGCACGAAGTCTTGCGTGATGACGCTGCTCTTGACGTTGCCGTGGTGGCGGCGGCTGATGCGCAGGATGGGTTTGTCGGTGCGCACGTCGAATTCGCCGGCCACTTCGGCGGGGGTGCCGGTGGCGTTCAGCTCGCGCAGTTTGACCTGCAGGGCCACGGCGCTGGCTTCGGCGTCGGCCACTGTGTCGAGCTTCAGGCTCACGCCGTCGGCCACGGCGCGCAGGGCTTCGGCGTCCATGAAGTTGGACAGGCGGTGGATCACGCTTTCAGCGACCTGGTGCTTGCGCGCCAGTTCGGCCAAAGTTTCGCCGGCCAGCACTTGCGGGTTGGCGCCGCCGGTGCTCACGCTGGCGTGGTTCAGCGCGATGCGCAGCAAGAAGCCGTCGAGTGCGGGGCCATCCTTCAGGTACAGCTCTTCCTTGCCGGCCTTGACCTTGTACAGCGGTGGCTGCGCAATGTAGATGTGGCCGCGCTCGACCAGCTCGGGCATCTGGCGGTAGAAGAAGGTGAGCAGCAGGGTGCGGATGTGGGCGCCGTCGACGTCGGCGTCGGTCATGATGATGATGCGGTGGTAGCGCAGCTTGGCCACGTCGAAGTCATCGCCCCCGGTGGTGCCGCCGGCCTTGCCGATGCCGGTGCCCAGGGCGGTGATCAGCGTCAGGATTTCGTTGCTGGTCAAGAGCTTTTCGTAGCGGGCTTTTTCCACGTTCAGGATCTTGCCGCGCAGGGGCAGGATGGCCTGGAACTTGCGGTCGCGGCC